>JBGUIF010000096.1:0-18086 GCA_045112755.1 Anaerobutyricum sp.
AACAGCAGATGGTATGGTAGAGGAGGCACATAAGATCGTGTCGGTTCTCGGAAAGACCACACTGATAAAGATTCCCTGTATTCCAGAAGGCTTTAAGGCGATGAAACAGTTAAAGCAGGAAGGCATCCGCTTCATAGGCACTGCAATCTATACAGCGATGCAGGGCTTCCTTGCAGCAAAATGCGGCGCAGAATATGTGGCTCCTTATGTAAACCGCATTGACAACATGGGTTTTGACGGCGTACAGGTCTCCAAAGATATTCACGACGCCATCACTGCAAACGGTCTTGACAGCGGCCTTCTGGCAGCAAGCTTCAAGAACAGCCAGCAAGTCCTTGAACTGACAAAATATGGTGTAAAGGCAGTTACCGCAGCACCGGATGTCATCGACGGTCTTGTAAAGAACGCCGCCATCGATGCAGCCATCGATCAATTCACCATGGACTTCCAGGGATTGGTCGGAGAAGGAAAAACGATGGCAGACTGCTGATCGAGCAAAAAAGACCGGGGCTGCTGTAGTAAAGCGGAAGTTCCGTTGACGAAAAAGGCAAGAACTCTCAATGCCAAACACGTAGGACATTGAGAGTTCTTGCCTTTATATCACATCTTTGACCCGCTTTACTGCGGCAGTCTCATACCAACTATTATTCTTCGAAGAAATTGAATTTCGGTGCCGCCTGAATCTGACAGGTGGCCTTCATGGTTCTTCGATTTTTCTTCAGATGAATGTCGATCAGAAGTGTATCTCCATCCTCCATCATCTCTAAAATATCATCCTCAGACAATTCTTCAAAATCCTCTGTCACCATGTCCGCATACTGGAGCTCCATATATACATCACACATATTGCCCAGAGATTCATGGAATTCTTTCTCGGAAGGATACAGTCTTTCCTCGCTCTCAGCCTGGGCATAGCCATAGGACATGATAATAGGGATTCCCAGTTCCCGGGCCAGTTTACGAATTCCTTCCATGAGAGGCTTCATCGCCTCAGAATCCTCAGCGGAGAGGATATTTTCAATATTGTCAATAAAGACAACGGGTTTGTGGGCTCCTTCTCTCACAATGGACCGGATCAGTTCTTCAAGGATCACACCTGCTGAGACATTTTCCATGTCCATGGTGAATTCCTCCACCGCCTCCTGATCCAGAATGAACAGATGCTCACTGATTCTTCCCCGATACCAGTTAAGCTCATCTTTCAAAGATGCCAGGTCTGCGCCGTCTGCGCCGGTCATAATCGCCATGGGTGACACTGCCTTGTCCACATCCTTACCGTGGATCTCATAACTGAGTCTGGATATGGTCTCAACCATCAGGTCATATCTGGACAGCTCAGTGGAGATGTAGAGTACGTCCACACCGCTCTCTGCTGAATGATCGGCAATCTGCTGCATAAAACCATTCTTGAGATACTGTGGTTCAGCATCGATGAAATAGCTTCCTTTGTGCAGTCCGTATCTCAACATGGCATCCAGTTTCTTGAAGCCGGTGCTGAGCTTCCGGTTTTCCTGAGTATCCACAATATATTCCTCGAACTTATCCAGGAAACTGGCGGAATTTCTCAGGACAAAGGGGCTCCTGACACTGACCTGATACTCCTTGCTTCGGTCTGCTGTCTCACCGACCTGGCTGTCCTTGCCGGCTGCCGTCTTTTCGGCGTATCCGTCGGAGAAGGCAGCCTTCTGGTCACTTCGGCCAGCAGCTGTCCTCTCTCTCTTTCTGACTACATGACGTTCTTTTCTTCCATGTCTTCTCGAGAAAGTACGGTCAGTCTCCTCCACTGTGGGAGCTGCCTCCTCTATAATGGGCTCCACGGTTTCCAGAACTGTCTCTTCCTGGTCATATGCTGCCTCCGGAACTGTCTCCTGTTCTGAGGCAGGCTCAGCACCCGGCTCCAGGTCAGGCTCTGTATCTTCACCGGCTGCCTCCTGTTCAGTTTCCTCTGCCCCTGCATCCTCTTCTGCTTCTCCTGCCTCTTCGGGAGTCTCTTCAGAAGCATCTGAATCTGTGCCAAAGTCACCGTCCAGAGCTTCCTTGAGTTCTTCTTCCAGCAGGTCTTCATCCAGATCTTCTATGGTCTCAATCTCGTCGTCTTCCAGTCTCGGGGCTGCTTTCCTGTTTTTGTTCTCCTCCTGCTCCTTCAGCCATGCTTCAAGCACTTCCTCGGAGCCGGCCATCTCCAAAAGCAGCAGGTTCTTTGCCCTTTCATAGACCTCGCCTTCCAGACCCAGAGTGTTCAGATTCTCGATGGCCTCATCGATCTCTGCCTGAGTATGCTCCCCAAGCACATAAGCGGAAGCATCCTCTTCTTCATCCGGAATCTCATCCTCTGTCTGAGTCTCATTCTCAGAAGCTGGCTCCTCCTGATTTCCGTCTTCCCGGGGATCTTCAGCTACCAGGGAAATGTCCTCTGAAGCCGGTTCCTCTGGAATCTCTTCCATGGAGGTTTCCACGGAGACCTCTTTCAAATCATCCGCCTCCTCCGGCTGCTTTACTTCCAGTGAGTCTGATTCTTTTTCTGTCAGAATATCATCAAACTCTGAGAAAAGATCCTCCTCATTCAGGTCTGACAGATCCAGTTCTTCTTCCTTTTCCTGGGAAATGCTTTTAACATCGGCTTTATCATTCGAGGCAGGTGTGGTCTCCCCGCTGGTGTTCTCTCCCTCCTCCGTATCTTCCTGGCTGCTGTCCGCCCTGTCTTTTTTATCTTCATCGGAGGTCAGTGGGGAAGTCTCCTCTTCTGCTTTGTCTTCCTCGGATGCGGGCATCTCAAGATCCGGCATCTCAAGATCATCCTCCGACAGAACCAGCTGACTTTCATCCATATCCATGGCTGCCAGTCTTTGTCGAAGCAGAGCAATGGCCTTCTCCTCATTCAGTTCACCGCCCATCTCTTCCATGGCTTTGGCCAGCTCAGAGGTGAGGGCATCCATATCCATGGCGGTATCTCCGGCTTCTGTTGTCTCTGCCGCCTCTGCCATCTCTTCTTCTGCCAGGCGCTGTCTGCTGCGCTCCTGGGCTTCTCTGGCGATCTCTGCCGCAGATTTGGTCACCACCGGATCCTCCGGCTGTTTGATTCCGGCGGCACGCTGGGCTGCTTTAGCCAGCTCCGCTGCAGACAAGGGGCCTGCTTCCCGGGCGGCTGCAGACGGACCCTGTCCGCCTCCTCCGCCTCCGACTGTCACATTGTCCGCTCCGGTACCGGCCGGATTCAGGGCTGAAGCCAGAGCGGCCTGCAGCGAGCCGTCGCCGCGATCTGCCGGAGTACTGTCTGCCTCTTCCGGCTGCTCCATCGCTGCAGCAGCAGAGGCATCTCCATGTCTTTTATCCACCTGATCCAGAAGGTCTGCCACCGGCTCCTGACTGACAGGTGCGCCGCTGCCGGCCATCATTTTCCGTATATTTTCAAGAATCACCTGATTCAGATTCTCCATATCTTCATTGGCATCATCCGCCAGGATCATGTCAGCGTTTTCCCGGAGGACCTCCTGACTGAGGGCCAGGAGCATTTCCTCAGACATAACCGGCATTTCCTCACCGGCAGTTTCGGTCTTTTGTTCCGGTGCCGGATTTGCCAAGGAAGTATCTTCCTCTCCTGTCTCCCGGACAGGCGCGGTCTTTTCGGCGGATGTCTCCCCCTCATCAGGTCTGCTTTCAGAGGGAGAAGCTGCCTCTGCCTGTGCTGTATTGGCTTCGGCCTCACGCCGTTTCTCCTCTTCCATCCGCTGCTCTATTTCGTACTTTTCTTCCGGGGTAAGATCTTCATAATCCTCAAAGGAAACCAGCTCGTCACTGTTTTTCTCCATATAGCGGAGAATCTCCTGCTGATGAAGAGCAAATGCCATGGGGTCCATTCCTCGTTTCCGGGCTTCCTCCATCATCTGTTCCGCTCTTCTCTCAATCTCTGTCTTCATACTGTCTTCCTCTCTGGACCTGGCAATCGCCTCCGCAGCCATCTGGGATGCCGATTTGGTTGCCGGCATCTCCATGGGTTTGGGGACATACTCTTCCTTCTGGTGGGCCGCCTCGTCTTTATCCACAGCACTCTGGGCCAGCTCCCACGCAGACATCTTACGTCTCGTTTCTTTCTCTTCCCGCTCTGCCTTCTCCCTGGCCTCTTCCTCCTCAGCCAGCATCTCGGTCACAGTCTTCTCCCTCCCGTACCGGATCTGGGAACGGTCAAAGGGGTACTCAACCTGGGGTTCCTTCATGCCCATCATCTGCATAAAATTGTTATAGATCAGGTCGTTGAGGTCCGCGGCCTGATGGGGATCAAAGTCGTCGCTCTCCTCCTGGTCGGAAGTGCCAAGATATGCGTCCACCTGGTCATCACTGAAATAGGGCGACTCGTCCTGGCCACTGTCTGCAGCAGCAAAATCCTGGCCGGCCCGGATATCTGTCCCTCTGGGAATGGATACCCTGCCCGCCCTTCTGACGGTGCCGTTTCGCAGGCTCTGCTCGATCATATTGGCCGCTGACTGAATCTTCTCCTGATCATCAAGCTGATCAAAGGTCTTGGGCGGAAAAATATCCGGGGCCAGTGAATGTACCATATCTTCAATATTGCTGATTACTTCCTTCTGCTCAGCTTCCTCCTCCGGTCTCCCCAGAATGTTTAACGCCATATCGACGATATCATCCATATCAAAGGGCTCTGTATCTGTTCCCTCAGCCGCTGTATGCTGAGCTCTCACCACATCGAGCAATGCATTAATCATGTCTTCCATATCGTCTCCACCTCCGATTTATTATCTTCACTGCTGCACTCCCGCTCAGGCGGGATTATTCCACAGAAATTCTCAGCATTCATTCTTATTATTGTAACACTGAACAGCCATTATTACAAATAAGCTTCCATACCTTTCCTTGTAACATATCGGTCTCAGTCCCAAAGGCAGGAAGGATTGAATCAGTGCCTGTCAATCCTCAGCCAGGGACATGATGGTTCCCCCTCCGAGAAGGGCGTCCCCCTTATAAAGTACCACTGCCTGACCGGGTGTAATTGCCCTTTGGGCTTCCTGGAACACAATCTTCACCCTGCCGTCATCAAGCAGCTGGTAAACGGCTTCTTTATCTTCCTGATGATACCGGATTCTCCCTCTCACTGTCTCCCCGGGCACCGGCTCCATGACCCAGTTAAAGTCCTGCGCGATCAGACTGCGGTGGAACAGATCATGGTTGCTGCCCAGGATCACTTTATTCTCTTCCGGAATGATCTCCGTCACATAATAAGGGCTGGGGGCTGAAATGCCGAGTCCTCTCCTCTGCCCGATGGTATATCCATAATAACCCTTGTGTCTTCCGACCACCCTGCCTTCCTGATCCAGGAAATCTCCCGGTCCGGCCTGTCTGCCGGTGACCTTCTCTATAAAGGCTTTATAGTCTCCGTCAGGGATAAAACAGATATCCTGACTATCGTGCTTCTTTGCATTGAAGAATCCCTGCTCCTGAGCAATGGCCCGGATCTGTTCCTTCCTGTACTCCCCCAAAGGGAACCGGGTGTGAGCCAGCTGATCCTGGGTCATCGCATAGAGGACATAACTCTGATCCTTCTTTTCATCCAGGCCCTTATGAAGCTCATACCTTCCCTCCTTTTCGATCACCCGGGCATAATGTCCTGTGACGATCACATCACATTTCAGAGCCCTGGCCCTCTGGTAGAGGTGGGCGAACTTCAGATGACGATTACATTCGATACAGGGATTTGGGGTAAAGCCTCTCAGATAGCTGTCGATAAAAGGATCAATGACCTTATCCCGAAAATCTTCCTTAAAGTTGAAGACATAATAGGGAATCCCCAGCTTATAGGCCACACTTCTGGCATCTTCCACATCATCGAGAGAACAGCAGGTCTTATCCCGGCAGGGCCCGGGCTCATCTTCATAAAGCTTCATGGTCACCCCGATGCAATCGTAACCTTTCATTTTCATCAGATATGCTGCCACTGAGGAGTCCACTCCTCCGCTCATCGCAATCATAGCCTTTTTCGCCATAGTTACCTCCGTTCTCTCTACTATAAAAATACAGTGCAAAAAATGCAGTACGAAAATGCAAAACATAATCGTTCTAAGTATATTCTATCATAAAATCGGCCACTTATTCCAACATCCATTTGCCAAGATTTACATCCAGTGATATGATATAGTTTGAAATAAAGAACAAGTCAAAATTCAGATCATACTAATAATCACACTAATCTGTTTGAAAAGAAAGGATATCATATGAGTTTTCTGATTCTTCTTGCGGTAATCCCGCCAATCTATCTGCTTTGGAAGATTTATAATCTTGACGAGATTGAAAAGGAGCCAAGGAGCCTGATCCTGCGTCTGTTTATCTTCGGCGCCATCATGGTGTTCCCTGCCATGATCATTGAGATTGTCCTGTCAGACTATGCTCTGGGTCAGGTCCTGAGTCCGACTTCCATTCTCTATATCGCCATTGAGAACTTTATCATTGTGGCGGGAACGGAAGAGTTTCTCAAGAGATTTATTATGAAAAGAGTGACCTGGAACAACCCAAATTTCAATTATTGTTTTGACGGTGTCGTCTATGCCGTAGCCTCTTCCCTGGGCTTTGCCGCTCTGGAAAATATTTTCTACATTGTTGACACCGGGATAAGCACCGCAATCATGAGGGCTGTCCTCTCCATTCCCGGCCACTGTATTTTCGGAATCTACATGGGCTATCACTACGGTCTTGCAAAACACTGCGAACATATCGGGGACGAAGAAGGAAAAAGTTATCACCTTCGCCTTTCTTTAATCACCCCTGTTTTGCTGCATGGACTCTATGACTTCTGTCTCTCGACAGGATATGACATTCTCATCTTTGTGTTCTTCGTCTATGTCATTGTCCTGGATGTGGTTGCCTACCGGGCAATCAAGCGCATGGCATCGGAGGATCAGCCAGTCTGACAATACCATCAAAAGATGACATAGTCATAATGAGGCTGCCGTATTGAAGCGGCAGCCATATTTTAACGAACGAAGGGGGCGTCACAGTAACGCCCCCTTCGTTCTCTATGGGTAAAACCCGTCTTCTTCCTTTTCTGACTCCGATTAATTCTCCTCAAGACATCTCTTAATATTGCCCATCACCTTCTCAAAGATGGTCAGAGCCTCCCACAGTTTCTGGATGTCAATATTCTCCAGCACTTTTGTAATAATCTGATTGTTCTCTCTGAAAAGGTCATTGATCTTATCCTTGCCCTGGTCAGTCAGTATTGCTATGACATGTCTTCTGTCGTCTGCATCTCTCTCCCGCTGAACCAATCCTTTCCGTTCAAGACTCTTGAGGATATTGGCAATCCTCCCGGAAGTCAAACTAAGCGATTCTGCAAGCATTCCGGAAGACAGTCGTCCTCCATTGATGAAGAGGCAGCAGAGAACGCCGTTTTCCCCCGTGACGCAGAACTTTTCATTCACATATTTTATTTCATTTGCATATCGATTGTTAATATCTAATATTTTTTCCAGTGCCGCTTCTTTATTCATATGATTCCCTCTCATCATTTTCTGCAACGACGTCTGCGACATCCAATCTTTTTGAAAGGTCAAGCCAGAATTGCCAACTCCCCATATAAACTCCGGCTGTTCCTAATATCTAAATATGTGCATTATAATGAATGATTCTATCATATCACGTTTTTGAGGAAAACCAAAGCCTTACCTTGCGGCTCTTTTTGCACTTTATCTGTTCATTTATGTCATCGCACAGCCTCAAAGATCCAGCTTGTCCGAATACTTCTTCTCTCCCCTGCTTTAAGAATCATAGGGGAATTCTTTTCGATCTGGATAGAATTGGACAAATACTGGCATTCCAGGGCGACTCCGTCCCGGTTTCCATAGGGTCTGCCATGCTTGCCAGGACATCCCCCCGCCAGAAAATTAGCTGTGTAAAGCTGAATTGTCGGACAGTCAGTAACAAAACTGACCCTGCGGCCGCTCCCTGGCGCATAGAGCTGGGCCGCAATCTGTTCCCCTGCTTTGCCCTGCGTCCATTTCCTTTTCTCTCTCAGCAGGTAGGGATGATCATACCCCCCGGCATTCTGTAACTGAATATGATCTTCATTGATTCTCTGGCCGATGGGGTGAAACTCCAGAAAATCAAAGGCTGTGCCTTTCACATCCAGATATTCTCCCCCGGGCAGGCCTGTATCGTCCACACAGGCAATTCTGTCGGCTGCGATCCGCAGTTCATGATCATATATTTTTTCCCGGAAAGGATCCTGCCCCTGCTGTGAAGCCAGGGGATTCAGACCGGAAAGGTTAAAATAAGTGTGATTGGTCAGATTCACCAGGGTATCCTGGTCAGAAACTGCTTTGATCTCCATAGAGAAGGTCCTGTCAATAAGCCGATAGCAGACTGTCACATCCATATTTCCCGGGTACCCCTCCTCCATGTCAGGAGAATGGTAATGCATGTCCAGACCATTTTCCACCATCTCGGTATCAAACAACTTTTGATCAAAGCCTGTCCTTCCTCCGTGGATATGATGGGGGCCGCAGTTCTTTTCCAATGGATAGACTTTTCCTCCAAGGGTAAATGTTCCATGGCCAATCCGGTTTGCCACCCTCCCCACCAGAGCACCCATCATGCTCCCTTCGCGGTGGCAGTCATTCACATCCTGGTAACCGAGGACAATATCATCCCAGCATCCATGACGATCCTGGGTCTCCAGAGTCAGAATCCGGCATCCCAGACTGGCAATGGTCATGCGAACAAAATCATTTTCCAGGGCATAATAATCCACTCCTCTGTGGTCCCTTCCTGTCTTTCTTACCTGTGTCACGCTATTCCTCCTTTTATATTCCAGCTTTCCCATGGTCTGCCGGGTCAACTATCGTTTTTCTCATTCAAGGCTCACTGGCGGTTCCTGGCGCCGGAATCATCTCCCATCTGAGATATCAATCAGCCTCCCTTTTTCAAAAACGGCCGCTGCAAGCCCAGGCCGCAAAAAGGGAGGCTGTGATAAAATGAGAAGGATTAAATGGCATTAGCTATCGGATAGCTTTCTCCGTTTCCTTATCGAAAATATGAATTTTATCCAGATCCAGAGCCAGTTGGACAGTTTCTTCTGCCTTTATGGCATATTTGGAAGGAATTCTGGAGATCATCTTCTGTCCTTCATAGGTAAAGTAGAGAAAAATCTCCGATCCCATCATCTCATCCAGGTCAATCAAGGCTTCAATGACAGCAGTGCCGGCTTTCTCCAGCATGGCCGGCTCGATGTGAAGATCCTCCGGACGGATACCCAGGATGACTTCTTTTCCTACATAATCAGCCAGTCCTGCCCTGGAGACAGGAACCTTGCAGCTGCCTGCCACAAGGGTATAGCCATCCCCTGTCTTTTCCACCCTGGCAGGAAGGAAATTCATCTGAGGTGACCCGATAAAACCGGCCACAAACATATTGTCCGGGTTATTGTAGAGTTCCTGCGGTGTATCAAACTGCTGAATGATGCCTGCCTTCATGACACAAATCCTGTCACCCATGGTCATGGCCTCTGTCTGATCATGAGTAACATAGACGAAAGTGGTCTGCAGCCTCTTGTGTAAGGCAGCAATCTGGCTTCTCATCTCTGTCCTGAGCTTGGCATCCAGGTTGGACAGGGGCTCATCGAGAAGGAAGACTTCCGGGTCACGGACCATAGCCCGGCCAAGGGCGACACGCTGCCTCTGGCCGCCGGACAGAGCCTTGGGCTTCCGGTCAAGATAGGGCTCCAGTTCCAGAATCCTAGCTGCCTCATGCACTTTGCGGTCAATCTCCTCCTTAGGAGTCTTTCGAAGTTCAAGGGCGAAAGCCATATTTTTATAGACTGTCATATGGGGATAAAGGGCATAACTTTGAAATACCATCGCGATATCTCTGTTTTTTGGTGCCACATCATTGACAACCTTGTCTCCGATATAAAGCTCCCCCTCCGAGATAGATTCCAGGCCGGCAATCATGCGGAGGGTAGTGGACTTACCGCAGCCAGAAGGTCCTACCAGAACAACGAACTCTTTATCTTTGATATCCAGATTCAAATCGGGGATGACAGTCACCCCGTTATCATAGGTCTTCACTACATGTTTAAAGCTTATATTTGCCATAGGGATTTACCTCCGATCTATCCATTTCCTTTCATGTTCTACTCTGCCTTGCCATTCCGGCGATAATCACAGGCACTACTCTTTCACGCCGCCCAGGGTAACGCCATCCACAATAAAGCGGGACAACAGCAGATACACAATGATGATTGGCACAATGGCCACAGTAATCAACATGTATACTTTACCCATGTCGAACTTCAGGAAGTCTGCACTTCTCAATGATGCAATCAGGATCGGCAGTGTCTTTTTATTATTTTCAGAAATAATGAGGGCCGGAATAAAGTAATTGTTCCAGGTCTGTACAAAAGTAAAGATTGCCTGAACCGCGATAGCCGGTTTCATAATCGGAAGTACGATTCTGTTAAAGGTTCTGAACTCGCTGCAGCCGTCCATCCTGGCTGCCTCCACCAGCTCCATGGGGAGGCTGGACTGGATGTAGCTGTACATGAAATAGAAAACAGCCGGGGCAGCGATGGAAGGAAGGAACAGTGGCCAGAGGGTATTCATCATATTCATTCTCTCCACCAGACGGACAAAACCGAGAGCGGACACCTGGGTCGGCATGGAAAGAATCAGCATGATGAAGATAAAAGCCGGTTTCTTCAGTTTAAAATCATAGGCATACAAACCGTAGGCTGTGAGAGCGGAAAAATAAGTTGCCAGAATCGCCGCTCCCGCCGATACTAAAATACTGTTCCTGATACCGGAGAGCACCGGCACATTGGCATCATTGAGCACATTGCGCAGGTTCTCCATGAAGTGGGTGCCTGGGATAAAGGAGAACCCCTTCTGAATCTGATAGTGATCCCTGGTGGAATTGATTATCAGGATATAGAAGAAAAACAGGCACAGAAAAGCAAGGAAAATCAGCACAACATGGACAAAGATGGTAAAAAGGACATTATGTCTTTCTTTCGTTTCTCTCATACGGCAGCGCCTCCTTTCTTTATCTTCCTTTTCTTTCTCTTCATTCCATCGTCACTGCTGTTGAGGGAGAAATACACACCGATGCATAAAACTGCGCAGATCAGGAAGAGAATCACGGAAATAGCACCGGCCATACCGTAGTTTTTGCTGTAAAGATGATTGTTCAGGAACATGATTATGGTCGTCACTGACCTGTTGGGATTTCCTGTACCATTGGTTAAGATCTGCGGTACATCGAACATCTGGAGACCACCGATCATGGAAGTAATAAGTACATAGACAAGAATCGGCCGGATCATGGGCAGAGTGATCTTAAAGAAGATCTGAAGATGAGTGCAGCCATCCAGCTCTGCCGCCTCAAAGAGGGCCGGATTAATACCCATGACCGCTGCCATGAGAAGTATCGTCGTATTTCCAAACCACATCAGGAAGTTCATCAGTGCCACCAGCCCCCGAGTTCCCACCACGGAGGACAGGAAACGGAAGGGTTTGTCGATGATTCCGGCGGACATCAGAAAGCCATTTACCGGGCCATTGTCGGAGAAAAGTGCGAAGAAGAGCATGGCAAAAGCAGAGGCCATGATCAGGTTCGGCATATAGATTACTACTTTGAAGAACTGTTTGCCATAGATTTTCAGACGGAGATCTGTAAACCAGGCTGCCAGAAGCAGGGAAATAACTATCTGCGGAATAAATCCCGCAATCCACAGGATTATGGTATTCCCCATATATTTCAGAAAGTCACTGTCAAACAGCGCCTTATAATTTTCAATGCCAACCGGGTTGGGTCCAACGATTTTCAGGCCGCTCCGGTAATACTCAAAAAAGCTGTAGTAGATTGTGGAAACCAGCGGTATCAGCTGAAAAATGAAAAAGGCAATGAAGAAAGGAGCGATAAATATGTATCCCCATTTTGCATAGCTGACACCTCGATTGTTAGCTGATCCTCTCATTAAAAAACTCCCCCCTTCTCTCAAGGATATTCACAGGATCATTTTCTCTTTTTTGGATTGTAATCGTGCAGATTAATACAATCTGTTTATTTCCAGAATTTCCAAAATTTGATGGTTATGATTCTTTAAAAAGGAAGGGTGGGTAGTCCCACCCTTCCCGAAAGATAAGTATGCTTTTCTTAAATGATTATCTTGTCTGATAATTTATAGAAGCAATTCTTATAGAAGTGATTATTTAGGCCATACAAACTCAGTAAGCTCAGGATATTTCTCCTTCATGGCTGTCTCAAAGTTGGCTTTTGCTGTGTCGATGTCTACATTGCCGTCAAAGTAATCTTTGAAAGCTGCCTGGAACTCTTCGTTACATGCCTGGTCGTAAGCGCTCACGTTGCTCATGTCGATGGTCGGAGCAACCTTGGAGAAAAGAGCGATGTGATTCTGGCCGCCGAGGAATTCAGAACCGAAGTTAGGATCGTTGGCAATCTCTTCCATGCCGGATACTGTGTTGGTGTAGTCCTGGATCTCCTGATTCAGAGTCATCTCTTTCATGATATCCTTGGTGCAGGTAAGTTTGAGCATAACGTCTTTTACAAGCTCAGCATCGTCTGTATCCTTAGCAGCACAGAGCCATGTTCCGCCCCAGTAGTAAGGCTGAGGTCCTTCGCATACAGCCCAGTCGCCCTTGCCTTCTTCGCCGGCATTGCCAGCCAGTGTAAAGTTGATGCCCCATGTGGAGTAGAAGAAGCCGAATACCTTGCCGTCTGCACCCTGGTCTGCATTCCATTTGTCGTCCCAGAGAGTAGTCTTGTTGTTATAACCCTTATCAGTAAATTCTTTGGTCTGTGCAACCCAGTTCATGAGGTTAGGATCTACAGTAAGAGTAGTGTCTGTAACCCAGGGAGCTGATACATTGTTGGAGAAAGTACGGTAGGAATCATCATAGCCGGAGAGCATCTTGTAGCCCTTTGCGGATGCCTGCTCAGCAACGGTATTGAACTTATCCCAGTCTGCCAAAGCTTCCTGTACCTTTTCCGGATCGTCTGTTCCCAGAACATCCTTGGCAATGGAACGGCGGTAAGCGAATAATCCGGGAGCTGCCTGCCAGGATGTTGCTTTTTGAACACCGTCAGCGGAAACGATTTCCTTTGTGTAAGTATACTGGTCAGCCAGGTCCTGATCGGTGATGCCGATGTCAGCCAGCGGCAGGGCAAAATCAGAATCTACATACTTGAGTGCGTAATCTGCCTCAATCAGGAAAATATCAATCTTTTCATTATCTGCCTTGCTGTCCTGGGCAAGAAGGGCTTCATCAAGCTTGTCCTGATAGTTGTTGTCCTGATTGGGATTGATGGTCCATTTTACTACAGTACCGTCGTTGAGGGTTGTGGTGGACTTGTCCTGTGCAACCTCCTTCACTTCCGGATAATAGTCATTGAATCTGCTCTGGAACTCATCATTCCAGCACCAGATATTCAGTACATGATCAGCGGATGCCGCAGCACTCTCACTCGATCCTGTTGACTGTGCTGGGCTGCCTGAACTTCCGCAGCCTGCTGCTGAAAATACCATTGCGCCTGCTAATGCAAGGCTTACTAATGCTTTTGCGTACTTCCTCATAATCTTTACCTCCTCATTTCATTTACGAGTCTGTGCACACTGTATCCGGAATATAATCTGCCGGATATCATGATCTGTTCCGGTTCACAAGTCCTCGGGTTCTCTATGGTTTCAATCAGCTTCCTCACGGACTCTTTTCCGATCCGCTCCGCATCCTGGTGCCAGGTGGTGAGCGCCGGAGTGAGCACCTGGGAAAGACTGATGCCATCGTATCCCGTAACACTGATGTCCTCTGGTATCGATAAACCTCGCCGCCTCAGCTCTGCCATGCCGCCAAGGTAGGTGTAATCATCAGGGTACATGATGGCAGTCGGCGGATCAGGGAGACTTAAGAGAATCTCCGTCGCCTCAGTTCCGCAGGAAGGATCATGAAATCTTCCCTGAATGATGTACTCATCCCGGGTCTCAATTCCATGGTCATCCAATGCCTTGAAGAACCCTCTCATCCGTTTGTTTGTCACGGAAGTGGTCTCTCCATGTACGTACCCAATCTTACGATGTCCCAGAGAGATCAGATATTTGGTCAGCTCATAGGAACCTTCCACATTATCTGACATCACTGCACTGACATTGTCAAAGGAATAATCGATTGTCACCACAGGAACTTCACTGTGAACCAGTTCATGAACCGGTTCCGAATCAAAATTAACACTGGCGATCACCACCCCGTCGCATTTCCTGTATCTGCAGTGCTCCAGAAAGGAGACTGTCTTTCCTCCCAGGTTCTGACAGATAAAGGTAATGTCATAACCATGGGATTCTGCTTCTTCCTTGACACTGTTCAGAATCATAGAAAAATACTCGTGGGTCAGGCCGCTGCTGGTTTCATCCACAAAGAGAACACCGATGTTGTGGGTCGTGTTGGTCTTCAGCGATCTGGCAGCTGCATTTGGCAGATAATGCATCTCTTTTGCCGTACGCTTAACCAGACTGACCGTCTCCGCACTGATATCTCCGTAACCATTCAGGGCCTTACTGACCGTCGCCGGAGAAACACCGCATGCCCGGGAAATGTCTTTTATCGTAACCATAGTCTCGTCTCCTTTCCCCGAGCCGGCCCCGCAGGGCCAGGTGCTTTTCCTTTCTTTCGAAACTCTTCCGAAAGGGTTTCGAATACGTTTTCGTAGCTTCATTGTAGTTTCTTTTTCGTTTTTCGTCAATCATTGATTTACACAAGATTTTTAGTATTAAATTATGCAATTTTCATAAAAATCAGGGTTTTGTTCATCTTTATATTTACAATTTCGAGTATTCCATTTTATAATGAAAATGCGTTTACGAAAACGTATTAGTTCGGATAATTATCTTATTTTTCTATCAAACATCCTGTTATCCGAAATATTTTCAGTCTATTTAAGCAAAGGAAATCGCCCACGGCGGAAACCCATACGAAAGATTATTGATACTTATATTTAGAAAGGATGGCGGATATCATGCAATATGGACACTTTGATGACAAGAACAGGGAGTATGTCATTACAACCCCCAAAACTCCCCTTCCCTGGATCAACTATCTTGGATCCCAGGAATTCTTCAGATTGATCTCCAACACAGGCGGAGGTTATTGCTTCTATAAGGATGCCAAACTTCTGCGCCTTACCAGGTACCGCTATAATAACAGCCCCATGGACTGCGGAGGCCATTACTATTATATCAAGGACGAAGACTGCATCTGGAATCCAGGATGGCAGCCGGTTCAGACAGATCTTGATTCCTACAGCTGTCGTCACGGTCTCGGCTATACAGTGATCAGCGGGCAGAAGAACGGCCTGAAGGCTGTCCAGGAGGTCTTCGTTCCCATCAACGAAAACTGTGAGGTCACCCGCATTACCCTCAGCAATCAAAGTGACAAAGAAAAAAACATCAATCTTTTCAGTTATGTGGAGTTCTGTCTCTGGAACGCCGAGGATGACTCCACCAATTTCCAGCGCAATTTCTCCACCGGAGAAGTCGAAGTGATCGGCAGCACCATCTACCACAAAACAGAGTACAGGGAACGCCGGCGCCACTACGCCGTCTTTTCAGTCAATAAAGACATCGCCGGCTTCGATACCAGCCGCGATGAATTTGTCGGCCTCTACAATGGCCCCCACAACCCCCAGGCCGTTCAGGAAGGTGCCTGCCATAACAGTGTGGCCCACGGCTGGGCACCGGTGGGCAGCCACCAGCTGAATTGTCGTCTGGCCCCGGGCGCTTCTGAGTCCTATATCTTTGTCCTGGGTTACTGTGAGAATCAGGCGGATGACAAGTTTGAGGCTCCCGGCATCATCAACAAAAAGCCCGCCAGGGCTCTGCTGGAAAAATTCCGGACAGACGATCAGGTGGATGCTGCCCTGAAAGCATTAAAAGAATACTGGGACGGCCTTTTATCCATCTATCAGGTCAGGACTGATGACGAAAAACTTAACCGCATCGTCAATATCTGGAACCAGTACCAGTGTATGGTCACCTTTAACATGAGCCGGTCTGCCAGCTACTACGAGAGCGGTATGGGCCGGGGCATGGGCTTCAGAGATTCCTGCCAGGATCTGCTGGGCTTCGTTCATCTGATTCCTGAGAGAGCCAGGGAAAGAATTCTGGATATCGCAAATACCCAGTTTGAGGATGGCAGTGCCTATCACCAGTACCAGCCTCTGACCAAGAGGGGCAATCTTGGCGTAGGAAGCGGCTTTAACGACGATCCCCTCTGGCTGATTGCCGGCACAGCGGCCTATATTCGGGAGACAGGAGACTTCTCTATTCTTGATGAAATGTGTGATTTTGACAATGACAGCAGCAAGGCCGCTCCTCTGATGGAACACCTTCGCCGCAGTTTCAATTATACCGTAACCCATAAAGGTCCCCACAAACTTCCTCTGATCGGCCGGGCAGACTGGAACGACTGTCTCAACCTCAACTGCTTCTCAGAGGAGCCTGGTGAGAGCTTCCAGACCACCGGTCCCAGCGAAGGACCCGTTGCTGAGAGTGTATTTATCGCCGGTATGTTTGTCAAATATGGAAAAGAATATGCAGAACTTTGCCGCCATGTGGGGCTTCCGGATGAAGCGGCAAATGTGGAAAAAGAGATTGCCCTCATGGAAGAGGCCGTGCTTGATGCAGGCTGGGACGGCGACTGGTTCGTGAGAGCCTACGATGCTTACTCCAACCCAGTGGGCAGCAAGGTCTGCGAGGAAGGTCAGATTTTCATCGAGCCCCAGGGCATGTGTGTCATGGCAGGTATCGGCGTAGAGACCGGCCAGGCAGCCAGAGCACTGAAAAGTGTGGAAGAACGGCTGGAGACAGAGTATGGTATCGTCCTCAACCAGCCGGCCTACACCAAATACCATGTAGAACTGGGTGAAATCAGTTCCTATCCGCCGGGCTACAAGGAAAATGCCGGCATCTTCTGCCATAACAATCCCTGGGTCGCAGTGGCTGAAACTGTTTTGGGCCATGGAAACAGAGCTTTTTCTGTATTCCGCAAAACCTGCCCTGTCTACCTGGAAGAAATCAGTGAAATCCACCGGACAGAGCCCTACGCCTACTGCCAGATGGTGGCAGGTAAGGATGCCCCCACCCACGGAGAAGGTAAAAACAGCTGGCTGACGGGAACCGCAGCCTGGACCTTCACCTGCATGAGTCAGGATATCCTGGGCATCAAGCCCACCCTGGACGGACTCAAGGTCGACCCCTGTATCCCTGACAGCATGAAGGGCTTCCAGTGTACCAGAAAATACCGTGGATCCACCTACCATATTCATGTGGATAACTCCGCTGGTGTCCAGAAGGGGATCGCAGCCATGACTGTAGATGGGCAGCCTGTGGAAGGTAATGTGATTCCTTTGCCGGAAAGCGGAAAAACCCTTGAAGTAAATGTAATTCTTGGAGGAGAAAAATGAGTTTTCCCAAAACATTTTCCTGGGGTGCCGCCAGTGCATCCTACCAGATAGAAGGAGGAGCTTTTGAGGACGGGAAGGGGCTTTCCATCTGGGACAGCTTCACCCACACGCCAGGTAAGACCTTCAATGGTCAGACCGGCGACCAGTCCTGTGATGCTTACCATCGCTACGAAGAAGACCTGGATCTTCTGGAAGAACTGGGAATCAAAAACTACCGTTTCAGCCTGAGCTGGCCCAGGGTCATTCCAGACGGCAGCGGAAAGGTCAATCCGGCAGGTCTTGCCTACTATGACCGGCTGGTGGACGGCTGTCTGAAACGGGGAATCACTCCCTGGATCACCCTCTACCACTGGGATCTTCCCAGAGCCCTCTACCTGAAAGGCGGCTGGCTCAATCGGGATACAGCCTATGCCTTCTCCCACTATGCTTCTGTCATTGCCGAGCATTTTTCAGGACGGGTGAACCATTTCATGACCATCAATGAACCCCAGTGCGTCATCGGCCTTGGCCATCTGGCTGCGGTTCATGCACCGGGAACCCACCTGAGTGACGAAGATATGTTTCTCTCCTGGCACCATCTGATGCTGGCCCACGGTCTGGCTGTGAGGGCCATC
>JBGUIF010000097.1:0-4301 GCA_045112755.1 Anaerobutyricum sp.
GATTCATGAAAAAAATCTTCGCCGGCAAAGCCGGCGAAGATTTCTATGCTTTCATTCTCAAAACAGATTTCAATATAATTTTAATTCCAGGATCCTGCCGGTCATCAGTTATTGAAAATCTTGTAGGAATCCTTGGTATAATTCGGATCTGTAGGATCGTATTTGGTCTTAATCTTTCCAGTAGTGTCTTTCAGCTTCACCTGACCAAAAGCACCCTTAGCATTGGATCTGTAAACTCTGGTCTTAACGCGGGCTTTTTTGTAAGTCTTGGTAGCAATATCATAGATCAGCTTGGCATTGACAGCCTGAAGTCTGATACAGTGTGTGGTGATATTGTTGCCCAGCTTGTTGTAAAGACTGGTTACAAGTCTCTTGCTGCTCTTGGAAGAATATCTGCAGGAATGGAACAGGATCGGAGTTCCCTTAATATGAACGGCCCACTGATAGTAGTAAAGTGCACTGCCGCTGTCATAGATATACCATCTCTTGGCAGAAGTTTTCTCCAGACGGTGATAACCGGTGGGTGTGCCGTCCTTATTTCTGGAAGTAGCACAGATACAGGCCTTCAGAGGAATTCTGTAGGTGCTTGTCCTGCTGTCCCATGCAAGGAAAGTAACGGTGTGAGTTGTCAGGTTAACTTCTATTCTCATATCAGCCTTGATCCACTTTTTGTAGTTCTTGGCAAAGAAGTTTGTCCTCATACTACCGTCTTTCTCAAAATAGTACTTATAAGTATCATTTCCGCCGCCGTAACTCTTGGCATACTTCCATCCTTTGGCAGCAGTACCCTTGGTCATATAATAAATCTTCTTTCCAATCTTGAGCCATCCTGTGTAGGACTTATCCTGCTTTCCATCCACATAAAGTTTCAGATTCTTCACAGTGTAAGTAGCAGCGCTTGTCTGTGCCGGCACACTGCTGTCAAGGGCATATACGCCTGCCGCCATAACAAATACAACTGCAAGTGTCAGCAATCCTTTAGCCATCTTCTTCAACATGCTCTTTCTCCTCCTTCGGTATTTTAATATGTTCAGCGAAAATGTCTCTGCAAAATATCATCACAATAAATGCTGTAATCGATATTTTTTAATGAATAAACAACTTCTTTGACATAATACCTTCCCGGTCTGAGCTGACCTGTAACTCCTGACTCTGAAAACAAGAATCGACAGTACAGAAACTTCGCTGTGTTCATTATTGTAACATGACCATTGCTTTTGAGACAAGTTGAAGGTAAAATTTCGTCATATTGCTCTTTGTCGCGATAATAATTCATGTTTTACCTTAAAATAACAAGCCTTCCTTACAAAAATAACACAATAAAGATTAAAAATAACTAAGCAGAATCAGAGAACTTTTGACAGAAACTCCCGGGTTCTGGCTTCTTTGGGATGATCAAAAATTTCCTTGGGAATTCCCTGCTCCATAATACGGCCTTCGTCCATAAAAAAGAGTCTGGTTCCCACCTCTCTGGCAAATCCCATCTCGTGGGTGACGACAGCCATGGTCATGCCCTCTTCGGCAAGCTGTTTCATGAACTCGAGAACTTCCCCTACCATCTCCGGATCCAGGGCACTGGTGGGCTCATCAAACAGCATCATCTTAGGCTTCATGGCCAGGGACCGGACAATGGCAATCCTCTGCTTCTGTCCACCGGAAAGCTGACCGGGATAAGCATCGGCCTTTTCTTCCAGATTGACACGCCGAAGCAGCTTCAGGGCTTCCTCCTTAGCCTCCTCGGGCTTCATCAGTTTCAGCTTGACAGGAGCCAGGGTAATATTATCCATGATGGTCTTGTGGGGAAAGAGGTTGAAATGCTGGAAAACCATCCCCATATGCTGACGCACCTTGTTGATATCCGTCTTGGGATCTGTGAGATCGATCCCGTCAAAGATGATATGTCCGCTGGTGGGATGCTCCAGCAGGTTCAGGCATCGAAGAAAAGTGGACTTTCCCGATCCGGAAGGTCCGATGATAACCACCTTCTCTCCCGGCTCAATATGTTCCGTGATATCATGGAGGACTTCATTGTCCCCAAAAGATTTACAGAGATTATTAACGTATATCACTCTCTCTCAGCCTCCTCTCTATTCTAGCCATCACCCAGGTAAAGAACATGACTAATACCAGATAAATCATCGCAACCACCAGCAGCGGCAGCAGAGCGTCAAAGGTAACGCCACGGATAATATCGCCGCCGCGGGTCAGTTCGTTGAGGCCAATATATCCACAGATGGACGTCTCCTTTAAGAGAACGATCATCTCATTAACCAAAGCAGGCAGGCAGTTCTTGATGGCCTGCGGCATGATGATCTGAATCATGGTATCCACGTAGCCCAGACCCAGCGATCTTCCCGCCTCCATCTGACCGGCATCGACAGCCATGATTCCGGAACGGAAGATCTCCGCCACATAGGCTCCCGAGTTGATACCAAAGGTGATGACAGCCACTGTCACTTTACTGTTGCAGGTGGATAAAAAGACAAAGAACATCAAAAGCAGCTGAACCAGGGTAGGGGTTCCTCTGATGATGGTCAGATAAAGACGGCAGACTGCGTTGGCAACACCAAGAATCTTCTTACCGATACCGCCGATATTTTCCTCCCTGAGCTGGTCGTGGGTGGTTCGGATCACGGCGATCACAGCACCGATGGCCAGGCCGAGAACCACAGAGAGAGCGGTGACAAGCAGAGTGATTTTTAAACCGTCTACGATGTACATCCATCTTTGTTTTTCCACAAAATCAAGGATGAATTTTGCATGAAGTTCAGAAAACCATTGACTCATATTTTCTCCTTTTCTACTAGAATACTAACGATAAGAACAAAAGAGACTGTAATGACTACAGCCTCTTTGCCATACAATTCTCAGTCCGGATCTGCAGTCGTCAGAATGTCTGCAGCCGGCTCCGGAAAACCCTTCTCCGGTTCTTATTTAGTCACAATATATTTATCAAGGATTCCCTGGATAGTTCCGTCTGCTTTCAGCTCGGCCAGTGCATCGTTAATGGCTTTGAGAAGTGCTTCGTTATCCTTGGAGATACATCCTGCGTACTCTTCCTTGACATACTCTGTATCAAGAATAACCAGACCCTTGTTGGATGCCACGTAGGAGATCGCCGGCTGGTTGTCAATGATGACAGCGTCAACTTTGCCTGTTACCAGAGCCTGTACTGCATCATTACCCTTGTTGTACTCTTCTACATTCTCCTTGCCGTAATCATCTGTCGCATAGATGTCACCGGTGGTGGAGAGCTGTACGCCGATCTTCTTTCCCTTGAGGTCAGCAGCAGACTTAATATCAGATCCTTCTTTCACAATGATGGACTGGATTCCCTCTGCATAGGTATCTGTGAAATTGACAGACTGTTTTCTCTCATCTGTCACAGTCATACCTGCCAGACCAATATCAGCCTTGCCGGTCTGAACAGCTGTGATGATGGAGTCAAACTCCATATCCTGAATCTGTAATTCCAATCCGAGTTTGTCAGCTACGGCTTTGGCAATCTCAGCGTCAATACCAACGATCTCACTGCCTTCATAGTACTCGTAAGGCGGGAAATAAGCATTGGTCGCCATGGTCAGTACGCCGTCAGTCACAGTTGTCACGCCGGCTTTCCCTGCCTGGGTTGAGCTCTCTGCCTGGCCTGAAGATGATGAGCCGCATCCCATCAGAAGACAGGCACATGTGGCAACACAAAGAATAGCTGCTAATAATTTCTTGTTCATGTTCTTTCTCCTTTACTTTTTTATAATCTTCCTGATATATGAACATTATCTCCACATATGTATAGAATGTACCATGTTTCTATAAAAAACTCAAGATAAACCTGCGTAAATCCCAAAATATATGCAGGTTATATGCGATTTTTTTGCATAAATATGCAGCCATCAATATCAGCTGTTTCTCTGGTCTCCCAGCTGTGCCAGGACGATGGCCGAGAACATGATGACACATCCCAGCATTTCTCTTGAAGAAAGGAGTTCATGCAGAAAAAGATAGCCGGCCAGAACAGAGAACACGGACTCAAGGCTCATAATCAGGGATGCCACAGTGGGGTTGAGACCCTTCTGACCAATAATCTGCATGGTGTAGGCCACCCCTGTGGACATGATACCCGTATAGAGGATTGGGCCGGCTGCGTCAATGATGGCAGGTATCCTGGGCTCTTCCAGAGCAAACATCGCCACCCCGCCCAGAATGGCCCCCACCAGGAACTGGAGCAGGGACAGTTTCATCGCACTGACCCGCCTGCTGTAGTAATCAATGGCCATAATCTGACCCGTGTAAAGGAAGGCACA
>JBGUIF010000098.1:0-4969 GCA_045112755.1 Anaerobutyricum sp.
CGAGAGTCCAGCCGGGCCGCTGCCAATAATCAGAACATCATACATTCTTTTGCCACACCTTCTAAAAAAACCTATAGTTCTAGTAAAATTATATCATAGATTTTCACCAGCTGCCTTAAAATATCTGAAACTTTCTGTACAATAGGGAAAATAATTTGTTCCTGATTTCTTCCTCCTGCCGGCATATAAGTCTCCCTTTCTCTAAAAGGTCTTTTCCGCAGCAAGAAGCAGCTCCAGATTATATCTCTCCACCTCATTCAGGCAGCCTTCATCAAACTCTGCAGCGGTATACCTGGCACTGTACCAGGACTGACTCTCGAAGTATTCCTGAAGATTCTGATCATTAAAAATCCTTCCGTGCCTTCCCAGGATTTCTGCCCTGGTGATCCTCAGGCCATCGGCATCGAGCATCGCCAGATCCTCCTGCTGATATCGAATGGTTTCTGTATAGGACAACCTCGATACTCGTTCATAGGGATTGGGACTGGTGGGATCTCCCTCAATCAGCTGCACGCCTTCCCCCTCCGTCTGCTGGCTGTCACCGACTGCCCCACTCTCTGTTTTGGTTCCGTCCACAGATTTGGCAAAGGCACCCGGATCTTCCTTTCTGCCATCCGAAAGAACTGCATAATCCTGCTCAGTGCTTTCTTTTTGAAGCTGGTCTGCTCTGCTTCTGTTCAAAGAAAAGAAGGCAGTCAGGATCACTGCAACTGTCCCACATACTGCGGCAAGGGTCATCAGCATCATCTTTATGGTGTGCGGATCCTTTTTTCCTTTGGACATGTTCTTCTCCTTTTTCAGGCATTCCGTCCTGTGTAGTATCTTATTTAAATGAATACAGCCATTATATCGGAGATCCCTTTTCAGCACAAGCAAATGGCAAAGACTTAAATAAGATTTAACAAATTAACAATAATAATTATCAATTTGTTCTTGCTATTCTCAAGATTCTGAGATAGAATAACTGTACAGAACAGTTTTGTTCATTTATTATCATTCATTAAAACATCTAAGGAGGAACTAATTATGGCATATGTAATTTCTGACGATTGCATCATGTGTGGAACATGTGAAGGCGAGTGCCCGGCTGGTGCTATTAGCCAGGGCGACAGCAAGTACGAGATTGATCCCGATACTTGTATGGATTGTGGTTCCTGCGCAGGCGTATGCCCGGCTGGAGCTATCTCTCAGGAATAATTGACTGAGGTGTTTTCAGTTGACAGCCGGAAGACTTAGGGAACCTTCTTAGTCTGTTCATCTGAATTCCATCAATGTCAATCATCATCATGAGCGACATTCAAAAAGGGTCGTTATGTTTGCAGGTTTCAGCCCGCAAACATAACGGCCCTTATTTTTTTTGATTATTGTCTTTTGATTATTGTTTTGATCCTTTTTGCGATTTCTCTAAGACTAGGGCAGTCTGGCCCGCTCTTTGTTGGCAAATTTGGTATATTGACCCAGCCATACCAGTTCAATGGTACCGGTGGCACCGTTTCTCTGCTTGGCAACGATCACCTCTGCCAGGTTCTTTTTCTCAGAATTCACATTATAGTATTCGTCTCTGTACAGGAACATCACCACGTCTGCATCCTGCTCGATGGCTCCCGATTCCCGAAGATCCGAGAGCATAGGCCTGTGATCCTGTCTGGCCTCCACCGCGCGGGAGAGCTGGGACAGGGCTATGATTGGCACACCCAGTTCCCTGGCCAGAATCTTCAGAGATCTGGAGATGGTGGAAATCTCCTGCTGACGGGATTCATTGGCGTGGCTTCCGCTGCCGGACATCAGCTGCAGGTAGTCGATGATGATAAGCTCAACCCCCTCTGTCTGCCGATACCGGCGGCACTTTGACCGAATCTCCGACAGGGTGGATGCCGTATCATCAATGATCAGTCTGGAATTACCGATGGTTGCCGCTCCTTCCAGCAGTTTCTCCCAGTCGGAATCCCGCAGTTCGCCTGTACGGATCTGCTGGGAATCCACCATGGTCTCAGCAGCCATCAATCGGGTGACAAGCTGCTCCCTGCCCATCTCCAGACTGAAGATGGCAACGGTATGGTTGTCCCGGAAGGCCGCATACTGGGCGATATTCAGCACGAAGGCTGTTTTTCCCATGGCTGGTCTGGCAGCCACCAGGATCAATTCTGCCGGATGAAGGCCGGTCAGTTTATAATCCAACTCGGTAAATCCTGTCGCAATACCGGTAACCCGTCCCTTCATCTTAGAAGCTTCCTCGATGGAGTTGAGGGTGTCCATGACAATCTGGCGGATGGGTATCATATCCGACATGCGCCTGCGGTTCTGCAGAAGCTGAAATATGTCCTTCTCTGTCTGTTCCAGAATCTCAGGCGTATCCTTTTTCCCCAGATAACATTCATTTCCAATATCACCGGTAACCCGGATCAGTTCCCGCAAGGTCGCTTTCTCATGAACGATACGGGCATAATCTTTGATGTTTGTTGATGTGGGGACCATCTCCACCAGGTCACGGAAGAAGCCCAGGCTGGACAGTTCCTCCGGAAGTTCCTTCTCCTTGAGCTTGTTCTGAAGAGTGACCAGATCCACAGGTTTCCCTTCCCGGTACAACTCAACCATTGCCTCAAAAAGAATCCCGTACTGTCTCTGGTAGAAGTCCTCCTTCCTGAGAATGTCCTCGGCCTCAACGATGGCATCCCGGTCCATGATCATGGAGCCAAGAACCGACCTTTCTGCTTCCTCACTGTGGGGCTGTATTCTTTTGACAAAATTCTCATCCACTGTAGCCATAGTTCCAGACTCCTGCTGCGTGTTTTTCCTTTGAATTTATGACTTATTTTTCGGACACTTTTACTTTGAGGGCTGCCGTCACCTTGGGATGCAGCTTAATCTTCACTTCATGATCTCCCAGGGCCTTGATGGGCTCGTCAATGACAATCTTCTTTTTATCTACCGTCAATCCAAACTGGTCTTTGACCGCCTGGGCCAGTTCTTTACTGGAAATGGCGCCGAAGGCTTTTCCGTTTTCCCCCACTTTAATGCTGAGGGCCAGTTCTTTTTTCTCAATCTCTGTCTTCAGGTTCCTGGCAGCCTCCAGCTGTTCTGCAGCCACCTTATCCTTATGGGCCTTTTGGAGTTTGAGATCATTGATATTTTTACTGCTGGCCTCCACACCCTTTTTTTTGGGCAGGATGAAGTTCCTGGCATAGCCTGCGCTTACCTCAACAAGGTCTCCTTTTTTCCCGAGAGATTTCACATCTTCCAATAAGATTACTTTCAATGTTCTGTCCTCCTGTCGATATATTTTCTATTGAATCTGCACCTTTGGTGCCGTCTGCTGTCTGTTTATCCTGTTTTTCAGATATCCCCTGCCTCGCTCATGGCGTTCAGGATCTCTTTTAAAGAAAGAACTGCCTCGTTCAGAGTAATATCCTTAAGCATAGCTGCCGCCATGGTCAGGTGACCGCCGCCGCCAAATTTCTCCATAATAATCTGGACGTTGACATCGTCGATGGACCGGGCACTGATATAAATCCCTTCCTCGAGCTGGGTCAGTACAAAACTGGCCCGGACTCCCTGTACGCCCAGCATAGAATTCGCCGCCTTGGCACCAGACACGATAGGCCCGACGATATTCCTGCCATCCAAAGTGGAAATGGCAAAGACATCCAGGAACAGTTCCGCCCGGTTCACGATGGATGCTCTGATGCGGAAATGGTCCATATCCTCCCTGAACATCTTGCGCACCCTGGTCACATCTGCCCCTGCCCTTCTCAGGTAGGCTGCCGCCTCAAAAGTGCGCACGCCGGCTTTGAGCACAAAATTATCCGTGTCTATAAGAATACCGGAATAGAGAGCGTCTGCCTCGATGGGAAGCAGCCTGATCTTGTCCGGCATATACTGCAGGATCTCCGCCACCATCTCACAGGCCGATGAGGCGTAGGGTTCCACGTAGGACACCACGGTATTGCGGATGGTGTCGCTGGTCTGCCTGTGATGATCGAGGACAGCGACTGTCTTCATCTGTCTCATCAGTTCCGGACACTCTGTCATGCCGGGAATATTTACATCAACCACCACCAGCATGGAATGATTATCCTGGAGGCTTTTGGCCTCCTCATTGGTCACAAAGACCTGATCGTCTTCCGTCCTGCTGCCAGTAAAAATGCCATTGACAATGGGCTCGATGGCCGGACAGTCTTTATCCATGACAATGTAGGCTTTCTTGCCCAGGGTCCTGGCCAGCCGGTAGATTCCCAAAGCAGCACCGATGCAGTCTGCATCCGGATTCTTGTGCCCCATGACGAAGACCTTGTCGTGGGTCAGCATGATTTCACGCATAGCGTGGGCTTTCACCCTGGCTTTCACCCTGGTACTCTTCTCCACCTTCTGGGTCTTGCCTCCATAGTATGAGATCGTATCCCCGTCGCGGACCACCGCCTGGTCCCCTCCCCTTCCCAGGGCAAGGTCCATAGCCATGCGGGCGCTTTCATAGGTTTTGATATAGCTGCCGCCATTGACGCCCACACTGATACTGAGCGTGGGGGCCAGATCATTTCCCATACTGATATTGCGGACATCGTCCAGAATGGAGAACTTTGATTCCACCAGCTTCTCCATGTTCCGCTCTTCAAAGACAAAAAGGAATTTATCTTTCTCGAATTTTTTCACGATGGCATTGAGTCCTGTCATGTATTTAACAATATTTCTCTCAATCACCGCCAGAAGGAGAGACTGCCGCACCTCCTCCATATTTTCAATCACATCTTCATAATTATCCACATAAATCAGACCTGCCACCAGGCTGGTCTGCCTGGCCTCCTCCTGGTAACCCACAAACTGGGTCTCATCAAAGAAACAGAAGGTCAGAACCATATCCTTTTGCGCTTCCTGGTCCTGGTCAGCCTCCGGGCCTGCCGGCCTGACTGCCGGGTTCTCCTCCGGGATGGTCTCCTGTTCCGCCTCCAGACCGAGAATACTGCTGGTGCATTCC
>JBGUIF010000099.1:0-16185 GCA_045112755.1 Anaerobutyricum sp.
TTTAAGGCCGGTCTGTGCAGCGGAAGGTATGTCAGGAGCAATGGGTCAAGCTGTGAGCACTGGTGGAATTATGTCAAGATTGACGGCAAGAAAAAGTATTTTGACGTACAGGCAGCCAATGCCAGCTGGAAGGGACATCACAAGATGAGCAAGTCCTTCTTCTGGCAGGACAAGAACAGCCATGCCTGGTCCAAACACCATGACTGAGTACTTCTTTTATCATTATTGATATTGATCTAATCAACGAATTATGCATAGTAATATAATCCTGTCAGGATATTTAGCAAAGGAGACACTACATTGAACATAGCAGTAATTTTGGCCGGAGGCGTCGGAAACAGAGTGGGTGCTCAGGTCCCCAAACAATTTATAGAGGTGATGGGAAAACCGGTCCTGGCCTACACGGTGGAGGTTTTTCAGAATCACCCTCAGATTGACGGAATTGAGGTCGTCTGCATCGAGTCCTACATGGATTATATGGAAGAGATGAAGGAGAAATATGGTTTTACCAAACTTCGCTGGGTGGCAAAGGGAGGTAAGGATTTCCAGGAATCCGTGATGAATGGAATCAATCACCTGGAAGGAATCGCCAGTGATGATGATATTGTCCTGGTTCATTTTGGCGCGTCACCCTTTATCACGGAAGATATTATCACAGACGCCATCAAAGTCTGTAAGGAGACCGGAAATGCCATTTCCACCACAGATTTCTTTCTGCTCTCCGGGGTCAAGGACGACGAGAGGAGTTCCAGCACATGGATTGACAGAGATACAGTTGCCTGTATGAGTACGCCTCATGCCTTCCGTTATGGATTTATCCATGAGATTTATAAAGAAGCAGTGGAGACGGGATTGATCCATGAGGTGGAGCCGCATACGACTACTCTTATGTATAAAATGGGAAAAAAGATCTACTTTTCCAAGGGATCTCAAACCAATATCAAGATAACCAGAAAAGAAGATCTGGACCTGTTCGAAGGCTATGTGATGATGAAAGAAAAGAAGAGAAGAGAAAAGGAGAATCATACCATGACTTATGATTATTTAGTTGTTGGGGCCGGACTTTATGGCTCAGTTTTTGCCCAGGAGGCAAAAAAGAGGGGAAAACGCGTTCTTGTTATTGACAAACGGCCTCACATTGCGGGAAATGTTTATACAGAAAATGTGGAGGGAATTCATGTCCATAAGTATGGGGCCCACATTTTCCATACAAATATCAGGAGAGTCTGGGATTATGTGAATCAGTTTGCCGAGTTTAACCGTTTCACCAATTCCCCTGTGGCCAACTATCATGGAGAACTCTACTCCCTTCCATTTAATATGTATACTTTCAATAAGATGTGGGGTGTTGTCACACCGGAAGAGGCCGCTGCCAAAATTGAGCAGCAGAAGAAAGAAGCCGGCATCACTAATCCAAAAAACCTGGAAGAGCAGGCCATCAGTCTGGTGGGTACCGACATTTATGAGAAACTAGTGAAGGGCTATACGGAAAAACAATGGGGCAGACCCTGCACAGAACTGCCGGCTTTCATCATCCGCAGGCTGCCGGTCCGCCTGACTTTTGACAACAATTATTTTAATGCTCTCTATCAGGGAATACCTATAGGAGGCTACACCAGGATGGTGGAAAACATGCTTGAGGGCATCGAAGTACGCCTGAATGTGGATTATTTAGCAGATAAAGAAACATATGACGCCATGGCTGATCAGGTTATCTACACAGGTCCCATCGACGCCTATTTTAACTATGCACTTGGCAATCTGGAATACCGGTCTGTCCGCTTCGAAAATGAATTGCTTGACAAGCCCAACTTCCAGGGAAATGCTGCGGTAAATTATACGGACGCTGAAACGCCATGGACCAGGATTATTGAGCACAAATGGTTTGAGTTCGGCAAGGATGAAGAGGGTAATGACCTGCCAAAAACAGTGATCAGCCGTGAGTACAGCTCTGAGTGGAAGCCGGGCGATGAGCCTTATTATCCGGTCAACGATGAGAAGAACGGTGCGCTTTACCTTCGCTATAAGGAGCTGGCGGACAAAGAACAGAAAGTCATCTTCGGCGGAAGACTGGGAGAATATAAATACTATGACATGGATGCTGTGATTGATGCGGCATTAAAATGCTGCGATCAGGTGCTGTGATTGACGCGGCATTAAGGATCTGTGATCAGGCAGTGTATGATTGATATCAGGAGGATACGGCTCTATGGAAGGCATCAGGGCATACTATGAAAAATATCGTGAGATCGTAAATTATCTGATAGTAGGGGGTCTGACCACCCTGGTGAGTCTGGGCGTCTACTATACCTGTGTTCTCACCTTCCTGGATCCCTCCAGACCGATACAGCTTCAGGCAGCCAATGTAATCTCCTGGATTGCTGCAGTAATCTTTGCCTATTTTACCAACCGAAGATTTGTCTTTGACAGTAAACGAAAAGATATCCTTTCAGAAGCGGCAGCCTTTACCGGGTCCAGGGTTGCGACCCTGCTGATGGATATGGCCTGCATGTTTCTCATGGTCACCGTGATTGGGATCAATGATAAAATTGCCAAACTTGTGGTTCAGGTGATCGTCACGGTTTCCAATTATATTTTCAGTAAATTTTTCGTATTTCATCAATAAGTCAATGCTTGACAAACAATTTACCACATGGTATTATTTTCTTCGTCAGGTTTTTTGGCAGGCTGCTGTAGCTCAGTAGGTAGAGCGTCGCCTTGGTAAGGCGGAGGTCTCGAGTTCAAGTCTCGTCAGCAGCTTTTCAGTTTATTTGTTAGGCCTTTCGGAAGTATCCGAGAGGCCTTTTTTTCAGGAGAATGCAGTACCTCTGAGGGACTGCCGGTTTCTTTTTCCAGAAGCGGAGGATTCGGGGCCTTCCGGGGCCCTGCTACATAGGAGTTCGATATGAGATCATTTTTTAGATATCTGCTGACAATATTGACAGTACTTTTCTTCAGCCTTTCCGTGGTTCTGGCAGCAACCACCGCCTGGCTTTTTAACGTATGGTCAGATCTGACAGTGGAAGAGATCCTCTTTCACCTGCAGGTTTCCCTGGAGGGGACCAACGTGGATATGATCAGGCAGTATCTGGTGAATTACGGGCTGCCATGCCTGATTGCCATTGTATCGCTGATTTTTTTCTTTATACTGATCAGAAATACAGTGAAAGCTTACCGGATTGCTTTACTGGCCACTTTTGTGGTGTCTTTTGGACTGATGACTTTTGCTGTCTGGAATCTGGAGTCCAATCTGGGCCTTTTTGAATATCTGCAGAGTCAGCTGGTGGAATCCACATTTATTGAAGATCACTATGTAGATCCGAAAAATGTTGAGTTATCTTTCCCTAAAAAGAAGAGAAATATCATATATATTTATATGGAGTCCCTGGAGACGACTTTTGCCGATGAGGCTGCGGGCGGTGCTTTCCCAAAGAATATTATTCCCAATCTGACCAGATTGGCCAGGAACAATGTGAACTTCAGCGGGGATCCCGGCAAGCTGAACGGAGGGATTTCCCTTTTCGGGTCCACCTGGACCATGGGAGGCTTGTTTGCCCAAAGCTGCGGTCTTCCTTTGAAGACTTCCCTGGATGGCAATAGTCTCGAGACCCAGAAGACTTTTTTTGCTGATGTGACCACTCTGGGAGATATCCTTGAGGAACATGGTTACAAAAATGTATTTATGTTGGGATCCGATGTTGTCTTTGGAGGAAGACAGCTCTACTATTCCCAGCACGGCAATTACGACATTGAGGATTATTATTATGCTGAGAACCATGGGCTGATTCCACAAGGATACTTTAACTTCTGGGGCTTTGAGGATGAGAAGCTCTACGCCATGGCCAAAGACAGACTGACTCAGCTTGCCAGCCAGGACCAGCCATTCAATCTGACCATGCTGACCGTGGATACCCATTTTGAGGACGGAAATCTCTGCAGACTCTGTAAGGATGATTTCGGTGAACAGTATGCCAATGTTTTTGCCTGTGCCGACAGGCAGGTATGCTCTTTTGTCCAGTGGATCCAACAGCAGGACTTTTATGAGAATACCACCATTATCATCAATGGGGACCATCCGACCATGGACAAAGACTTTTGCAAGGATGTGCCAGGTGACTATCAAAGAAAGACATATACACTGATCATCAATCCTGCCGTGGAGCCCGAGGACAAGAGTTACAGGACCTATTCCACCATGGATATGTTCCCCACCACCCTGGCAGCCATGGGAGTGACGATTCCGGGGAACCGTCTTGGCCTTGGCGTCGATCTTTTTTCCGGTGAGAAGACACTGATTGAAAAGATGGGAAAGAACAGGCTGGACGCCAAACTTCGACAGCATTCTGCCTTCCTGGATAAACTGGCCAATGTGGAATTTGATGAGACGGTTCTGACCCGGATGAGAAAATCTTCCGCTCTGGCCTGGGAGAACTGGGATAAGAAGAAAAAAACAGCCCGGATGTGGTTTAAACTGGGGTATGTTCTTGACCTCGATATGGTGGAAAAGGTGGAGGCCCAGATTGAACTGGTGACACCAAAAGAGTACAGGACAGGCAGGGAGGCACTGACAGGGGCCGGATTTAAGATCGATGAGAATGGATTCATCACTGATGCCCAGGGGAATATTATCTCAGATCTGGAAAGTTTCCTGAAAAAAGAAGCTGCTCCACCCGGCAGCCCTAAGGAGAATTCTGTCAAACAGGATGTTCCCTCAGGAAGGACCGGCAGTCCGGGTGATGACAGGATTTATATGGAAAATATCAGCCGGGATGAGGAGGCAGCCCTGGTCTGCAGCACAGAGCTGGATCTCTCGGGTTATCTCAAGGGTTCAAGTAATTTCCTGGGCGAGCCAATCATCCGGGTTACCGCTTATCTGACCACCAGTCAGGGAAGGCGCTATGAGATTTTTACAAAATATCAGAACCTGACCCTACTCTTTGAGGATGATATGGATGCGTATCTGAAGAAAATGAAAGAGGAGAACCGCTCGATTTTTATGGCCGGTCAATATGATACCAGCGGTGCCCTGACCGACAGAAACAAGGAGAGCTTAAAGGCTCTGGGATTGAAATCTGACCTTTCCAGCGAGCATGGAGCCAGCTTCTATGGGATTGTCAAGCATGGAGTGGTAACGGAAGGATTTCGTCAGAAATCCCTTCGTGCCAGAGGCTACACCATCAGGTACGGAATTCCGCTTCCTGAGGACAGCCTTACTGCCATGCTGACCCCTGTCTCCCAGGAACAGTCAGTCAGCAGCCGCGGTCTCCTGGCAAAAACAGGCACAGGTAGTGACAGCAGCATTTCTATGGAAGAGAGTGGACAGGAGATACCCCTGGTGGGTCTGCCTTCCGAGGAATTGAGCCGGGGACGCATTGACCTGATTCCTGATCGGGCTCCTATGGATTGGACTGTTTACGGGCGGTATCCATTTTCCATCACAAGCTGCGGAATTAATGATGCAGCCGATCAACTGCCCATGAGCTATATCAAGATCAGCAATGTTGAATATTCCAGAAGACGGCCGGGGCTCAATGTGGTGGTATGGGACGAAGACCTGGGCGCAGTTGTAGACTCCGTCAATTTTGATATTTACAAAGGAACCGGGGCCACCCGCTGGAAATAGATTGCCGGAAGTGACGGAATCACAACTTTACAAAAGGCAAGAAAGTGAAGTATACTGTTATTGCTGTCTGTTCTTTGGGATGACAGACAGTCTGAATGAATTAATTATAGAAAGTAGAGGTTTATCGATATGTTATTTTTGAGGAAAAACAAGCCCTATCATAAGTGGATTACAGGATTGGTCCTTGCAGGTGTTATGTTTGCTGCCTCCTTCATCCCTGCAGAGGCAGCCTATGTGTCCACTTCGATTTCCGGTCTGCCTTCGAGCAGTAATGATGCGTATGTTACCGCCTCGGTCAATTCCAGATATGGCAAGAGGACCTTCCATATATTCAACCAGATGATGTGGGGCAAAAACCGCAAGGCTTATGTACCTTCCCATGGGTGCGCAGTGTGTTCACTGACTACTGTTCTCAGCGGCTATACGAAGAAGTATGCTGACTATACACCCAATATGACCCGGAACACTCTGGAGAGGAAATTCTTTGGCAGTTCCTGGCGCAGAAATTATAAAAGGTCTGTCGCAGCCCAGATGCCCGTGACCCTCTATGGGATCAGCAGGATTCTGCAAAAGTGCGGCGTGAGGAACAAGTATGTGAGGAGTTTCTCTTCAGATAAGAAGACAGAAATAATTCTGACCAGACATCTGAGAAAAGGGGAGGTTGTGGTTATAGAGACCAACAACCACAGACAGAAGAATGGCAGAATCAGCAGTAAATATGATGCCAAGTGGGCAAAGTCCCGCCATACCATGGTGCTGCTGGGGATGACCAAAGAAGGATATGTGATCGTCGGTGACTCCGCAAACAGGATCTGGGCAGGTAATTCCCAAAGGATTAAGCTGGCAAAACTCAGTGATCTGATTGCCCACATGATTCCCCACAGTCCCTCCGGCAAAAGCTATTACTATTCCGGAAATAAGTGCTACAGTGGCTATATTCTTGTGAATCCTTAAAGAAGACCACAGTCAATCAGGATATTTTGACCAGTCGATCAAACCATCGCAATATAACACAGTACAGGAGGAATGAGATGGGAGTAAGCAGTAAAGAAAAGACGATTCCGGCAGCAGAAGCAGCCAGAAATCCTCAGGCTGAGGAGAAGTCTTCCAGGAATTTTATAGAGCTTGCAATTGATAAGGACCTGGCTGAGGGCGTTTACGATCATGTGATGACCCGATTTCCGCCGGAGCCAAACGGATACCTTCACATAGGTCATGCAAAATCAATCCTGCTCAATTACGGACTGGCTGAAGAGTACGGCGGAAAGTTCAATCTTCGGTTTGATGACACGAATCCCACCAAGGAAAAGGTGGAGTTTGTCAAGTCCATCAAGGAAGACGTGGAGTGGCTGGGCGCTGACTATGAGGACAGACTCTTCTTTGCCTCAGATTACTTTGAGAAGATGTATGAGGCGGCCGTCACCCTGATCAAAAAGGGAAAGGCCTATGTCTGTGATCTCACGCCGGAAGAAATCAGAGAGTACCGGGGGACTCTGACGGAACCTGGCAAGGAGAGCCCTTACCGGAACAGGTCTGTGGAGGAAAACCTGGACCTCTTTGAGCGGATGAGGAAGGGAGAGTTCGCGGACGGAGAGAAGGTACTGCGTGCAAAGATTGACATGTCTGCCGGCAATATCAATATGAGAGATCCCATTCTCTACCGTGTTGCCCACATGACACATCATAATACAGGTGATGCCTGGTGTATTTATCCCATGTATGATTTTGCCCATCCATTGGAGGATGCCTTTGAAGGAGTGACCCATTCCATCTGTACACTGGAGTTCGAAGATCATCGTCCCCTTTATGACTGGGTTGTCAGGGAGGTGGGGTTTGAGCAGCCGCCCCGACAGATCGAGTTTGCCAAGATGTATCTGACGAATGTCATCACCGGCAAACGCTATATTAAGAAGCTGGTGGAAGACGGGATCGTCGACGGGTGGGATGACCCCAGGCTCGTTTCCATTGCAGCCCTGAGGCGAAGAGGATTTACGCCGGAATCCATCCGGACTTTTATCGAGCTTGCAGGAGTGGCAAAGGCCCAGAGCTCCGTGGACTATGCCATGCTGGAGTTCTGTATTCGGGATGATCTGAAGCTGAAGAAGTCCCGCATGATGGCGGTACTCGACCCCATCCGGGTGATTATTGATAATTATCCGGAAGGACAGGTGGAGTACCTGGACGTGGAGAACAATAGGGAAAACGAATCCCTTGGCAGCCGCAAGGTGGCATTTTCCAGGGAAATCTATATTGACAGGGATGACTTTATGATCGACCCTCCCAAAAAGTATTTTCGCCTTTATCCAGGCAATGAAGTAAGGCTGATGAATGCCTACTTTGTCAAGTGTACGGATTATAAGACGGATGAGTCAGGAAAGGTTGTGGAGATCCACTGCAGTTATGATCCCGCCACTAGGAGCGGCAGCGGCTTCACCGGCCGCAAGGTCAAGGGCACCATCCACTGGGTCAGTGCTGAGAGTGCTGTGGATGCGGAAGTTCGTCTCTATGAAAATATCGTGGATGAGGAGAAGGGCGTCTACAATGAAGATGGCAGCCTGAACCTGAATCCGAATTCCCTGACCGTTCTTCAGAACTGTAAACTGGAAGCAGCTCTCGCCGACAGCAGGGCTTTTGACAGTTTTCAGTTTGTACGAAAAGGATATTTCTGCTGTGACTGCAAAGACAGCAGACCGGACCATCTGGTCTTCAACCGGATCGTATCTCTGAAGAGCTCTTTTAAACTTAAGAAATAAGGAAAATTTCAGGCAAGATTTTTATTTTCTGTCGTTCTGCCCTTCTTTTTTCTTCGTGCAATATTTTGCCGCAGAGAAGTGAGCAGGACGGCAGTTTTTTACTTTATAGAGAATTGCGATTTTCTATATAGTAAAAACCCTCCGGGGGATGCACCACTTGCAGAACTGACTTTGTTCTGAAGGAAAACCAAATGAAAATTTCAAATTTGATAAAAATATTTTGAAAATCACGCTAGTTAGTGTTGACTAACATCATAGATATTTGAGAGAATATGATAGTTGTTGATGGTGAACATTCACAATCGGCAAATTGCAGGAAAACCGTTTCTTTATTCCAATTTTAGATCATAGACTCGAAATATTCTTCCAGGAATAGAGAGACATGAAATATGAGACCAAGTATAGAAAGGGTGTTTTCAATGTATAAAATTATAAAAAAAGAGAGGTTGAACCAACTGGTTGAACTGATGGAGATTCACGCTCCCTTCGTGGCGAGAAAATGTGAGCCGGGTCAGTTTATCATCCTCCGCGTGGATGAAGATGGTGAGAGAGTTCCTCTGACCATCGCTGATTATGACCGTGAGGCTCAGACTGTCACCATCATTTACCAGATCGTGGGCTATTCCACGAACCTTCTCTCCAAGAAAGAAGAAGGTGACTATGTCCATGATTTTGTGGGTCCTTTGGGTGTGCCCGCAAAGTTGGCGAAATCTGATAAAAAGGTGATCGGGGTTGCTGGAGGCGTCGGTGCTGCACCCCTCTATCCTCAGCTTAGAAAACTGGCATCTTTTGGGACGCCGGTCGATGTAATCATTGGCGGCAAGAGTGCTGAGTATGTCCTGCTGGCGGATAAATTCAAAGAGTTCTGCGATAATGTTTACATTGCCACTGATGACGGAAGCCTCGGCACCAAGGGCTTTGTCACTACAGTCCTGCAGGACCTTCTCGACAAGGGAGAAGAGTTCGGTGAATGCATCGCCATTGGACCGCTGATCATGATGAAAAATGTGGTGAAGGTGACAAAACCTGTGGATCTGCACACCATGGTCTCCCTCAATCCAATCATGATTGATGGAACCGGTATGTGCGGCGGCTGCCGTGTAACCGTTGGCGGTGAAACAAAGTTCGCCTGCGTGGACGGCCCTGATTTTGACGGTTTCCAGGTAGACTTTGATGAGTGTATGGTAAGACAGGGGCTTTTTAAAGAAGAAGAGCACAGATGCAGAATCGGTCTTGGAGGTGAGCAGTAATGGCTAAGAAGAATATGAGTCCTACAAAGGTGCCGATGCCGGAGCAGGCAGCGGACGTGAGAAATAAAAACTTTGACGAGGTGGCTTTAGGCTACACTGCAGATATGGCCATAGAAGAAGCAGGCCGGTGTCTGGGCTGTAAGAATCGTCCCTGTGTCGGCGGCTGTCCGGTCAATGTTCCGATTCCGGATTTTATTGCCAAGGTTGCTGAGGGAGATTTTGAGGCTGCCTATCAGATCATCAGTGGGGAGAATTCTCTTCCTGCCATCTGCGGCCGTGTCTGTCCTCAGGAGAATCAGTGTGAAGGAAAATGTGTGCGGGGTATCAAAGGCGAGCCGGTGGGCATCGGTCGTCTTGAGCGTTTTGTCGCAGACTATCACATGGAGCACGCTGAGCCTGTGGATGCAAAGATTGAGAAAAACGGACATAAAGTGGCAGTGGTTGGTTCCGGACCATCCGGTATCACCTGTGCCGGAGAGCTGATCAAGAAGGGTTACGATGTCACAGTATTTGAAGCCCTTCACAAGGCCGGAGGCGTTCTTTCCTATGGAATTCCGGAGTTCCGTCTGCCTAAGGACCTGGTAGCCCGGGAGATCAAGACCGTGGAAGACCTTGGCGTTAAGATTGAGCCCAATGTCATAGTGGGACGGTCGATTACCATCGACGAACTGATGGAAGACGGTTATGAAGCCGTTTTCGTGGGAAGCGGCGCCGGACTGCCAAGATTCCTGCACATTCCGGGGGAGAACCTCCTTGGCGTCTACTCTGCCAATGAATTCCTTACCAGAGTGAACCTGATGAAGGGTTACAAGTTTCCGGAAGTGGCAACACCTGTCAAGATCGGCCGCCGTGTCGCTGTCGTGGGTGCCGGCAACGTTGCCATGGATGCCGCCCGGACTGCAAAACGTCTCGGCGCTGAGGAAGTTTATATTGTATATCGAAGAAGCGAGGAAGAAGCCCCGGCCCGTCTGGAGGAGCTTCATCACGCCAAGGAAGAGGGAATCATTTTCCGCTTTCTCAATAATCCTGCGGCCATCCTCGATGATGGAAAGGGCTGGGTAGCAGGAATGGAGGTCGTCAGGCAGGAACTCGGCGAGCCGGATGCATCAGGACGACGCAGCCCTGTACCGATTGAAGGGTCCAATTACATAATCGATGTTGAGACCGTGATTATAGCCATTGGTCAGAGCCCGAATCCGCTGATTCGTCAGACCACACCGGGCCTGGACACCCAGAAATGGGGAGGAATTATTGTAAATGAGGAGACCATGGAGTCCTCCAAAGAGAATGTTTATGCGGGAGGAGATACCGTCACTGGAGCAGCTACTGTCATCCTGGCCATGGGTGCCGGAAAGAAAGCTGCGGCAGCCATCGATGCAAAGCTCAGTGCAAAAGAGTAAGTCTGAGCCGGACAGTGAAAACATCTTATAGATTTCTGAGGGGGGTATGCCATTGGCCTGCCTCCCTTTGTGCTCTCTCAGGCAAATCTGACTTTGATGTCATTTGGCTGCAGTGCTCTTCCTGGTCTCAGATGATTGGACTGGGCAGGGAATAATTCGAAACATAATTCTATGGAACACAGAAGAAAAGAAAAGCATTTTAAAAAGAGGAATAGAGAATCTATTCAGACGACGGCGGCCGCATTGATTACTTTTTTTCTATGTATGGTTGTCATTTTTAGCCTGGCTAAAAAAGCAGGTTTTGGCCCTTCCCTGACAGGCAGCAGAGAAGACTTGTCCACTGCTGCAGAAACGGACAAGGACCAGGCGGAAGATCAGAGTACTGAGAATAAAAAAGATGATCAGGAGGCCGTGAAATATAAAAATGCGGGAGAGGTTCCCAAAGCACCCGGCGCACCTGAGATTATTGAGGATTACCTTGAGCCCAATAAGTACAGCAGAAGTCAGAAGGTATTAAAAAAAGTAAAGGGGATTGTGGTGCATTTTGTCGATAATCCCGGTTCGACGGCAAAAGAGAACAGGAACTACTTCAACAACCTGGGAAAGACCCATGTCAGGAAAGCATCGAGTCACTTCATTATTGGACTGGAAGGGGAAATCATCCAGTGTATTCCCCTGGGTGAGGTTGCCTATGCCTCTAAAACCCGGAATAAGGACACAATCTCGATTGAGTGCTGCCATGAGGATTCTGGGGGCAAGTTCAACAAAAAGACCGCCAGGTCTCTGGTGAGACTGGCAGACTGGCTGTGCAGAACTTACAATATTACCGAGGAGCAGGTAATCCGCCACTACGATGTCACAGGAAAGATGTGCCCCAGGTATTATGTGGAGCATCCCAAGGCATGGAAGAAACTGAAAAAGAGAATCAGAAAAAAGATTGCCAGAAGTCTGAAAAAATATTCTGATAAAAAGGAAATGAATTGATTCTGATCAGGAAATAGGTTATTATATATACTTGCAGTTCCTTTTTCCGCAGGGAATGTGCCTTTGCGGTGGAAGTTAGAACTGTTACTATCATAAAATATGTCTGTTTATTTTGGAAAGGCGTGAGACTATGGCTTTTAGAATTGGTGTGATAAGAGGGGACGGGATCGGTCCTGAGATTGTAGCTGAAGCAGTGAAGGTGCTGGACAGAGCTGCCGGGAAGTATCATCAGCAGTTTGATTATACAGAGATTCTTCTTGGCGGAGCATCCATCGATGCGGCAGGAGAGCCCCTTACAAAAGAAGCCCTGGAGACGGCAGGAAAGATGGACGCTGTTCTCATGGGGTCCATTGGAGGCAATACCACCACTTCTCCCTGGTATAAACTTCCGGCACATCTGAGACCGGAGGCAGGCCTGCTGGCCATCCGTAAAGGTCTTGGTCTTTTCGCCAATATGCGGCCGGCCTATCTTTATGAAGAACTGAAAGCTGCCTGTCCCCTTCGCGATGAGATCATCGGCGACGGCTTTGACCTGGTGGTGATGAGAGAGCTTACAGGCGGACTTTATTTTGGCGAACGCCGGACCTACAAAGAGAATGGAATCGAGACGGCAGTGGACACCCTCACCTACGGGGAGGATGAGATCCGCCGGATCGCCCTGCGCGGTTTTGATATCGCCATGAAGAGAAGGAAGAAAGTCACCAGTGTGGACAAGGCAAATGTCCTTGATTCTTCCCGCCTCTGGCGAAAAGTTGTCAATGAAGTGGCAAAGGATTACCCGGAGGTGACCTGTGAACATATGCTGGTGGATAATGCAGCCATGCAGCTGGTCCGCGATCCCAAGCAGTTTGATGTCATTCTCACGGAAAATATGTTTGGAGACATTTTATCTGATGAGGCCAGTATGGTCACCGGATCCATCGGTATGCTGAGTTCCGCCAGTCTCAGGGAAGACAGCTTTGGACTTTATGAACCGAGCCACGGGTCCGCTCCCGACATAGCGGGACAGGATATTGCCAACCCCATCGCCACGATTCTTTCAGCCTCCATGATGCTCAGATACTCCCTGAATCTGGATCAGGCAGCGGATGATATTGACGGAGCTGTGAAGAAGGTCCTGGCTGACGGGTATCGGACTGTGGACATCATGTCTGAGGGCATGACCCAGGTGGGAACCCGGGAAATGGGAGATCTGATCGTAGACAGAATCTGAAAAATGCATTAATGGTTCATTGGAAACTGATTTATATAATGAAAGGATTCGATGCGTCGGTAAAGCATCGAGAGGGTATTAATCATGAAAAGTGATCAGGTAAAAAAAGGTATGCAGCAGGCACCCCATCGGTCCCTGTTCAATGCATTAGGTTACACAAAGGAAGAGATGGAGAGACCCCTGGTGGGTATCTGCTGTTCCTATAATGAGATTGTTCCGGGTCATATGAACCTGGATAAGATCTGTGAAGCAGTGAAGCTTGGCGTGGCCATGGCAGGGGGAACCCCCATTGTATTTCCTGCCATTGCAGTCTGTGATGGGATTGCCATGGGACATACCGGCATGAAGTATTCTCTGGTGACCAGGGAGCTGATTGCAGACTCCACAGAGTGTATGGCCAAAGCACATCAGTTTGATGCCCTGGTCATGATTCCCAACTGCGACAAAAATGTACCCGGACTGCTCATGGCTGCGGCCAGAATCAATGTGCCTACAGTGTTTGTGAGCGGCGGCCCTATGCTCGCCGGCAAAGTGGATGGCTGCAAGCGAAGTCTTTCCTCTATGTTTGAGGCGGTGGGTGCCTACGAGGCAGGAAAGATGACTGCCGAGAAGGTGGAGGAATATGTCAATAAGGTCTGCCCCACCTGCGGCTCCTGTTCCGGTATGTACACAGCCAACTCCATGAACTGCATGACAGAGGTCATCGGAATGGGCCTCCAGGGCAATGGAACCATCCCGGCAGTTTATTCTGAGAGGATTCGTCTTGCCAAGCACGCCGGTATGGCTGTAATGGATATGTACCGCAGGAATATCCGCCCCAGCGATATCATGACCAAGGAAGCTTTCGAGAACTGTCTGACAGTGGATATGGCATTAGGCTGCTCCACCAATACCATGCTGCATTTGCCGGCCATCGCCCACGAAGCAGGCATCATGCTCAACATGGAGATTGCCAATGATGTCAGCAAGAGGACGCCAAACCTCTGCCACCTGGCACCGGCTGGCCCCACTTATATGGAAGACCTCAATGAGGCAGGAGGCGTCTATGCGGTCATGAACGAACTCAGCAAGAAAGGCCTTCTCCATGAAGAATGTATGACGGTTACCGGCAAAACAGTCGGTGAAAATATTAAGAATTGTATCAACCTTGACCCCCAGGTCATCCGGCCTATAGACAATCCCTACCTGAAGGAAGGCGGCATCGCTGTGCTTAAGGGCAACCTGGCTCCGGATACCGGTATTGTGAAGCAGAGTGCTGTGGTTCCCGAGATGATGGTTCATGAGGGACCGGCCAGAGTTTTTGACTGTGAGGAAGATGCCATCGCCGCCATAAAGGGTGGAAAGATTGTTCCCGGTGATGTGGTGGTGATCCGCTATGAAGGACCTAAGGGAGGTCCGGGCATGAGAGAGATGCTCAATCCTACATCCGCCATCGCCGGCATGGGTCTGGGAGATTCCGTGGCGCTGATCACGGACGGACGTTTCTCCGGCGCTTCGAGGGGAGCTTCCATCGGTCATGTTTCCCCGGAGGCAGCAGTGGGCGGACCCATTGCCCTGGTGGAAGAGGGAGATATCATCAGGATTGATATTCCCAACAACACATTGAATATGGACGTGTCCGACGCGGAGCTTGAGGCAAGACGGGCGGCATGGGTACCGAGAGAGCCGAAGATTCAGGAAGGATATCTGGTCCGCTATGCAGCGCTGGTTACTTCCGGAAACCGTGGTGCAGTACTAGATGTCAATCAGATCAAATAAGCTATTTGAGAGAGGATGTTATAGAAGATGAAGCAGTTACTTAGTGGTTCTGAAATCGTGATTGAGTGCCTGAAAGAACAGGGGGTAGACACTGTCTTCGGTTACCCCGGCGGGGCCATTCTAAATATCTATGATGAATTGTTTAAACATAGCGATGAGATCCATCACGTTCTGACCTCCCACGAGCAGGGAGCTTCCCATGCGGCAGACGGCTATGCCAGGGCCACGGGGAAGGTGGGCGTATGCATGGCCACCTCCGGCCCCGGAGCCACCAACCTGGTTACCGGTCTTGCCACAGCCTATATGGATTCCATTCCTGTGGTGGCGATCACTGCCAATGTTGGTGTCAGCCTTCTTGGAAAGGATTCCTTCCAGGAGATTGATATCAAGGGAGTGACCATGCCCATCACAAAACATAATTATATTGTGAAGGATATCAATGACCTGGCAAAAACCATCCGGGATGCCTTCCGCATTGCTCAAAGTGGAAGGAAGGGACCGGTCCTGGTGGACATTACCAAAGATGTGACAGCGCCCAACAATAAAATTGTCTTCGAATCCTTCACCCCGGCCCCCATTCACCCGGTATGTGAAACGATTCAGGAAAAGGCGATCCTCCAGGCAGTGGAGGAGATCAAGAAGGCCAAAAAGCCTTACGTTTTACTGGGAGGCGGCTGTGTCCTCTCCAATGCCAGCCAGCAGGTGAGGGAGTTTGTCAAACTGATCGATGCTCCGGTCTGTGACACCCTTATGGGAAAGGGCGTTTTCCCCGGAACAGATCCTCTTTACACGGGTATGCTGGGCATGCATGGAACGAAGACATCCAATATCGGTGTCTCCAGGTGCGATCTGCTGATCGCCGTTGGCTGTCGTTTCAGTGACCGTGTCTATGGTAATGCCGCCACCTTTGCAAGGCATGCGAAGATTATCCAGATTGATATTGATCCTGCAGAGATCAACAAGAATATCATGGTTGACACTTCCATCGTTGGTGACGTCAAAGCGGTTCTGACCATCTTCAACAGAAGAATCAGTCAGCTTGAGCATAAAGAATGGACCCAGGAGATCATGAACCTGAAACAGAAGTATCCCCTTCGTTATCATCAGGACGTCCTTGCGGGTCCCGCCGTGGTGGAGAAAATCTACGAGATGACCAAAGGTGACGCGATCATTTGTACAGAAGTGGGTCAGCACCAGATGTGGG
>JBGUIF010000100.1:0-60197 GCA_045112755.1 Anaerobutyricum sp.
TGTCATTTGTTGGCATCTGTTCGTCTGATGACGGACTTAAGATCAGTCCGTCCCAGATCGCACAGACACCAACAAATGACAAACACGCTGGACATGGGGATTCCTCCCTTTATCTCAAGTTTCTGATCTGCTTTAATACAACAGCCCCAATTATAAAAGCGCCGCAGCTGCGGCGCTTTTTTTATTATTATTCTAAGAAATAAAGATTATCTGATCAGAACTTCGGTGTCTTGCTGGTTCCTGCATGGAAAGCCATGGTGTAGTCAGCTCCGTCGATGCCCTTTCTCCAGGAGCTCTGGGTTGATGCAGATTTCTTACCTGTCAGCACCTTGTCCAAGCCTTCTTTCTTGTCCCAGGAAGCCTGGGTAGAAGCGGAGGTTCTGCCGTAAGGAGTGTCATCCTTCCAGGAGGGCTGGGTGGAAGCGGACACACCGCCTGCCAGATTGACAGGTCTGTTGTAGAACTGGAGCTCTTTAGTCACTGCCTGGGAGATGAAAGCCACAAGCTGGTCCTTGGTCCAGGTCTTCTTTGCTTTCTCGGATACACCTCCGGGAGTTCCCACTGCATCATAAGCACCCTGAGTAGCGCCGGAAGCCTTGCCGATCTGGTAGTTCTCTTTCCAGGAAGCCTGGGTGGAAGAGGACTTCTTCCCTGTCGGTACCACCGGCTTGTTGGAGAACTGGAGCTGGGACTGTACCTGCTGGGCCACATAAGCCACAAGCTGATCCTTGGTCCAGGTCTTCTTGGCTGCCTCTGAAACACCGCCGGGAGTTCCGATGGCGTCATATGCGCCCTGAGTAGCGCCGGACGGCTTGCCGATTACATAGTTCTCTTTCCAGGAAGCCTGGGTGGAAGAGGACTTCTTCCCTGTCGGTACCACCGGCTTGTTGGAGAACTGCAGCTGAGACTGTACCTGCTGGGTCACATAAGCCACAAGCTGGTCTTTGGTCCAGGTGCTTCTTGCTGTGGGAGATACGCCGCCGGGAGTTCCGATGGCATCGTATGCACCCTGGGTAGCACCGGACGGCCGTGCATTTTCCTTGCCGTTCCATGTCTTCTGAGAGGAAGCGGCAGAAGTGGAGGCCTTGGTCGGCTTTTTGATCGGTGTGTTGTAGAACTTTGGATTCTCCTGGATCATATCACGAACCACCTTCTCCAATAATTCCTGATTGATACTCATAATATAGACTCCTTTCCCCATCATTACTGAAAGCTGAAAATCTGGTATATGATTATGCCAGATTGATTTGATGTCTGCCAATCTTCTGATTCATAGCGGAGGCTCTGAGCATAATCTGCCCACTTCTCCTTTTCTTAATCTGATTATAGCACAAATATGGAAAAATGTGCTTGTAAATTGTTGCGGTTCGACCTGTATTTTTCCGAAACTCCGGGGAAATATGTATTAAGGTATGGAGGTTTTTATGTCATGATTACACAAGAAACTTCCATGCCGGCTCTGTCGGCATCTCATAGAAATACAAGTCATGTTCCCATACAGGGCTTTTCTTCGTCACCGTATGTACCGGTGATTCATTATCCCTGCAGGGTTTGCACACAATTGGGCGGAGGAACATGGAGATGACAATTTTTGGCGGCGGCTATTTTCCGGGACTTCTAATTATTATAGGAATTCTGATAATCGTGGTCTTTCTTAAAATGATAGAAGGGCTGGAGACTTTCAGAACCAACAACCGGGAGCCGGTCCGGTCAGACCAGGCAGTGCTCCTGAAGAAAGAACATAGCAGAGTCCGGGGAAATACTTCCCTGGCCTCTCAGGGAAAATCCCTGCTTCCGGAAATCTCAGTCACATGGACCCTCACTTTTATCCTCGAACACCATGGGATGATGTCCCTGGAGTTGACGGATAAAGAAGCCAAACTCCTCAAAGAAGGGATGACAGGCAGCCTGGCCTGGCAGGGAACCCGCTTCCTGTCTTTTGGATAAGAGGATACTTTCAGTTTTCGCATACTTCCATAATTTTCTTTTTTTATATCATTTTATGACTTCAGCCCGCCGGATCCGGGAAGCCGGCGGGCTGAAGTCTTTTCTGTATTTTATCGTGTTTTTCTTTAAAATTTCATTGACAAAAACACAAATCAAGCTATAATAAATAATAACTTTAATAAATAATTTAATAAAAGTAATATATTAAATTATGATATAATTATATGTATTTAGACTAACTTTTGCTGGCAGTAACTGGGTAATATTCGGAATAATTCATAGTATTTCCGACTTGTGGAAATCGGGTGAACTAATAGAATTCCAAAGGCCTGAAATTGAAAGCATTAAACTTTGCCCTATTTTTTTCTATGATGTAGTCACATCAAAGAGATGACAGAAGAAACTTCTGAATCCAAAGAAAAAAAGGAGGAGTAGATGATGAGTAACACATGGTTAGGACTGGAAGGTTCCGTGGTGATCGTTACCGGCGGAGCATCAGGAATCGGTAAGCACGTGGTGGAATGTCTGCAGAAGGTTGGTGCTTCACCTGTCATCGTTGACATGAATGTCGAGACTGGCAGCGAGATGGATGGCGCTTACTGTGTGAAGTGCAATGTGGCCGACGCAGCGAGCGTACAGGCTATGGTGGATGCGGTAGTCGCCAAATACGGCAAGATCGATGCCCTGGTGAACAATGCCGGAATCAACCTGCCCAGGCTGCTCGTCGATGTAGCCGGAGAGAAACCGGAGTACGAGCTCAATGATGATTCTTTCAGCAAGATGTTCAATGTCAATGTCAAGGGTGTCTTCTTATGTGCTCAGGCTTGCGCGAAGCAGATGCTCAAGCAGGGCAAGGGAGTGATCCTCAATATGTCTTCCGAGTCCGGAAAAGAAGGATCCCAGGGTCAGTCAGCCTACGCTGCCACCAAGGGTGCTGTGGATACCTTTACCCGTTCCTGGGCCAAGGAACTTGGAAAATATAATATCCGTGTTCTCGCTTGTGCTCCTGGAATCATGGAGGCAACCGGTCTTCGTACACCCGCTTACAATGAGGCCCTTGCCTACACCAGAGGCTGTAAGCCGGAAGACCTGTCCACAGATTACTCCAAAGTAATTCCTTTGGGCCGCGACGGCAAACTGGACGAGGTCGGTGAGCTGGTGGCTTACCTGGTATCTGATCGTGCTAGCTACATTGCAGGAACCACCGTGAACATTTCCGGCGGCAAATCCAGAGGTTAATCCGTTAGTCAGCAGCCGCAGGAAAAGACAATCCGACAGAATCGTAAGACAGGAAGGGTCCGGCCCGGACAGCCGGACTGATCACAGACCAGATGGCAGCCCAACATAAGGAGGAGGAGAACTGACCCATGAAGAAATTATTCAGTGATAACAGAATTTCGATTATGCTGCAGAGCTTTCGCAATCATCCTGTTGTTAAAGTCAGCGATCTTGCCTCGCGGCTGGGCGTCAGTGAGCGTACTGTACGCAATGACATCAAACAGTTGAATCAGGATCTTGCCGGTTTTGCGGTGATAGAGGGGAAACAGGGAAAGTACAGTCTAAGAATATTCCACCAGGATGAGTTTAAAGAGATATACCGGAAGCTGATTCAGACCGATGACTTCATGAACTCCCCTGGAAACCGAATGAATTATATCTTCGGCAGACTGATGCGGTCCGGGGATCCTCTTCTTACCGATGAACTGGCCTATGAGATGAATATAGGAAGAACCACCATTGTCAGTGACCTGAAAAAACTCAGGGCCCAGATCGAACCCTATGACCTTTCCATCGTTGGAAAGACTAGCAAAGGTCTTCTCCTGCAGGGAGATGAGGATAAGATCAGGGAGTATGTTCTGGAAAATGTCTATCAGTCCATCTATCAGGATTATCCCATAGACCAGGATATCCTGGACATGGTCGACGAGAGGCTTCAGGAGTATTCCTTTGAGAGAAGGGTCAGAGAGAAATTTAAAAAATCTTTGATTCTCATGCTGGACCGTTATCTGACAGGCCACGGCATCAAAAATTTTTCCGCCAAATATTACAATCTCACCATTCTGCCGGTATTTGAGATGGTCAGCGATCTCGTGGACAAAGTGGGAGATCTGCTTTCCACAGAATTTCCGGTGGAAGAGAAACTGTTTGTATTAATTCCCATCATGGGGATGCGGACGCCCACAGACGTGACGGAGTTGAAAACCATCGCCCTGGATGCCAATATCCAGCCCCTGATCGATAAGATCATGGAGCGGATCCGCCAGCAGATGGATATCACCATAGAATCAGATGATTTCGCGGAAGGCTTCCTCTACCATGTGATGTTTATGCTCAACCGGCTGAAATATAAGCTGCGGATCAAGAATCCGCTCCTTGATGAGCTGGTCAGCAAATACCCACTGGCCTACCAGATGGCCGGGATCGCCGGCGATGTGATCGAAGAGGAGCACCATCTTCAGGTTTCAGAAGATGAGAAGGGTTATCTCACAGCTTACTTCGGTGTTTTCCTGGCTGAGAATGATCTCAGGCAGAACAAACCCTTCCGGGTGGCTGTGGTCTGCGGGTCCGGCCGGGTGACAGCCCAGTTGGTGGCAGTCCAGCTGAAAAAGGTTCTGGACAGTTCCGCAGAGCTCACTCTTTTCTCTGATGAGAAGGTGACGGCCCGGATCCTGAACGAATTCGATGTGATTCTGACCACGGTCGACCTGCCTTTTCAATGTGAACGTCCGATCATCCGGATCCGGGAGATCTTCAATGAGAGGGAGCTGCTTCACAAGATTGAGAAAGCCAAGTACTGGGACCAGGTGGATATGCCGGTGGTGGACAATAACTGGTTTGTGTTAAACGGACTGCTCGATGAGGACCGCTTCTTTGTCTTCGATGAAGAAGAAAGTTATGAGCATGCGGTTGCCATGATGGCAGACAGCCTGGAGGAGATGGGTTACGTCGATGACGGTTTCCTCGACAGGCTGAAGGAAAGAGAACAAAAAGGTACGATGGTATTTGACCGGTCCATCGCTCTCCCCCATACGCTGCAGTACGCCAATGACAGACTGACTTTGGCGGTGGGTGTATGCAAAAAAGGCCTGGTCAAAGAGAATCAGCATGAAATCCGGATCATCTTTCTCATGGGACTTCCGGAGACTTCCGAATCTTTTGATAATGACAATCTTCTGATTCGGATCTATGACGAGATTATCACCATCGCACAGGATGAGAAACTGTTTACCAATATTTCGAAAGCAGGTTCTTTCGAAGAGCTTCTCCGGGCCCTCTACAGAAGGGCCGGGGAATAGACACGGCGGAACGGAGGTTAACAATGTCGATTTTACAGTTAGGACTGGTTGTGATCAGCGCATTTCTGATTCAGGCAGCGCTGAGCATGATGCAGATGAAGCATTTTTCCAATGAATTTGTCAAATTGAGACGACAGGGAAGAGTTGCCTGTGGAAGAAAGTCCGGAGGCTTCCACGCGGGAGCCATCGTCATGTTCCTTCTGGACGACGATGGTTATATCCGGGAAGGAAGAAAGCTGGAAGGCGTGACATGTGCTGCAAGAGTACGCAATCTGCCCGGCTTTGAGGGAAAACATATCGGCAGCCTGAAAGCGTCGGACGGGCCCAAGGGGCATAAAAACCTTTGCAAGGCCATCGAGGATGCCTCCCTCAGCTACAATAAATTTGTGGCGGGGGAAGAGATTGAGCAGCCGGCTGCACCCCTTACCAAAATCGGCCGTTCCGCAAAGTCCCTGATCACAGGAAGAGTATAAGAAAGGCGGAAAGATATGAATATTATTGTAAAATTAGCTTCTGGCTTTATGAATTTATTTACCCTCGGCGGCGAGCAGTTTATGAGCTGGGTAACGGGAATCATCCCCACAATCGTCATGCTCCTGGTACTGATGAATGCCATCATCGCCCTGGTAGGTGATGAGGCTGTGGCGAAACTGGCCAAGGTCAGCGCCGGCAACCCCATTCTGCGGTATGCAGTACTTCCCTTTGTCAGTGCCTTCATGTTAGGAAACCCCATGGCACTCTCCATCGGAAAGTTCTTCCCGGAGTTTTACAAACCCTGTTACTACGCATCCGCAACCTATCATTGCCACACCAACAGTGGTATTTTCCCGCACATCAATGCCTCTGAGATCTTTATCTATCTGGGAATTGCCAATGGTATCACTCAGCTTGGCCTTGATACAACACCCCTTGCGATCCGTTATCTCCTGGTTGGTATCGTCGCCAACTTCATCTCCGGATGGGCGACAGAGTGGACTACCAGGTATGTGGAAAAGCAGCAGGGTAAGACCCTCAGCAGAGAGTTCAAGGTTGCCCATAACGCATAGTTTTGTCATAGGGATATGATTAAAAGAGTTGATAAAAAAGCTTGCTGTTCGTCATACAGAATGCTGCTAAAAGCAGCTGTTCAGAATATAGGAGGAGAAATTCATGGCAGAATATAGATCCATTAGAGTAGAAAAAGGTTCCGGCGGATTTGGTGGTCCTCTGATCATCACACCCACTGAGAAAAAGAATAAAGTAATGTTCATCACAGGCGGCGGCGCTGAGCCGGAATGTCTGCAGAAGATCGTGGACATCACAGGCCTGATCCCGGTAAACGGCTTTAAGACCAATTGCCCGGAGGATGAGCTGGCTCTGGTAATCATTGACTGCGGCGGCACACTTCGCTGCGGCATCTATCCCCAGAAGCGGATCCCCACCATCAATACCAACCCGGTGGGCAAGTCCGGCCCCCTGGCAAAGTTCATCGTGGAAGATATCTATGTATCCGGCGTAACTTCCAAGCAAATTACTGCTGTTGACGGCAGCGAAGTGCCGGTACAGACCGCAGAAGAGAATATGACAGAAGTCGAAGATACGGTGGAGTCCATCAAGAAGGATGGCGGCGCCAAGTTTACAGCAGACATGAAAGTTTCTGAGACACTGGCAGCCCAGGAGAAGAAGAGTCTGATCACGGTAATCGGTCTCGGCGCTGGTAAGGTGGTAAATACCTTCTATCAGGCAGCGAGAGATGCCATCCAGACCTGTATCACTACCCTGCTTCCTTTCATGGCTTTCGTATCCATGCTGATCGGTATCATCAACGGATCCGGCTTTGGAAATGCCTTCGCTTCCCTGCTGACACCTTTAGCAGGCAACGTTTTCGGCCTGGTAATCTTAGGTATCATCTGTTCCATCCCCGGCCTTTCCGCCCTTTTGGGACCTGGCGCTGTTATTGCCCAGATCGTTGGTACCCTGGTCGGTGCTGAGATCGGCAAAGGAAATATCGCCCCCTCCCTGGCACTTCCGGCCCTCTTCGCCATCAATACCCAGGGTGCCTGCGACTTCATCCCTGTAGGACTTGGTCTTGCAGAGGCTGAGACAGAGACCATCGAGGTTGGTGTTGTATCTGTTATGTATTCAAGATTTATCACTGGCTGGATCCGTGTCATCATCGCTTACTTTGCCAGCTTTGGACTGTACTAAGGAGGAAAAAAGATGAAGGTTATTTATGAAAATAAGGTAAAAGGCCTTGGCGCCTTTGTAGACGCTTTCGAATCTGAGAGAATGTTCATCCTTTTCGGCGACAATGCACCGCCGGAACTGAAGGACTACACTTATCATGTCAGTGTCAACCCCATCAATGGAACCATCACAGCAGGTCAGTACCTGATTGTTGGTGACCAGGAGTACAAGATCATCGCTGTCGGGACAGAAGCTCCCGTTACTTTAGCCGGTCTTGGTCACTGCACCATTCGTTTTAACAACAGTGAGACTGTGGATATGCCCGGCAGCATCCATGTAGAAGATAAGCCCATGCCTGCCATCGGCGTAGGAACGGAAATTAAGATTGTAGAGAAATAAGTTTATCATACGTACCCCCCTTCTTTAAATAAGGCAAGAGAATTCCGAGGTTCTGGAAATGCCCGCCCAGACCTTGGAATTCTTTTTTTATACGGCAATCCTGCAAGGCATGTAAAATCAGCGCCTTTTGGGGCCGGCATCAGATTGACTGGGGGTGGTACAGATGCTAAGATAGGGAAGAAAATAGTGAAAAATCACTTGATCAGAGAAGGCAGCCTATGAACAGGACAAAGAATGCAGCCCGGAATATGGTTTTCGGGCTTTTATTAAACATTTATAAAATATGGATTCCTTTTGTGGTCCGGACAGTGATGATCTGGAAGCTGGGAGAGGAGTACACAGGTTTGAATGGTCTTTTCAGCTCCCTGCTGCAGATTTTAAATCTGGCAGAACTGGGTGTGGGCTATGCCATGGATTACAGCCTGTACCTTCCTGCAGCAGAGAGGGACGAACGGAAAATCTGTGCTCTTCTCAATATGTACCGGCGTTACTACCGTTATATTGGGCTGTTTATCCTGACCGTTGGAGCAGCTCTGACTCCTGTGCTGCCCAGGCTGATCCACGGTGATGTGCCGGGGGATATAAATCTGAATGTCCTTTATCTGATGAGCCTGGCGTCCACCGTGCTCAGCTACTGGCTCTTTACCTATAAAAACAGTCTGCTGACGGCTCATCAGAGAGTGGATATCAGCAGCAAGCTGGAGATCGGCTCCAAGACAGTCCAGCTGCTGCTGCAATTGTATGCCCTGATTGTATTGAAAAATTATTACTTTTTTCTGGCAGCAGACATTTTTGCCAAACTTTTACTCAATCTGATGACAGGGTGGATCACAGCCCGCCTTTATCCTGCTTATGTGCCCCGGGGAGAGCTCCCTGCGGAAGAGAGGAACAAAGTAAACTGCCGGGTCAGAGATCTTTTTACTTCCCGTTTTGCGGGAAAAGTGACGGCCGAGGCGGACACTGTGGTGATCACCGCCTTTCTGGGCCTGGTTCTGCTGGCCAGGTATCAGAATTATTTTCTGATTATGTCTGCCGTTTGCTTGGTAATGGAAGTGATTTTTTCTTCCGTCAGGAGTGGTCTGGGCAATAGCCTGATTCTGGAATCCGAAGAAAAAAACTATCAGCAGTTCAGAATATTTACTTTTTTGTTTCTCTGGCTGCTCTCTTTTACCACGCCCTGTTTCATATGTCTCTATCAACCTTTTATCCGGCTTTGGCTGGGGGATAAAGCCTTGATGCCGATGGCCCTGGTCTGGTGCCTGACCTTATATTTTTTTGTAACAGAGGTAAATCGACTCCTCAATACCTACAAGGACGCCGCCGGTTTATGGAAGGTGGACAAGTGGAGACCGCTGACCGCCGCCCTGGTAAATATCATTCTGAATCTGCTGACTGTTCGTTTCTGGGGCCTTTACGGCGTTGTCCTGTCCACCGTGGCTGCTTTTGCCGGGGTGGAGATTCCCTGGCTGCTGCGCAATCTTTTCCGCTGCCTCTTTGCACCCTGCCGACGGGGAGAGTATGTCCGGGAACTGCTTGGCTATGGGCTGGTGGTGACTGTGAGTACGGTGGTCTGCGGCTGGGTCAGCCGGATGATCTGTGGTCACATAGAAGGAGCTGTTCTGCAGCTCCTTTTCGGAGCGGGACTTTGTCTCCTGCTGCCGGGGTTGATTTTTGCTGTTTGTTTCCACAGAAAAAAAGTATTTAAAGACAGCATCCGCTATCTTCGAAAATTCTGCCTGGGAAAATAACAGGATGACTGTCGCTGCTTCAAAGGATAAACAGGGATTCCCATCAGATCCAGTGAAGTGGTTTCTTTGCAATTTGGCTTGAAATCATATATAATACTTTAATAAAAATTTTAATAAAACTGGGGCTGCCATAGAAAAGACAGGAGGGAACAATGGATTTAAAATCATCAAAAGCCCAGAACTTACTTCGCATCATCAGCCTGCTTCAGCAGGAGAGAGAAATGACCAGGCAGGAGTTGGCTTCTGCCCTGGGAATCAGCATGCCCACTGTCCTCCACTGTATTGAGGAACTGAAGGAGGCCGGGATTCTTACAGAGACCGGAAAGCAGGCTTCCACCGGGGGCCGGCGGGCCAGCGTTTTGTCTCTGGACTTAAGCTGCGGTTTTGGGATTGGAATACAGATTGCCAGAAGGTTCGTGGAATTTGCCCTGACAGACATGACAGGCCGGATCCTTTGCACAAAGCAGCTGGCCCATTCCTTCAAGGACCAGACAGCCTGGTACAGGAAGCTGGGAGCTCTGCTGCTTGATTTTCTCACAGAAGAAAAGGTGGATGGCAGAAAGATCATGGGCGTCGGTATTTCTTTTCCCGGAATTATCGACCAGGAGGGACAGATGATTCTGCATTCCCACGTCTTCCACCTGACCAATATCAGCCTGGACCGATTTTACCGATATATTCCTTTTCCACTGGTCATCTGCAATGACGCTAACTGTGCCTGCAGAGCCGAGCAGAGAGGAGGGGAAGATTCCTATCTTTACATTTCCCTCAATGAGACCGTGGGCGGGGCCCTGATGGTCAACCAGGACCTTTATACCGGCCGCCGCTGGCAGGCTGGGGAGGTGGGGCACATGATCCTTCATCCCGGCGGCAGGACCTGTTACTGCGGAAAGTCGGGCTGCGCTGACGCTTACCTGACTGCAGAACTATTGATGGCGGAAGGGACAAAAGAAGAGGAGGAGAAAGGAAAACCGGCAGAAAATGGGGAAGACCTTTCCGGGCAGGTCTTTTTCAGTGATCAGGATAAAATCCGCAGCTTTTTCCAATGTCTTGAGGCGGGTGACCAGAAGGCAGCAGGAATCTTTACGACTTATTTGAATGATCTGGCCATCCTGGTCAGTAATGTGAGAATGCTTTTGGATATGGATATTGTCATCGGAGGAAATGTGGGGGCCTGCATGGAAGAGCACATTGACGAACTGGCGGAACTGACCGAGACTTACGACCTTTTTTGCCGCGATGTGGATTATATTTCAGCCTGTCGCTGCAAGGACCATATTTTTTCAAAAGGCGCAGCCCTGCAGGCCGTCAAAACATTTTCTGACAGACTGGTGGAAAAACTCTGAAACACGTTCTTTTCTTTCCTAAATTATAGTCATGATAATCCCAATCTATCCCTTGAAAAAAGGGTATATTTATAAGTAAGAAGAGGAAAGTGGGATCAGGCTGTCATGGAGCCGCCTTCCACGAATCGTATGTAAAGAAAAGGATTCGATGGGTTGATGATATTATTGGGAAAGGAACAGGTGGGTTATGCCAAGAGTGACTGTCAAGACGAATATGTATCTGAATAAAGAAAGAAAATACCGGATCATGGTTGACATGAAAAAAGTGATTGAGAAGATTCCCTGTGAGGACGGCGTCCTTCTGATGGCGGATTTTCAGGACGAGTGTTTCATGCTGTTCGGCGAGGAAGCTTCAGCACCCTGTGCCTCCATTGAAGTCAGTGTGATCAATGAAGTATATGATTACTATGACAGGGAGCTTTTTGAGGAAGTGCTGGTGGGAATGAGCAAGGCGGTCATGGACCAGACCGGTATTCCCGAAAACCGGGTCTTCGCTTACTTTAAGAATGCGCCGATCTGGACCTGCCTGGGCAAGGATATCCTGAAAGGCCTGGTAAAAATAGAATAAAAAGATTCAGGATGATGATCAACAGATCCCAGAGATCTTTGCAGTGTGCAAAGATCTCTTTTTTCGTCTGCCTGCGGGTATTTTTCTTTTTCTTTTATACCCTTTCATGGCCGGAATTGTCATGATACAATATGAATAAATTCTTATTTAAGCCCGCCAGGACTGAATCAGAACATAAAAACCGACTACTGTTTCAGAGAGAGAATGACAGGAGGAATGGACGATGGCATTACCAAAAGATCCGATCATGCTTTTAAGCTATGTGAATACCCAGCTGCGGGACCATTTTGACAATCTGGAAGCCTTTTGCTCCAGCTGCCTGCTGGATGCTGAAGATCTGAAAAAGAAGCTCGCGGCGGCAGGTTTTGTCTATGACAAGGAGCAGAACCGCTTTATCGCAGGCTGAGAAAATCAAAAGGCTTTTGCCTTGACTTTTAGTTGAATTCAACAAAAAATATGGTATGATATTTACAGGAAATACTAACTGATACTGATTATTTTAAGTAAAGGAGACTACACATGAAACAGAGACCAGTCGTACTGATGATTCTTGATGGATATGGAATCTCAGACCATACAGAGGGCAATGCGATCTATACAGCCAAGACACCGGTTATGGATATGCTCAAAGCAGAATATCCTTTCCAGAAGGGCTTTGCATCGGGCAGTGCAGTAGGCCTTCCGGACGGACAGATGGGTAACTCCGAGGTGGGTCACATGAATATCGGCTCCGGCAGAATCATTTACCAGGACCTGACCCTTATCACAAAATATATTAAAGATGGAGAATTTTTCAAGAATGAGGAGCTTTTAGCTGCCATCAATAATTGTAAGGAACACAAGTCTGATCTTCATTTGTGGGGACTGCTCTCCGACGGAGGAGTTCACAGCCACAATTCCCACCTCTATGCGCTCCTTGAGCTCTGTAAGAGAGAGGGATTTGAGGATGTATATGTGCATCCTTTCTTTGACGGCCGTGATACACCGCCTGCTTCCGGCAAGGATTACCTGCAGGAGTTGGTGGACAAGTGTGCCGAGATCGGCGTAGGTAAAGTTGCTTCCCTGTCCGGCCGCTACTATGCCATGGACAGGGATAACAACTGGGACCGTATCCAGAAGGCTTATGACTCCCTGGTACTTGGAGAGGGCATCAAGGCAGCAGACCCCATCGCTGCCATGCAGGCGTCCTATGATGAGGGAATCACCGATGAGTTTGTGGTACCCACAGTCATTACAGATGAGGAAGGCAAACCTTTATCTTTGGTCAAGGCCAATGATTCCGTGATCTTCTTTAACTTCCGTCCGGACCGGGCCCGCGAGATCACCAGAGCTTTCTGCTTTGGCGATGACGCCTTTAAGATGCCGGAGGGCAAAGAGCCGACCACCAAGGACATGGCTTACCTGAAGAGACCATACGGTTACATCCCGCTCTACTATGTATGCTTCAAGGATTATGATGAGTCCATCCCCAACAAGAAGGTGGCTTTCAAGAAAGAGGAGATCACCAATACCTTTGGTGAGTACCTGGCAGCCAATGGCTTAAAGCAGCTGCGTATCGCCGAGACAGAGAAGTACGCACATGTTACTTTCTTCTTCAACGGCGGCCTGGAAGAGCCCAACAAGGGTGAGGACCGCACCTTGGTTATGTCGCCGGCAGTGGCAACCTACGACCTTCAGCCTGAGATGAGTGCTCCTGAAGTCAGCGAGAAGCTTGACGCAGCCATCACATCCGGCGAGTATGATGTGATCATCATCAACTTTGCCAACCCGGATATGGTTGGTCATACCGGCGTTTTTGACGCAGCAGTGGCAGCGGTGGAGAGAGTGGACCAGTGTGTCGGCGCCGCAGTGGAAGCAGTGAAGAAGATGAACGGTGTTCTCTTTATCTGCGCAGACCATGGCAATGCAGAGCAGATGATCGACTACACCACCGGGCAGCCCCACACGGCGCACACCACCAATCCGGTGCCTTTCATTCTCTACAATTATGATCCTGCATATACCTTGAGAGAAGGAGGAAGACTGTGTGACATCGTTCCTACCTTACTTCAGGTTATGGATATGCCTCAGCCCAAGGAGATGACCGGAGAGTCTCTGCTGGTAAAAAAGGCGTAATGCATTTCAGCCGGCAGGAGGGCAGCACCCTTCAATGGTTGAGAGATTAAAACAGCATAAAATGATTCAGAACCCGCAGGTTTATCGGCCTGCGGGTTCTGTTGGTCTGGCCTTTTTTGATAATAAAAAACCATGTTATTTGAAGAAATATACTTGATTCATATAGATTTTTTTATTATTTTATTCTATAATAGTTTACACTGGATTTACAAAAGACAAAAAAACAGTATAATGGTGATGATGTCGGCCTGAAAAGGGGAAAGTTTCCTCTCAGAAGGAAGTCGGCCATCATCATTTTTATAGAGACGAAGAGGTTTAAGGAGTTGACATATTCTATGGGAAGGAGATATCTGACCGGACTGCTTCTGGTTCTCACAGTCCTGATCGGGCTGTTGTGGTTCTGGAAGGGGCCTTCTTTCAAGAAGGCTCAGCAGGAGGCCGGGGAAGCAGATCCGATTAAGATTATACTTGACGGCAAGCGTATCGTGACTGGCGGTGAGGACAGTGTGGAAGTAAAGGATAATGCTGTGATAATCCGGGATAGCGGTACCTTTCTTTTTACAGGGAAAATGACTAACGGTCAAATTGTTGTGGCTGCCGATCAGGATGATGAGGTGATCTTAAAGTTTGCCGGTGTGGAGCTTGTCTGTAAAGATTCGGCTCCGGTATGGATCCGCAGGGCCGACAAGGTGACCATCCATCTGAAATCGGGAAGTGAAAATGTGCTGACGGACGGCATTTTCCATATTCCAAAGGAAAAATACAGCCTGGTTCCCAAAGGATGTATTGATTCCAGAGCTAACCTTAAGATAAAGGGGTCTGGAAAATTGACGGTGAATGCCAACTATTTAGATGGCGTTGCCTCCACCGATAATCTGAAGATAAAAAACGGGATTATTGATGTACATGCGCCTCGCTACGGTCTGAGGGGGACTGACTGTGTGGAGATTACGGGCGGCATTGTCAATCTGAAAGCAGGCAGGGACGGAATACGCAGTAAAGACTACGTGAAGATCAGCCTGTCCTCGGTGACAGTCGATGCAGTTCGTTATGGTATATTTGGACTGAGGCAGGTCCGTGTGGATGCCAACAGCAAGGTGAGCGTCGAAAATGCCCTGTCCCCGGTGGTCAGTTCCGGCAGAATCAAGGTGGACTATCCGCTCACAGCCCAGGGAAAGGAGTAAGGTGGTTATGGCAATTACAGTTTTTAAACGGCATGAGAAGAAGTTTCTTCTGAATGAGTCGCAGATGTATCTCATGCTGCCTGTGATCATGGACCACATGATACCTGATAAATATTGCAAAGATGGAAAGACATACACCATCTGTAATCTTTATTTTGATACGGAGGAATTTGACGTAATCCGGAATTCCCTGAAAAAGCCCTTCTATAAAGAAAAACTGCGTATGAGAAGCTACGGGTTCCCGGAGGATGGCAGCAGCCCTGTCTTTCTTGAACTGAAAAAGAAGATTAACGGGATTGTGACAAAAAGAAGAGCCAAACTGACTTATCAGCAGGCGGTCTATTTTCTGAATGGAGGCAGGATTCCAGAGGGGGCTTCCTACATGACCAGACAGGTGCTTCGGGAGATCAGCTATTACTTAGACCACCATGACGTCTCTCCCACCATGATGATCACCTATGACCGGACGGCTTTTTTCGATCGGGAGAACCGGGCCTTCCGCCTGACCTTTGATCAGAATCTTCGCTGTTATGAAGGAGAAGATGCCTTTGAGAGAAGATCTGAAGGGAGACTGCTTCTGCCGGATTATGCCCGGGTCATGGAAGTGAAGGTGGAAAAGGCCTATCCAAAGTGGTTCACAGACCTGCTGGCACGGGAAAAGATCTATCAAAGTTCTTTTTCCAAATATGGTGTGGCCTACAAAAGCTATCTGAAGGAAAATGTCATTGATGACCCTGACAGGGTTTCAATTCTCTCCTCAATATAAGAGAGATATCATAAAGTCACTGTTTTACCATCCCCGTCCTGCAGTTTAAGAACCAGGCAGGGAACCAGACAATAATAGGAGAAATGGTATGATTTCACAGCAGAGTTCTATGTTATTAATGCCCATACTGGACACCAATATTGCAGCAAATGTCACAACGGCAGGTTTTTTTCTGATTTTGTTTTCTTCCATCGTGATGGGAATCCTTTTCAGTGCCCTCTACATTTTTAACCGCAGGTATCAGAACATGACGCCGGGCCTGTCCCTGGCCATCGTTCTTGTCCCTGTCGCCGTTTCCATCGTCGTCCTGATGGTGGGAAGGAATATCGCAACGGGACTGGGTCTCAGCGGCATCTTTGTCCTGATTCGTTTCAGAAGTGGTCCGGTGGAGACCAAGGACCTGGCCTACCTCTTTGTGTCCATCTGCTGCGGCGTGGTCAACGGAGTAGGCTATGTCGGTTATGCCCTGGTTTTTGCCCTGGTGATGATTTTGGTGATCTCTGTCCTGGAGATGGCCAACTGGGGCGGCAGTCAGGATGATGAGATGCTTTTGAAAATCTGGGTGCCGGAGACTCTGAATTTCCAGGGGGAATTTGACGCGGTGTTGAAAAAACACTGTAAAGCCTATAGACTTCTGATGATCAGAACTACAGATTTTGGTTCCATGTGTGAACTCCGCTACCGAATCAGACCCAAAAAAGGAATGGACCAGAAAAGAATGATCGATGATATCCGGATCAAAAACGGAAATATGAATGTGGTCCTGGTGGTGGCGCCGGCCATCGTGGAGCGCAGCAGTAAGCAGGTGCTGTAATGAGAAGAACAAAAGTGTTACCTGTCTTTCTCCTTTTTGTGCTCAGCGTGCTGGCCATGCTGTTTGCCGCCACGAGTACCAGGAAACCTGTGCAGAAAAAAACAATCAGGAATAAATCAGAGGATATGGAGATCATCTGCCCAAAACTCCATGAGTGCGGCGATGCCTTTTTGATTTCCAATCAGTTTGGCGCCATGATGATTGACACCGGCGAGAAGGCAGATGGGGATCTTCTGCTGGATCTACTCAGGAAAGAGGGGATAAACGCTCTGGACATTCTGGTGCTGACTCATTTTGACAAGGATCATATCGGGGGAGCACCTGCAATCCTGAGCCGGATTCCGGTCAAGACCTGTTATATGCCGGCCAGCAATGAGGACAGAGACCTCTATCAGGAGGTGATCGACGCTCTGGAGGCCAATGGAACGGAGATTGTCTTTTTGACAAAGCAGGTTTCCCTCAACAGGCTTTCAGCAGACATCAGCATTTACCCTCCCTTGTCCATGATTTACAAGGAAGGCCAGGATAATAATCTTTCTCTGGTGACAAGTATCAAGTATCGGTCCTCGGCCCTTCTGTTTATGGGGGATGCAGAGAAAGACCGGGTTTCAGAGTTTTTCCTCAACCAGTATGATTATACAAAGTATGATTTTGTAAAGGTTCCCCATCATGGACGAGATGAGCTCTCCACAGACTATCTTCTTTATGTGGTGAACCCTTCTGATGTATTGATCACGTCCTCCAGGGAAGAACCGGAGAATCCTGAGGTGCTGGAGAAGTTCCAGGCAGCGGGAGCAAAAATCTGGCTCACCAAAGACGGGACAGTGACCATGACAGTCAAAGAGGATGGCCTGTCCATTTCCCAGTAGGGTCCTGAAATCCGCATTTTCTAACAACAGTCAGGAGACAGTTATGGTGAAAGGACAAAATAAAAGACGTCAATATGGGATGGTTCTCCTGGGATGCGCCCTGTTTTTCTTTCTTATTTCGGCATTATTTGTCTGGAGAGGAAGCCTTACCCGTCAGAAGACATCTGCTGCCCGGAAGGTGCCGGAGTGGCAGATGAAAAAAGACAGCCTTGTGATTAATGAGATCTGTATGTTTAATCATTCGACCCTGGCAGACAGTAAAGGAATCTATTATGCCTGGGCAGAGATCTATAATCCCTCAAAGAAGACGGTGAGCCTTTCCGGATGGACTCTCAGCGACAAAAAGAGTAAACTGCAGAAATATTCTTTTCCAAAAGATCGTGAGATTGGTCCCGGTCAGTACCAGATTGTTTTTCTGGACAAGGTGGATCAGGAGGCAGAGGCAGCCGCAGGATCCCAGGATCTTTATTCCGGCTTTAAACTGACCAGATCCGAGACCCTGTATCTTAGCTGCAACGGGGAGCCTGCAGACTTTGTAAAAGTGCCGGAAACCATCAAAGAAGAAATGAGTTACGGGCGATATCGTGATGGGGAGGAGAAGATGAAGTGCCTCTCTCCCACACCGGCCGCCTCCAACAATGATGCCAGAGAGATGAAAATCGTAGAAGCCCCTGAATTTTCTAAGGCCAGCGGTTTCTATGATCAGGGATTCTCTCTTAAGATTACTGCTCCGAAGGGGACAAAAATCTACTATACCCTGGACAGCTCCATACCGGGCAAAGAATCAAAAGCCTATACGGAGGAAATAAAAATCTCAGACCCCAGTGACCAGCCTAATTTCTATTCGGCCAATGTTGAAATGATGCCCTATGTGGAAAAGCCACTTGGTACCGGGACTCAGGAAATCCTGCCAGGATACTACCTTCGCTATATTCTGCCGGAGACGGTGGATAAATGTGCGGTGGTGAGAGCAGTGGCCGTGGACAAGGAGGGAAATACTTCTGATGTGACCACAGCCTCCTACTTTATCGGTTACCAGAATAGGACAGGCTACAAAGACATCGCGACCATTTCCCTGGTTTCTGATCCCGAAGGTTTATTCGGGGAGGAGCGGGGGATTCTGGTCAATGGCAAGGAGTACAATGATCTTCTGAAGAGCGGCTATTTTAAAGGGCGCAGCACCCTCTATGCCACCAGAAAATACACCAATGCCTACAAAGGAAGAGGAAGAGAGTGGGAGAGACAGACCCACGTGGATTATTTCAGCCCGGAGGATCAGAGCCTGCTCTTCTCCCAGGAGGCAGGGCTCAGACTCCATGGCAATAATTCACGGGTATCCAAATCTCAGAAGTCCTTTAATCTCTATGCCAGGGAAGATTACGATGGAAATGATGTATTCCTGAGATCCTTTTTTGATACAGGCATCCTCTCTGACACGGTGACCCTTTTAAGAGGTCATGATCTTCGGGCCTACTATGGCAGTGCCCTCATGGATGGAAGAGCCATGGACTCCCAGGATTACCAGATGGTCCAGGTCTTTTTGGATGGGGAGTACTGGGGGATGTATGCCCTTCAGGAGCGCTATGCCAGCGAGACCTACATGGAAGGCCACTATGGTCTCAGTTCCGACGAGTATGATCTTCTGGCCGGCAACCTTTACGGCTTTGTCCAGAAAAACAATAAGCAGAGCAAGTTCAAGCCGACAAAAACCTCTTTCCGGATTATCAGGGATTTTGCCGCATCGGCGGATCTTTCTGCCGACAGAAATTACAGGAAGTTGTGCTCCATGATTGATATCAACAGTTTCATTGATATTTATGCGGCAAGACTTTTCTCGGCAGATGCTGACTGGAGCTGGTACAAGAATATGTATCTGCTCTTCTATGACAATAAATGGCACTGGATGATCTATGATATCGACGGAGGCCTGGGAGCCTACGGAAACTCGGCTCCCGACAGGGATTCCTTCACCCTTCCCAGATATATTAAAAAAGAGAGCCTGGCCACAGACCCGCTCTTCCCGTATTTGATGAAAAATGCGGACTTCCGCCGGCAGTTTGTCAATACTTTCATGGATCTGACAAACTATACTTTTAAGGAGGAAAAAGTCCGGGCTGAACTGGTGGATTTCTATACAAAATATAAAGACGCCGGCGCAAAATCTGTGGAAAGGTATCCGGATGAGGTGTGGGGTCTGCGAAATCCCCTGCAGGTCAGCTATTATCAGGATCTGTGTACAGAGGTCATCAACTTCTTCAGTCAGAGACCCCGCTACGTGGTATCCTATCTGCAGTCCTATTTTGGACTGAAGGGAGGGAAGGTTTCTGTGACCCTCCACAACGATCAGCCTGAAGGCGGCAGAATTAAGATCAATACCATCATCCCGGAACCGGATAAAAAAGGAAACTGGACAGGGGACTATTTTACAGATTATCCGGTCACCATCACCGCTCTGCCGGAGGAAGGATGGCGTTTTGCGGGCTGGAAGACAGACCAGGGAAAGCTGGTCGATGCATCGGCTCTGACAACGGATTTGTCTTTTCATCAGAACACCACGGTCAGTGCTGTCTTTGAGGAGCTGCCGGCCTGGGAACAGAGTCAGAACTGATCTGACTGATAGAATTTCAATCGGAATCGTCTTGACGATTCCGCGCGAGCTGCGCGACACCGTAGGTGTCTTCCTTTGCGCAGTTCTGCGATGCGCCGCAGGCTGCATCAGGTGAAGATTGTGACTCCACTTGATGCAGGCGAACACTCTCCCCTTAAAGAAGAGGGAGTCACAATCAAACCTGATGTTTGGTACCGGCAGTGCCGGTTCCTATAAATCAACAAATTAAAGAAGAAAAAGGAAAAACAGAAAGGAGAATACCTATGGCAGATCAGGAAAAAGTAATTCCGGGAACGGAGTTTTCTGAGGATAAACTTGAGAATGTTACAGGAGGCGTAGCCATTGAGGATGTCAAAAAAATACGCTGCTGTAAATGCCAGAAAGAATTTCCGTCAGACCAGATGAGGTACGAGAATGGATGGATGTGCCCGGCATGCTGGAATAAGTACTGGGGATTCTAAACAAGTGCTGCAGGCAGTCTCTGCCTGAGACAAGTACATGAAAAACATTTAGCCGCACAGCCTGTGGGACAATCTTTTGTTCGGACATAGGGCTGTGCGGTATTTTTTATATTCAATCTGTGTTATACTTTATCATATCAGCCGGCGGCGGAGGGTTTGAGCAGCCGGCGAGAAATGCATAATCCGCACGCTCGAGGAGGTATTATATTTATGAAATGTTTGATTCTTGCAGGCGGCCGGGGGGAGAGACTCTGGCCTTTATCCAGGAAGAATTATCCCAAACAGTTTATCCCTATGCAGAAAAACCATTCTCTCTTTCAGGAAACTGTATCCAGGAATCTTCCATTTTGCGATGAATTCATTATTGTGACCAATGCCAGATACCGCTTTATCGTGGAAAATCAGATGAAGGCTTTTCAGGGGACGCCCTACCGCTGTATCTATGAGGAGAAAACAAGGGGAGCGCTCAATGCCATCACCCTGGCTGCCCTGGATATGCAGCCTTCGGAGTATGTCTTTGTGGTGGTGTCTGATCACGTAATTTATACCCGTCCGGAGAGCGGAGGAGATGAGAAAGATTATAAAGACAGTGTTATGCAGGCCAAAGAGTATGCCAGGGAGGGCTTTTTATCCCTTTTTACTCTGAGGGAGACCGTCATGGATTCCCGCTATGGTTATGTGATGGGACTGAAGAAGGACGGGTCCATGGATCGATTTATAGAAAAGCCGGACCTCACGACCATCACCCAGATCGATCTGCGCAAAGAAGCGGTATACCGCAACCTGGGTATGCTCTTATTCCGGGTGGATACTTTCCTCAATGAAATGAGAAAAATTCTTCCGGAGGACTTCCGCCTGCTCAAGGACACCTACGCCATGAGGCAGACAAACACCAACAATCTTCTCTATTCCATAGAGGACAGTGAGACGACCTATGATCTGTGGCAGACCGGCGGAGTGCTGGATTCAGGAGCCTCCTATACCTATTATTCGGAAAATTCTGAGAAAGATCTCCATGATCTCCATATGTCTGCTTCCTTCCTGGCTCATTGCCGACAGATGAAGGCTGTGAGGGGTCTTTTCCTCTGGAGTCAGATCGACAGCCTGGAAGACATTCCCGAGACAGATTTTCCGAGACTGGGGCAGGTAATCATGGAGGACAGTTTCCAATCTGTTGTCATCAATAATAATGCCAGACAGAGCGTGGTGGTCAATGGTCTTGACAATATCATGGTTGCCAACACGCCGGATGCCGTCTACATCGGCAGATACGGGAAGTCCTCTGAAATCAAGAGTATCATGGATCATCATCCGGAGCTTCATGATCAGTCTGACCACGGCACCTATTTTTACAGGCCCTGGGGCAGTTATGAAGAGCTGGTGGAGGAGGAAGGCTACCGGATCCGCAGAGTATTTCTTCCTGTGGGAAGCCGGATTCCCGCCCACAGCCACCAGGAGAGGACAGAGTACCTGACCATCGTCCGGGGCAGCGCAAAAATCAGAAGGGATGGACAGACCAGTCTCTACGGAGTTAAAGACCACGTGAATCTGCCCATCAACTGTGAGCATGAGATCACCGCTGTCGGTGACGAGACCCTGGTCTTCGTGGAGACAGCAGTGGGGGATAACCTGGGGACAGCCACCAGGGCAGGGGCAAAAATCCACTACCAGGGTAATGCCCGCACCGAGTTTGAAGTGGAACCTTTTGTCAAGCTGCTGCCGGCCTTTAAGGATAATCTCTGGGGCGGCACCAAGCTGCGGGACATTTACCATATGAAATGCGATTATGATGTGATCGCCGAGGCCTGGATGATGTCCGCCCACATGGCTGGTCAGAGTATCATTGCCAGCGGTAAGTACAGGGGCCTTCATTTCGGAGATTATCTGAAGGGCGTCGGCAAGGAGGCTCTGGGCTGGAAATGTAGTCCCCTCCAGAATTTCCCCCTGCTGGTGAAGTTCATTGATGCCAGACAGAACCTGTCTGTCCAGGTCCACCCCAATGACGACTATGCCCTGGAGCGGGAGAATGATTACGGCAAAAATGAAATGTGGTATGTCATGGCCTGTGAACCCGGAGCCGGCCTTTATGTCGGTTTTAACCGGGATGTGACTAAAGAGGAAGTCAGGGCCAGGATTGAGGACAATACCATTGAAGAGATACTGAATTACTATCCTACCAAGCCGGGAGATGTCTATTTCATTCCGGCCGGAACAGTGCATGCCATCTGCGGCGGCAACCTGATCTGTGAGATTCAGCAGAGCAGCAACTGCACCTATCGTCTTTATGATTACGACCGCAGGGATAAGTTCGGTAATGCCCGGGAGCTCCACGTGGACAAGGCCCTGGATGTACTGAATTTCCACCGCTATGTTCCCGATCAGCTGGAGACCGGCATGGACGCCTCCGGTACGATTTTAAGCCGCTGCAAATACTTTGAAACCATGCTTTACCGGGTGAAGGACAAGGTGAAGGTGCCCATGGATGACAGTAAATTCACCTCTATACTTTGTCTGGAAGGAAAGGGAAAAATCCGTTTCCTGGGGCAGGAGACGGACTTCGAGGCAGGGGAAAGTCTCTTTGTTCCAGCGGCGGACGGTATTCTGGAAGCCGAGGGAGAGATGACCATCGTATTAAGCCACGTGTGATGCAGCGCTGAAATGATTCTGGTCAGGCGCTGAAAAACATAATAATGAAGAAGCAGAGGGACCGTCCCGGCATTTACAGCTGGGGCGGTTTTTTATGTCATTAAAGCAGAAGGACACAAAAAGAACGTAGTTTCTCCAAATTTTCTTCAAAAAAAGTCTATACACTGGGGTCATGTTTTTAGAAACAATCAGGAATAATTTCAAGGAGGATTTGATGATGCATGAACAGGATTACAAGAAAATGAATGGTAAAGTTGAGATGACTGAGACCATGGACAAGCAGGAAGAAAAGCGTCCGGATAGCAAAACGGAAGGAATTAACTCAGAAAGCAGGGACATGACTCCTGAACCGACCATGGATCCAATCGAGGACATGACGCCCGAGCAGACTTCGGATCAGGAAAACCTTATTTTGAAAGGGTCGGATCCGGCACCCGAACGAAAGAACAGCTGGAAGGCCAGAAGGACAGAGCTGGTGGCAGGACTGGTGGTGGGAGCCCTGCTGGTATTCGGTGCGGGTTTCGGATGCGGCAGCCTTTCTGCGAACAACAATAAAGATCATTTCCGCCCGCAGGCATCTGCCGGCCAGGAACCTGGACCGGAGCAGGATGGCCGTATCGGAGGTGGATTCCGTGACGGGGCACAGAATCATCCCGGAAGGGGCGGTCACGGTCATGGTCCATGCTTTGGCGGCGGACAGGGCGGCAGTGACAATCGACAAGACATGGGAAATCCGCCGGCTGGAAACAGACCAGGAGCTCCGGATGGCATGAATCCGGGGACAGACAATAATGGACAGCCAGGTCAGGACTCTGATCCGTCCAAAGACAGCACAAGTCAGTCCAAGGACGGCACAAGTCAATCCAAGGACGGCACAAGTCAATCCAAGGACAGCACAAGCCAGTCCAAGGACAGCACAAACCAGTCTAAGGACAGCACAAGCCAGTCCAAGGACAGCACAACCCAGTCTAAGAACAGTACGCCCCAGTCTACGGACAATACCAACATTTCGGACTTTGGCAGTGAGTTCTAGGCTTTGTACAGCTGCATGATTCTTTGGAAGTTTAATATAATGAGAATTTTATGAAAATAGAGTAAAAAGCAAGGATCCCCATGTCCTGTGTTGTGTCACTTATTGGCATCTGTTCGTCTGAAGACGGACTTGAGATCAGTCCGTCCCAGAACGCACAGACACCACCAAATGACATACACGCTGGACATGGGAATCCTTGTCTTTATCTCAAGTCCCTGAACCGCTTTAATACGACAGCCCCAGCGTTACTGCGACGCCTCCAGCTTTTCATGGTATAGGAAATTGCCCGGAATTTCCTATACTATTTTTCATCTTTTCTCTTTTTTCTTTTTATACTTACTGGTATAATAGACTATTGATGCACGTGTCATAGGGCTTTGACTCTGCTTTGAAACCGGAAAGCACGGCCGGGATTATATGAGGAATCATCTATGAATTGCAGTCGTAAAGAGAGCAGAACAGAGAATAAAAGAAAGACCTGCAAGACCATTTTCACAGATGTGGATGGAACCCTGGTGGATACGAGAAGCAGTATCATGCCTCTGACCGCTGCCGCAATTCGCTCCTGCATCAAGGAGGGGATTCATGTGGTCCTGATTTCGGGGCGGGGCGCTTCGGGAATCTATACAGTACTCGATGAATACCGGCTGAGATGCCCTTTGATCGCCTGCAGCGGCAGCCTGATCATGGATGAGGACAGGAAGATTCTCTACAACCGGTCCATCACTGCAGCCAAAGCCAAAGAGGTGGCAGATTTTGTGAAAAGAAGGGGCTTCGACATGGCTGTTGGCATTTACTCTGTCGATGACTGGATGGTGGAGGACCCTGAAGACTGGAGGATCCGCCGGGAGGCAGATTATATTAAAACCAGGCCGAGACAGCAGACCTTTGATCAGATTCCTGATGACAGGCCGGTCAATAAGCTGCTCTGTATCTGTGAACCGGAGGATATTCTGGCCTATGAGAAAGAACTGGCAGAAGCATTTCCTGATCTGACGGTGGTGAAATCCGCCTCGACCTTGATTGAGATTATGGCCCATGGGGTGGATAAGGCAGAAGCCCTCGAGCGGATGTGCCGTCACCTGGGGGTCAGCCTGGAGGAGACCATTGCTTTCGGGGACAGCTACAATGATCTGGGCATGCTGCAGATGGCCGGGACGGCGGTTGTCATGGGCAATGCCCCTGAAGATATCCGCAGCCGTTTTGACTATGTCACGGAGGACAACGAGCATGAGGGGATTTACCTGGCTTTAAAAGATCTGGGTTTTCCCGTCTGAATAAAGGTCCTGTCCTGAATAAGCACAGATATGCAGGACATACAGATAAAAAATGGGATAGGAGGAGTGGAACAGCCTATGAGAGGACTGAGTTCTCAGGAAGTCAATGAAGCGATCAGTTTGGGTAAGATCAATGAGCAGGTGACTTCCTCAGCCAAGACAGAAAAAGATATTATAAAAGAAAATGTATTTACTTATTTCAACCTTATTTTCCTGATACTTTCCATTCTGCTGATTGTGGCGGGAGCCTATAAGAGCCTTACTTTTCTTCCGGTGGTCATCATCAATATGGTCATAGGTATCGTTCAGGGGATCCGGGCCAAGAGAGTGCTGGATAAACTGTCAGTACTCAACGAGCCTAAGGCTGTGGCTGTCAGGGACGACAGGGAACAGTCGGTGGCTGTGGCCGCCCTGGTGGAAGGTGACCTGATCATGCTTACAGCCGGCAATCAGATTCCCGCGGACGCAGTGGTCATGGAAGGAATTGTAAATGTCAATGAATCCCTGCTTACCGGTGAGTCTGACGAGATTGAAAAGCGGCAGGGCAGTGAACTGATGAGCGGCAGTTTTGTGGTCTCCGGAAAATGCTATGCCCGGCTGACCCGGGTCGGCAAAGAGTCCTATATCTCCAAGCTGATGATTCAGGCCAAGAATATGGAGACCAAGGAAGAATCAGAGATGGTCCGGTCCATCAACCTCTTTGTCAAGCTGGCCGGCATCCTGCTCATTCCCATCGGTGTCATTCTCTTTTATCAGAGTTTTGTACAGAAAGAACTGGGCTTTGCCACCAGTGTCACTTCCATGGTGGCGGCGGTGATCGGTATGATTCCGGAAGGCCTTTACCTGCTGGTGAGCCTGACCCTTGCCCTCGGTGCCGCCCGGCTGGCCCGGAAGAAGGTCATGCTCCATGACATGAAGAGTATTGAAACCCTGGCCAGGGTAGATGTGCTCTGCGTGGACAAGACCGGAACCATTACCGGCAATGATATGGTGGTCAACGACGTGGTCTTTCCCGCTGACCTGCCTGATCAGGAAATGATGAACCGGAAGGGCATGGTGACCAGCTATATCCGGTCCATGCATGACGAGAATATCACCATGAAGGCCCTCAGGGAATACTTCACCGGGGCCGGTGTCATGGCAGATCCTTTGGAAGTGATGGACTTCTCTTCAAAATATAAATATTCCTCTGTCCGATATCCCAACGGTACCTTTGTCATGGGTGCGCCGGAGATCGTGATGGCAGCCAATTATGAGACCTACAGACCTATCGTGGAAGAGCATGCAGCCAGAGGATATCGTGTGCTGGTCTTCGGCCAGCTGCAGGCACAGCCTGGCCAGGCTGCCCCTCCGCCCCTGCCGGACCAGGGAATCGGTCAGTCGATCGTAATCCCCGGACTCTTTATCCTTCTGGAGAATCCCATCCGGGAAAATGCCAGGGAGACCTTTACCTATTTTAAGAGCCAGGGAGTGGAAGTGAAGGTAATCTCGGGAGATAATCCGGTGACCGTGTCCAGGGTGGCTGCCAATGCAGGCATTGACCGGGCGGACCATTATGTAGATGCCGGAACGCTGGATACCCCGGAGAAAATAGAGGATGCTGTCAGAGAATATACAGTTTTTGGCCGGGTGAAACCGGACCAGAAACAGGATATCGTGCGGGCACTCCAGTCCCAGGGCCGGACGGTGGCCATGACCGGAGATGGTGTCAACGATATTCTGGCCATGAAGGACGCGGACTGTTCCGTGGCCATGGCTTCCGGTTCCGATGCGGCGGTACAGGCCTCCCAGGTCGTTCTGCTTGACTCGGACTTCTCCCATATGCCGCAGATTGTGGATGAGGGAAGAAAGGTCATCAACAACATTGAAAGATCTGCCACCCTCTTCCTGGTGAAGAATATCTTCTCCATGCTGCTTGCGGCATTTTCCATCATCCATGTGATTACCTACCCTCTGCAGCCGACCCAGATTTCTCTGATCTCGGCCTTCAACATTGGTATGCCTGCCTTCCTGCTGGCCTTAGAGCCCAATTATGAGAGAATCAAGGGCAGGTTTATGGCCAAGGTCCTGCTGCGGGCAACGCCGGCGGCCCTGACGGACTTCCTGGTGATCGCAGCCCTGGTGGTCTTTGGAGATGTATTCGGAGTTTCAGCCAAAGATATTTCTGTGGCTTCTACGATATTACTGGCGATTGTCGGTTTCATTATCCTTTACAATATCAGCAGCCCCATGAACCTTTACAGGGGTGTCGTCATTGTCAGCTGTATGATTTGTATGTTTGCCTGTGCCTACTTTTTCCACAGACTCTTTGGAATCAGTTATATCTCTCAAAAATGTTATATGCTTTTCCTGCTCTTTGCCATTGCCACAGAGCCCTTTATGAGATATCTGACCATCCTGTCCAACTGGGTTCTGATGAAAATAGATCAGCATGACGCGAAGGCTTTCAGTGCAGCCCAGGCCGCAGGTGCCGGCGTTGGCAGCATGTCCTATACGGTGGAGGACGGCCAGAACCAGGTTCAGGAAGTTCAGGGGCAGATGAATGCCCAGGTTCAGACCCAGGAGATGCAAAGACAGGCAGGACCCGGACAGGTTCAGACCCAGGAATTGCAGGTCCCGCAGCCTTCCAGACGGTATGCCGCTCCAGAGGAGCCAAAAGGCCTCGCCGGATTTGTCCGCAAAAGACGGAGAAAAGGATAAACCGATTTTCAGATTATAAATTTAAATCATTTTATTATTAATGGAGGATTAGCTATGAGTGATTACAGAATCGATACCAAATGTGTACAGTCCGGCTATCGGCCGGGAAACGGTGAGCCAAGACAGGTGCCCATCATCCAGTCCACGACCTTCAGGTATGAGACCAGCGAGGACATGGGAAAGCTCTTTGATCTGGAGGCACCGGGTTACTTCTACACCAGGCTTCAGAATCCTACCAACGATTATGTGGCGGCCAAGATTGCCGATATGGAAGGCGGCAGTGCCGGCATGCTGACCTCTTCCGGTCAGGCAGCGAATTTCTTTGCCATCTTCAATATCTGTGAGTGCGGTGGTCATGTGATCGCTTCCTCTACCATATATGGAGGAACCTTTAATCTTCTTTCTGTCACCATGGCCAAGATGGGAATCGAGACCACTTTCGTCTCCCCCGACTGTACAGAAGAAGAGCTCAATGCAGCTTTTAAGGAAAACACCAAGGTCGTATTCGGGGAGACCATCGCCAATCCGGCCCTCACAGTGCTGGATATCGAGAAATTTGCCAAAGCGGCCCATGCTCACGGAGTTCCTCTGATTGTGGACAATACCTTCCCCACCCCTGTCAACTGCAGACCCATTGAATGGGGCGCCGATATTGTCACCCACTCCACCACCAAATACATGGATGGCCATGGAGCTGCCGTGGGAGGCGCCATTGTGGACAGCGGAAAGTTTGACTGGATGGCTCATGCGGACAAGTATCCGGGCCTCTGCCAGCCCGATGATTCCTATCATGGAATTATTTATGCGCAGAAGTTTGGTCAGGAGGGTGCCTTTATTACAAAATGTACTTCCCAGCTTATGAGAGATTTCGGTAGCATCCAGTCTCCCCAGAATGCTTTTCTGTTAAATATGGGTCTGGAATCCCTGCATGTGCGGATGCCCAAACATGTGGAGAACGGACAGGCTGTGGCAGAGTATCTCAAGGCTAATCCGAAAGTAAAGAAGGTCAGCTATTCAGGTCTTCCCGGAGATCCATATCATGAGATTGCCAAAAAGTATCTGCCCAAGGGAGGCTGCGGTGTTGTTTCCTTTGAACTCTTCGGTGGAAGAGCTGCGGCAGAAAAGTTCATGAAGAATCTCAAACTCGCTGCCATTGAAACCCATGTGGCTGATGCCAGGACCTGCTGCCTGAATCCGGCAACTTCCACCCATCGCCAGATGACAGATGAACAGCTGGAAGCGGCAGGGGTACCAGCAGGATTGATTCGTATTTCCTGCGGTCTTGAGGACAAAAAAGACCTGATTGCCGACCTGGAGCAGGCTTTTGCGGCAGTTTAATTCAGGCCGCAGGTCTTATTACAGCGTCTATTAGAATGGGATATTGATTATGGAAATAAAACAACTGCAGTGCTTTGTGGTGTGTACAGAGACAGGGAGTTTTACCAGGGCAGCGGAGGCACTCTATATCAACCAGTCCAATGTCAGCCGGATGATCCGGGCTTTGGAGGAGGAACTTGGCATAACACTTTTCAAGAGAAGTAAGAAGGGGATCTTTCTGACCGTGGAGGGCGAACAGGTTTACCGGAAGGCCAAGACGATTCTTTTTCGGATCGATCATCTGAAAATCCCGGAATACCAGAAGAATATGGATCACTTTACCATGTCTTCCTTTGCAGGGATGAGAATCCCTGTTGTCTTTTCCCAGCTCTGTCATGATTTCGCCGGGGAGGATGTGGCCTTCCGTTTTATGACGGATGGGACAGCCAAAATGCTGAATGACCTGGAACATCATAACACGGATGTCGGTTTTATCTATAGTTCTGAAAAGCAGATGTCCAAACTCAACCATGTGTTGAAAAAGAGGGGGCTGGTCTTTTTCCCGGTTTTTCGGGCGCTGCCTGCCCTGTACTATCGTGAGGGACATCCTCTTGAGCGAGATCGGCAGTTCCTGCATTTTAAAGAAAAGGGCGGGGGGATTCTGGATCCGGAGACGGCCAGGGACCTGGCTGCCGGCTGCCGTTTTGTCCGTATGGATTATGATTATGAAGAGAATTATCATGACCTGAGAGAAACCATATTCCGGCTGGACCTGGACGACAAGATGAAGGCCGCCCACCAGGTCAATGACAGCAGCAGTCTTTTTCAGCTTCTTCAGATGACAGATTTCTGCTATCTGGGCCACGTTTGGATGGACAGGAAAGGGGAACGTGTCATCTGTGCTGATTTTGATGACAGCTTTTGCTGCCTTCCTGTGAAATCGGAAGATGGAGACATTTTTATGGGTTATGTGATCCGCCAGGATGAAGTCCGGCTGGCCTATCTCAATGAAGTTCTCCGTCCGCTCATAGAAGAGGTGGGTTATGAGGAGGCATTTATCAATATCAAAGCCCTTTATTGACAGGCGGTGCCGTTCTGCTGCCGAGGAGTTAGTTTTGTGTAACTAAAACGTAACAATTATTATAGATTTTTGGAAAAAGCGCATGATTTTCAGGGACAATCAATGGATTTCATGCGCTTTGTGCATAGATGGTTATGCGTTATTCGTCATTGCTGTGCACTGAATTGATGCTATAATTTAGGTGTGCTGTATGGAGAGATTCGAAAAAGGGCCTCTCCATATTAGTTGCAATTGTCAAAATAGTATGACAGTTGTGAACCGTCAACCATTTAAGGAGGTAAGAGTAATGAGAAAATTTGTAACAAAAATTGTGACAGGTCTTATGGTTGCCAGCATGGCACTCGCCTGTGCTCCTGTTTTTGCAGCAGAGACCACCACAGAGGCCCCTGAGACAGCAACAGAAGCAGCAGAAGAGCCGGATACCGGTGATGCTTCCAAAGATGATCCCCGTAATCAGGATGATATCGGTGAGAAAGAGATTCTTGTAGTCAGCTTCGGTACAAGCTTCAATGACAACCGTGTAGCTACCATCGGTGCCATCGAGCAGAAGATCGCTGATGAGTTTGAGAAAGAGGGCTGGAGTGTTCGCCGTGCTTTCACAGCTGACATCATCATCAACCATGTGAAGGACCGTGATGGTGAGGTTATTGATAATGTAGAGGAAGCTTTAAAGCGTGCCCGTGACAACGGCGTTAAGAAGCTGGTTGTTCAGCCTACTCATCTGATGGCTGGTCTTGAGTTCGAAGAGCTCACAGGCACCCTTCAGAAGTATGAGCAGGACTTTGAGGCCATCGAGATTGGTCAGCCGCTCCTTTCCACAGACGAGGACAAGAAGGATGTTGCAGAGGAACTCGTTAAGGTTACAAAGAGCTTTGACGACGGCGAGACCGCTATCGTCTTCATGGGACATGGTACCAACCATGAGGCCAATGGTGTTTATGCAGAGATGCAGGATATCATCAGAAAAGAAGCAGGCAATGACAACTATTTCGTAGGTGTAGTTCATGATGGCGCTAAGCCTGATGTAAACGATGTTCTTGCTGAGGTTAAGAAGAACGATGCATTCAAGAAAGTTGTTCTTCGTGATATGATGGTTGTTGCAGGCGACCATGCCAACAACGATATGGCAGATGCCAATGATCCTGAGTCCTGGTACTCCACCTTCAAGGCAGCTGGCTATGAAGTTGAGACAGTTCTTGAGGGACTTGGCCAGATTGAAGACATCCAGGAGATGTATGTTGACCATTGTGAAGACGCAGTAGAGAAGATCAACGCTAAATAATTTTTCGTATATTTTTTGCGGAAATCTCAGATTCCAATTAAAAGATTGAAAGGCAGTCCGGCTTTCCGGGCTGCCTTTTGTACGATAAGTTTGCAGCACCCGAATAGGGGGCAGCTGCCCTTGTCCGATGGTAATTCGATTGCCCTGGAGCATGTGTTTTCTTGCAGAGAGACGTCGCAGCATCGCAAAAATTAATACCTCCTCAAGAGTAAAAAATATTTACCCGGAACGAAAATTAGGGTATAACTTAAGAAGTGCGTCTGTCGATTCAGATCAGATTTACTGATTGAACTAAAAATAATTTTGATTCCGTTTTCTTTATTGACTGCTTTGATCAGTTTGGTCAAAGTGATACTTATCGTTCATATTTTCATACTGAAAATATTTGAAATCAGGAGGATAGTTCCATGAAAAATAAAATCGTTTTAACAACTTTACTTTCGCTGGCCATTATGGCTGTCTCCGCTGCCGGCTGCAGCAGTGACAAGTCCCAGACCCCTGCCTCTACCCAGGCTGCTTCCAGCCAGACTGCCGGAGCAACTGAAAAGAGTGCCAAGGAGAAGGAAGCATTGATTGCCAGCTCAGAAGAGATGATCGAGGTGGAGAAAGTAGTGGAGGAGGGAATGGTTCCCGTCACTGCAGACCAGCTCAAGGAAGGAACCTATGAGATTCAGGCTGATTCAAGTTCTGCCATGTTTAACATTGAGAAATGTGAACTCACTGTCAAGGACGGTGCCATGACTGCTCTTCTCTACATGGGAGGAACCGGCTACCGTTACATTTATCCCGGAACTCCCGAACAGGCTGTGGATGCTCCGGAGAGTGACTATATTAAACCCGTGGAAAAGGACGGTGTCCACACCTTCACTCTCCCTGTGGAGGCCCTTGATGCCGGTGTTTACTGTGCAGCCTTCAGTGATAATAAGGAGAAATGGTATTTCCGCTGTCTGGCGTTCCGCGCTGATTCCCTTCCGATTGAGGCTTTCGCCGATGGCAGCTACAATACCGCTGAGACTCTGGGGCTGGAAGATGGGACTTACAGCGTAGAAGTGACCAAGTCCGGCGGCACCGGAAAAGCGACCATCCAATCCCCAACTACATTAAAAGTGGAAGATGGGAAATGCACAGCCACCATCACATGGAGCAGCAACAATTTTGACTATATGCTGGTGAACGGGGAGAAGTATCTTCCGGTATCCACAGAGGAGTTTTCTGTCTTTGAGATTCCTGTGGCTGCCTTTGACCACAGGCTTGGCGTGGTGGGAGATACTCTGGCCATGAGTGTTCCCCACGAAGTGAACTATACCCTGGTATTTGATTCCTCATCCATCAAACCCCAGTAGGATGCGATAAAGACCATTAGCGGAGATCACATTTGAAACAAAAACTATTTTATTACTGATCTTTGCACTGACAGCAGTATACTTTTTTTTCAAGAGTTGTGCTTTTTGGCAGGAGGAGCACTTTTGAAATGTAAGTCAGGCTGAGAGATATCCAATAGAAAAAAGCATGGCGTTAGTACTGAGGATTTTCCGAGCATAGTTTTCGCGCCGTGAGCATGTCTGAGCCTGCCTTGGCAGGCGAGTTTGCGGAAGGCGCGAATCATCAGCGGCGCAGGAAAATCCGAGAGTACAGCTGATTTTTTCTATGGATATCTCTCCCTGACGTATTTGAAGAGTCCTGCCAAAAAGCACAGCTGACAGAATGTCGAAAAGAGAGGGGAAATATGATTGAGCTTCGCAATCTTACCAAGAAATTCGGGGATTTCACCGCGGTGGATAACCTAAATATGACCATAAAAACCGGAGAGTTCTTTGGCCTTTTAGGACCCAACGGAGCCGGTAAGACCACCACCATCAGTATGATGTCCACGGTCCTTCTGCCCACCTCTGGAGAGATTATAATCAACGGAGAGAGACTGACCAGGAAGAATTCCGAGGCCAAGAGAAAGCTCTCTGTCATTACCCAGGAGTATTCCATGCGGCAGGATATGACCATTGACGAGGTGATGGAATATCAGGGAAGGCTTTACTATATGCCAAAGAAGTTGATTCGGGAGAAGTCTGATGAACTGCTGGAGTTTGCCGGTCTCAAAGAATTTCGAAAGAGGGTTGTGAGGCATCTCTCCGGAGGTATGAAGAGAAAAGTGATGATTTGCCGGGCTCTGATGATCGATCCGGAGATCCTGCTTCTGGATGAGCCCACCGCAGGAATGGACGCCCTGTCCAGGCGGCAGATGTGGAACCTGCTCCGTCAGATCAATGACAGGGAGCTGACCATCATTCTTACCACCCACTATATGGAGGAGGCGGAGAACCTCTGCGAGAGAATTGCCCTGATCAACAAGGGTAAACTCGACAAGATCGATACTCCATCTCAGCTGATTGAGGACCTGGGTAAGTTTGCTGTGGATGAGATGATTGACGGCAAGCTGATTTCCTCCTTTTTTGCTGAGAGAGATAAAGCCATCGAGTTCCTGTCAAAGGCAGGTCCCAATGCTGTTTTCCGCAACACCACCCTGGAGGATGTCTTTGTGGAGCGTATTGGCAGCCGTCTGATGAAGAAGTAGAGGAGCAGAGGACCTATGGGAATAATTACAGTATTGTGGGAGAAGTGGACAGAGTTCAAGAGAGACTTTTATAAGATCACCCTGGCCGCCATGATTTCTCCTCTGATGTATCTTATCATATTTGGCATGGGAATACAGACCACCTCTCACGGAGAACCCTACCTGAACTATCTGATTCCGGGTATCGTGGCCATGTCCACCATGACGGGAAGTTTCAGCGCCGTGGCTCAGAACATGAGTGTACAGCGCCTTTATGAGAAAGCTTTGGACCAGGTGATGGTCTCCCCGACCCCTCTTTGGCAGTTTATCATTGGCCAGATTATCGGCGGGGCTCTGCGGGGTATGTACTCTGCCTGCATCATTTTACTTTTGACCATGACCATTAACACAGGCCTGATTTTTAATATCTGGTCATTCCTGATTCTCTTTTTGAACGGTACAGTCTTTTCGACCATTGCTCTGACTCTGTCCTTCCTGGCCAAGAGTTATGCAGATGCGCCGAAATATAATGCCTATATCATCACCCCCATGTCTTTCCTTTGTAATACCTTTTTCTCCACGGACCAGATGCCTGCCGGCTTTCGTCATGTCATCTCGATCCTTCCTCTGTCCCAGTGCAGCCAGATGGTGAGGAGTATTGCAAATGGACAGCATCCGGGTTATTTTGGTGTGCTTGTTTTACTTGTTTACCTGGTGATCTTTTCTACGATCTCCTTCACCTTTATTTATAAGAAGAAGAATCTGTAAGGGGGTGGGTCGATGAATATGCAAAGAAAAATAGGCCTGATGCTTGCGACGCTGATCCTGGCAGTCTGCCAGCTGCTTCCCTTTATGCCCGGCGCCCTGCCTGTGCTGGCAGATGCTGACCACAGCCAGGTGGCCGAGACCTACGGGGCTGTCACCCCGGATCTGGTAAAAAAATATGGAATGGTTCCCATCTATCCCCAGGATATTCAGGAGGGGACTTATGATGTCCCTGTCAATTCCTCTTCTGCTTTTTTTAAGATCACAGATTGTAAGCTGACCGTGAAGGACGGTCAGATGACTGCGGTAATGACCCTGTCCAGTCAGAGCTATCTTCTGCTCTATATGGGAACTGGAGAGGAGGCGACCAAAGCGCCGGCATCAGACTATCTCAAGCCTGAGATTGTGAACGGCGTCAGTGTCTTCACAGTACCGGTGAAGGCCCTGAACCAGGAATTCTACTGTGCTGCCTTCAGCCGGAAAAGAAAAAAATGGTATGACAGATTCCTTCTGATTGATGCTTCTACGCTCCCTGAGGGGGCCGTGCATGTCGATCTGCCGGATTACGACCGAATAGAGCGGGGGCTTGAAGCTCTGGAGAGACAGGAGAACGGAGGCAGGGCGGCCGAGTCCACTCAGGATGTGGAGAAAGTGGCAGAAACCTATGAGGCTGCCGATGCAGTAAATGTGGACCTTCCGGATGGCGAGTACTCGGTGGAGGTCAATATGACCGGTGGAAGCGGCAGGGCCAGCATCAGTTCTCCGACCCTCATGATTGTGAAGAATGGCCAGGCCTATGCCCAGCTGATCTGGAGCTCCACCTACTATGACTATATGCTGGTGGGAGACCAGAAATATCTCAATGAATCCGAGGAGGGCGGCAATTCCACCTTCACCATACCCATTGCACTCTTTGACGGCAATATGCCGGTGGTGGCAGACACCACCGCCATGGGTGACCCGGTGGAGATCAATTATAACCTGACCTTCTATGAGGCGACCATCGGAGACAAGGGCCTGATTCCCCAGGTGGCAGCAAAGAAAGTCCTGATTTTTGCCGCGATCGTCATTATCGTCGGCGGCATTATGAATTATTTTGTCAAGAAGAAAAGGAAGGGCAGATGACAATAGTCTATGCGCCTGCCGGAAAGGAAGATTTATGAATCCGAAGGCAATACTGAAATTTAAAAATATTCCTAAAGAATTTGAACGGAATCATCCTAAAGTGGCAGCCTACCTGAGAGATACTTTCCAGGATGGAGTCGAGGCAGGTACGGAGATTGAGCTTCGCATCACCAAGCCCGGAGAAAAGACATCCATGGCCAAAATCAAGGTGACGGAGGCAGACGTCAGTTACCTCAATGAACTTCGGGAATGTATCCGGTAATTGAATGTATGAAATATGTTTTATAGGAATCCTGCTGCCGGCAGGACACAATCTGAGCAATGCAGATATGTCCTGTCAGACATTGCACAGACCGGCGGATGCAGCAGAGTTTCCTCTTCCACAGACATATGAAAATTTTTGAAAAAGTGCTTGCATTTTGATTCCGGGTATGATATCTTTATGAAGTCGATGCGACATGGTCGATTGGTCAAGGGGTTAAGACGCCGCCCTCTCACGGCGGAAACAGGGGTTCGATTCCCCTATCGACTGTTGAAAAAGCCATCAGCTTAGCTGGTGGCTTTTTCCGTTATATTTACAAAAAAGACGCCATGACATATAATGTTTGGTAACTGTGTTAAAATAACGATAAACCCGGAAAGACCTGTATGGAAGTTCGAATGAATGGGTTTGACCGTGTAATATATTTAGAAGATTTGAATCTGGATGGAGGAGCCCATGAGCAAATATTTGGAAGAGCTGGATCTGGAGGCGTCTGCCCCTTTAGAAGAACCTATGCGCCAGCGATATTTTATGGCAAAATGCGGGGAGATCATCAGGAAAAAAGAGATGGCCCTGGGAAGAAAACTGACCTTTTATGACCAGACCTTCGGTTGTCAGATGAATTTTAAGGATTCGGAAAAGCTTAATGGGATCCTGGAGGAGATCGGCTATGTGAAGGCAGATTCCGAGAACGCTGATTTTGTCTACTACAATACCTGCACGGTCAGAGAGAATGCCAACGTGAGGGTTTACGGCCGTCTTGGAACATTGAAGAATTATAAAAAACATAATCCTGAGATGGTGATTGCCATGTGCGGCTGCATGATGCAGGAAGCGGAGGAGGAAGAGAAGGTCCGCAAGGATTTTCGTTTTGTGGACATCGTCTTCGGTACCCATAATATTTTCAAGCTGGCAGAGCTGCTCTATCAGTATCTGACCAGTAAAGAGAGGGTCTTTGATGTGTGGGAGAAGACCGACCAGATCATCGAAGATCTTCCCAGTGACCGGAAGATCCGTTTCAAGGCCGGAGTCAATATTATGTTTGGCTGTAATAATTTCTGCACATACTGCATCGTGCCCTATGTCCGGGGCAGGGAGAGGAGCAGAAAACCGGAGGACATCGTGGCTGAGGTGGAGAAGCTGGCTGCCGAGGGCGTGGTGGAGATCATGCTCCTGGGACAGAATGTCAATTCCTACGGAAAGAACCTGGAAAAGCCCGTCAGCTTTGCCCGGCTGCTCAGACAGGTGGAGCAGGTGGAGGGGATAGAGAGGATCCGTTTTATGACCTCCCATCCCAAGGACCTGTCCGATGAACTGATTGAAGTTATGGCAGCTTCAAAGAAGATCTGCCGTCACATCCATCTGCCGGTCCAGTCAGGCAGCAGTACCCTTCTAAAGAAAATGAACCGGAGATACACCAAGGAGTCTTATCTGGAGCTGGTGGACAAGATCCGCAAGGCGATGCCGGATATTTCCATTACCACCGATATTATCGTCGGTTTTCCGGGGGAGACCGAGGAGGACCTGCTTGACACCATCGATGTGGTGAGGAAAGCCCGCTATGACAGTGCCTTCACTTTTCTCTACTCCAAGAGGTCCGGGACACCGGCGGCAAAGATGCCGGACCAGGTATCGGACCAGGTGGCCCATGAACGGTTTGACCGCCTGCTGAAGGTGGTAAATGAGGTGGCCAGAAGCCAGAACAGCCGGCTGGCCGGGAGGACTGAGCCGGTCCTGGCCGAGGAAGTGAATGAGAGGGATCCCTCTCTGATTACCGGGCGGCTGGCCAATAATAATGTAGTACATTTTAAAGCGGATCCTTCCGTCATAGGGACCATCGTCCCCGTGGTGCTTGAGGAGGCAAAAGGCTTCTATTACCTGGGGAGGATCGCAGACGCCTAAGCGTGCAAAGCAATGCTCCGGTGGAGTAATATGTGTTGTGCGCATAGGAAGACACCTGCGGTGTCGCGCAGCCCGCGCGGAATCGTCAAGACGATTCCAATTGAATTGATTCGAGGAAATTATGGCAAAAAATACAGGGAAGCTGACTCCCATGATGGAGCAGTATTTTGAAATAAAAAATAAATATCAGGATTGTATCCTGTTTTATCGCCTGGGTGATTTCTATGAGATGTTTTTTGAGGATGCACTGACAGCTTCGAAGGAACTGGAGATCACTCTGACAGGCAGAAACTGCGGACAGGAGGAGCGGGCCCCCATGTGCGGCGTCCCCTTCCATTCCTGCGAGCCCTACATTAATAAACTGGTGGAGAGAGGGTACCGGGTGGCCATCTGTGAGCAGGTGGAGGATCCCAACCTGGCCAAGGGCATTGTACAGCGTGACGTTATCCGGGTGGTGACACCGGGAACCAATGTCATTACGGAGAGCCTGGAAGAGTCAAAAAACAATTATATCATGAGCATTGTCTGTGACCAGCAGGCCTTCGGTCTGGGAGTCTGTGACCTGTCCACCGGGGAATTCTGCACAAGCCAGCTGCAGGGACTGGAGGACCTGATCGATGAAATGAATCGCTTTCAGCCCTCAGAAATCATATCCAATGAAGCATTTCCCATATGCGGGATCGATCTGGATTATGTCAGAGAAAAGATTGGGGCAGCGGTGACGGCACTGCCCAGTTATTATTTTGAGACCAGCCACTGTGAACAGTTGATTCGGGACCAGTACAAGCTTGCAGATCTGTCCGGTCTGGGCCTTTCCGAGTACCCCCTGGGGATGATCGCCAGCGGCGCTCTGCTGGAGTACCTCCACGAGACCCAGAAGACTTCTCTGTCTCACCTGATGGAAATCCGGGCTTACTCCACAGAGAATTACATGGTTCTGGACAGTGCCACCAGGAGGAATCTGGAACTCTGTGAAACCCTGCGGGAAAAAAAGAAAAAAGGGAGCCTGCTCTGGGTCCTGGACAGGACCCGGACAGCCATGGGAGGCAGGAAACTGCGCAAGATGGTGGAGCAGCCTCTGATTCAGAAGTCGGCCATCAACCGGAGACTGGACTGCGTCGAGATGCTCAAAGACAATATCATGGCCCGGGAGGAACTGCGGGAGTACATGAGCTCCATCTATGATCTGGAGAGGCTGACCATGAAAATCAGCTATGGATCAGCCAATCCCCGTGACCTGATTTCCTTTAAGACCTCGATTCAGTATCTGCCCTATATCAGGGATATACTGGCCCAGTTCAGCAAGGGCAGACTCTGTGAGATGGCAGAAGAACTGGATACACTGGAGGACCTCTGGCAGCTGCTGGAGGAGGCCATTGTCGACGACCCGCCCATCCTCACAAAGGAAGGCGGGATCATCAAGGAAGGCTACAGTGAGGAAGTGGACCACCTGAAGCGGGCCAAGACTGATGGGAAGACCTGGCTGGCCCAGCTGGAAGAGCGGGAGAAGGAGAGCACAGGAATTAAGAATCTCCGGGTCCGCTTCAATAAGGTGTTCGGATATTACATTGAGGTGACGAATTCCTATAAGGATCTGGTTCCGGACCACTATATCCGCCGCCAGACCCTGGCCAATGCGGAGCGCTATGTGACAGAAGAATTGTCGGAACTGGCCAAGACCATCCTGACTTCGGAAGACCGGCTCTATGCTTTGGAGTATGAGCTTTTTGTCCAGGTCAGACAGAAACTGTTTACCCAGATTGCCAGGATTCAGAAGACGGCAGCAATCATTGCGGATACAGACGTCTACACCAGCCTGGCGCTGGTGGCTGATCAGAACCAGTATGTCCGGCCCAGGCTTAACCAGCGCGGCAATATTGAGATCAAGGGCGGCAGACACCCGGTGGTGGAGAGGATGATGCATAACCAGCTGTTTGTGGACAATGACACGCTCCTCGACCACCGGAAGAATCGTGTCAATGTCATCACCGGTCCCAACATGGCAGGAAAGTCCACCTATATGCGGCAGACTGCCCTTATCGTGCTGATGGCTCAGATCGGCTCCTTTGTGCCTGCCAAATCAGCCAATATTGGCCTGGTGGACAGGATTTTTACCAGGGTCGGAGCTTCGGATGACCTGGCCAGCGGCCAGTCCACCTTCATGGTGGAGATGAGTGAAGTGGCAAACATTTTACGCCATGCCACAAAAAACAGTCTGCTGATCCTGGATGAGATCGGCAGGGGCACCAGTACCTATGACGGGCTCTCCATTGCCTGGGCTGTGGTAGAATATATCGCCGGCTCCTCCTTAGGAGGTGCCAAGACCCTTTTTGCCACCCACTATCATGAACTGACCGAATTGGAAGGCCAGCTGGATGGCGTAAATAATTACTGCATCGCTGTTCAGGAAAAAGGAGACAATATCATTTTCCTGCGCAAGATTATCAAAGGAAGCGCAGACCGAAGCTATGGAATTCAGGTTGCCAGGCTGGCAGGCGTGCCGGAGGCAGTGATCGAGCGGGCCAAAGAGATTTCGGAAGAGCTGGAGCAGGCGGACATTAATCTGAGAGAGAAAAAATTCGGCCCGGGGAACCGGAGAAAGGGAGCAGGCGTCAGGTCCAGGACAATCGGTCCGCAAGTTGGGGCAAATGACTACGGGTCATTGGAAGATGAGCCTGTACAACTCTCTCTTTTTGATACCATCGGCATGGTGGGTGAGGCCCCCAGGGACAGTGATGTGGAGCGGGAACTGAAGGCAGTGGACCTGTCCAATACGACGCCGATTCAGGCCCTGAACCTGCTCTACGAATTACAGAAGAAATGCCGGTGAAGCCCAGGGGTCGGTAAGACTGTCGGTGCGGGCTTATCTTAAAAGGGTGGATCGAAACCATGAATAAGCAGGAAAGGGAGGGAAGCGGCAGATGGCTGTCATCAATGTGCTTGACCAGGAAACCATAAACCAGATCGCTGCCGGCGAGGTGGTGGAACGACCGGCTTCCATTGTCAAGGAACTGGTGGAGAATTCTATCGACGCTTTTTCCACGGCAGTGACGGTGGAAATCAAGGGCGGCGGAATTGATTTTCTCAGGATTACAGATAATGGGAGCGGGATTGCCAGAGATCAGATTCGCACAGCATTTCTTCCCCATGCCACCTCCAAGATCCGGTCAGCAGCGGACCTGGAGACTGTCGGTTCCCTGGGTTTTCGCGGCGAGGCCCTGGCCAGTATTTCGGCGGTGACGAAGACGGAACTCATCACCAAGACAGACGAGGGAATTTCCGGCGTCCGCTACGTGGCGGAAGGAGGACAGGAGCTCCTGTTTGAGGAGGTGGGCTGCCCCGAGGGAACAACTTTGATCGTTCGCAGCCTGTTTTATAATACCCCGGCCAGAAGAAAGTTTTTAAAGTCCAAAATGACCGAGTCCGGCTATGTGGAGGCCTTTATGCAGAGGCTGGCCCTGAGCCGGCCTGATATTGCCTTTAAATTTATCTGTGACAACAAGAATAAGATGTCCACATCCGGCAATGGCAATATCAAGGATACGATTTACCATATTTTCGGCCGGGATGTGGCCATGAACCTGCTGGAGACTGACTGGGAGCAGAATGGCATCCGGGTGAGAGGGTTCGTCGGCAAACCGGTGATCTCCAGAGGAAACCGTAATTTCGAATATTATTTTGTCAATGGCAGATATCTCAGAAATAATATCATCGCCAGAGCCATAGAAGAAGGCTATAAGGGGCATGCCATGGTGCATAAATTCCCCTTTACCGTACTCATGATTGATATGGATCCCCATGGGGTGGACGTCAATGTACATCCCCAGAAGATGGAGATGCGTTTCCACAATGGGGAGGAACTTTACTCTGCCATCGTCTCGGCGGTCAGGTCCGCTTTTGAAAAGAAGGAACTGATTCCCCGGGCCGGACTGGGCGGAGAAAAGAAAAAAGAAAAAAAGGACCTGGGCCCCAGGCCGGAGCCCTTTGAAAAAAGGCGCAGGCAGATTGAGGAACATTTTGCCGGCCTGTCTCAGGAAAAGATTGATGCCATCAATCAGGCAAAAAGGGCCGATGAACCGACCCTTGCCAATGATGCCAGGGAGGCTCAGGAAGAGAGGGATTCCGGGGGAATGAGGGAGAGACTGGAACGTCAGATGGCTCTTCTGAAAAGCAGGGAGATCCCGGACTCTGCCCGGGAGATTGACAAGGCTATGGACAGGGTTCGGGAGGAAAGCGGCTATGGGTCCGCAAAGCAGGTGACCGGCAGGCAGATGAGCTTTACTGATATTCCGGCCCTCTCAGAAGAGGCCAGGCCGCGGCACAGGATCATCGGCCAGGTTTTCAGAACCTACTGGCTGATGGAATATGAAGATCAGCTTCTCTTTGTGGACCAGCATGCCGCCCATGAAAAGGTGATGTATGAGAAGCTTTTAAAGGACCTTGTAAACCGGGAGATCCATCAGCAGATGATTGCTCCTCCGGTGGTATTGTCCTTCTCCCTCAGGGAGAAAGAGTGCTTTTTAAAATGTCGGGACGCCTTTTCGCGACTGGGCTTTCTCATAGAAGAATTCGGCGGAGACGAATACTGTATCCGCGCCGTTCCGGCGAATCTTCTGGACATTGATCCCCAGGAACTTTTTGTGGAGATCCTCGACCAGATTGATGAAAATGCGAGAAATCTTCCCCTTAATCAGCTGACGGACCGCCTGGCAGCCATGGCCTGCAAGGCTGCCGTAAAAGGCAATATGACCATGACTGAGGCAGAGATGGACGCGCTGATGGACCAGCTGCTGAAATTGGACAATCCTTACCAGTGCCCCCATGGCCGGCCAACAGTCATTTCCATGACAAAGCGGGAGATGGAAAAGAAGTTCAAGAGAATTCAGTGATTCAAAGCATTTTTTATGGAAATGCCATGGTGCTGCAGCGGGGGAATACATCAGAAAGGAAGGCAGGCAGATGGAGAGGAAAAAAAGACCTCTGGTGGTTCTGACAGGGCCGACAGCGGTGGGAAAGACAGCCCTGTCTCTGCGGCTTGCCAGAGCGCTTGACGGGGAAATCGTCAGTGCTGACTCTATGCAGGTCTACCGGCGGATGGACATAGGGACAGCCAAAGTGACCAGACAGGAGATGGAGGGGATTCCCCACCATCTCATCGATGTGCTTGAACCCGATGAGGATTTTAATGTGGTAACCTTTACTTCCATGGCCAGGGAAGCCATGGAAGGAATTTACAGCCGGGGCCGTATCCCTGTGGTGACAGGGGGGACAGGCTTCTATATACAGGCACTTGCCTATGACGTGAACTTTGAGGAACATCAGGAATCCGGCTGCCGCAGAAGGCTGCGGGCCCTGGCCGAGGAGAGAGGTGCAGAGCATCTTCACTCTTTGCTGGAAGAGGTGGACCCGGCCTACGCGGCCGGAATTCATGCCAACAATGTAAAAAGGGTCATCCGGGCTCTGGAATTCTTTTATGAGACGGGAACGCGTCTCTCCGACCACAACAGCAGGGAAAGGGGGAGAACCTCCCCTTATGACCTGTGGTATTTCGTTCTGAACTGCCGGCGGCAGGATCTTTATGACAGAATCAACCGCCGGGTGGACCAGATGATGGATCTGGGCCTGGAACAGGAAGCCTGCGGTCTGATCCGGGAAGGACTTCGGGAGGATATGACGTCCATGCAGGGAATCGGTTATCGGGAATTCTTCCCCTATCTTAGGGGAGAGCGGTCACTGGACGAGACTGTTGAACAGATCAAAAAGGATACGAGACATTTTGCCAAGAGGCAGCTGACATGGTTTCGCAGGGAGAAGGATGTCATCTGGATGAACAAGGAGGATTATCCGGAGGAAGACCGGCTTCTTGCCAGCATGCTCAGCCGGATCCGGGCATAATGCAGGATGGATTTTTAAGGAAAGAAGAGAGGACATGTTGAGAGATCAGTACAGGAAAATGGGGATATCCGGGGCCGTCTACGATTATTGTATCAAGGCAGAGGAAGAACTGAAGGACCGATTTGCACAGATTGACAGAATTGCCGAGTGCAATCAGATGAAAGTTCTGGCGGCCATGCAGAAGAATCGGCTCAGCGAGAGCTGCTTTTCCCCCACGACAGGTTACGGTTACAATGACCTGGGCCGGGAGACTCTGGAGGCAGTCTATGCAGATGTTTTTCATACAGAGGATGCTCTGGTCCGGGCTCAGATTACCTGCGGAACCCACGCGCTGGCCCTGGCTTTGATGAGCCAGCTGAGACCCGGAGACCAGCTGCTCTCCCCGGTGGGAAAGCCCTATGACACCCTGGAGGAAGTCATAGGAATCCGGCCTTCCACGGGTTCCCTGGCGGAGTATGGTATCAGTTACCGGCAGGTGGACCTGCTGCCTGACGGAAGCTTTGACTGGGAGGGAATCCGCCGTGCCATCGGGGACAGGACCAGGATGGTCACTATTCAGCGGTCCAGAGGTTATGCCTCCAGGCCGACCCTGTCTGTGGAGCAGATTGGCAGCCTGATCGCTTTTGTAAAAAAAATCCGGCCGGATATCCTCTGCATGGTGGATAATTGCTATGGAGAGTTCGTGGAACTCCAGGAGCCATCGGATGTGGGAGCGGACCTGGTGGTGGGGTCTCTCATCAAGAATCCCGGAGGAGGCCTGGCACCCATCGGCGGCTATCTATGCGGCAGAAGGGAGTGCATTGAGCGGGCGGCGGTCCGGTTGACCTCCCCAGGTCTTGGCAGAGAGGTCGGCGCCAGTCTTGGCGTGACTGCCGCTCTGACCCAGGGACTCTTCCTGGCACCGACAGTGGTCGCCTCTGCCCAGAAAGGAGCGATTCTGGCTGCCAGGATCTATGAGGGTCTTGGATGCAGGGCTCTGCCTGCGGCGAAAGAGAAGAGATACGATATTATCCAGGAAGTGGAATTCCACGATCCGGATCTGCTGATTGCCTTCTGTGAGGGGATCCAGGCCGCAGCACCGGTGGACAGCTTTGTAAGACCAGAACCCTGGGACATGCCGGGCTATGACTCCAAAGTGATCATGGCAGCCGGAGCCTTTGTCTCGGGCGCCTCCATTGAACTCTCTGCCGACGGCCCTCTGAAGGAGCCCTACGCAGTATACTTTCAGGGGGGGCTCACCTATCCCCATGCCAAATTTGGAATCATGATGTCCCTGCAGAAGATTGTGGAGACCGGCAGGCTGTCTCTGCCTGGGACTCCGGAGGATGACAAAGTGTAATACCGCTGTAATAAAAGAACACAAAAAGTTAACGATTCAATTTGGCCTCTAAATATATACAAAAAATTTTTTTTATGCTAAAATTACGGTGTTTATCTCTGCCTGTGCCTGGAGGGTTTCAGAAGGGAGATGAACCTGAATGAATACAGAAAACAAGCATTTTACCATGAAGGACAGACCGGCCTCGGAGAGACCCTACGAGAAGTGTCTGGAGTACGGTGCAGGCAGCCTGTCGGACGGAGAACTGCTGGCAGTGATACTTCGCAGCGGAACAAAGAACTGTTCTGCCATGGACGTGGCATATCTTCTGCTCGACGCCCATCCGCTCCACAAGGGAATCACGGGGCTCCATCACATGGACCTTCCTTCGCTGACCGCCATAAAGGGGATTGGGAAAGTGAAGGCTGTGGAACTGCTCTGCGTGGCGGAACTGGCCCGGAGACTGGCCTGTGCTCCCGGTGTCAGGACCCGGGATTTCAGTGCCCCTGAACTGATTGCCGAGTGTTATATGGAGCAGATGCGTCATCTGGAGGAGGAGCATGTCAAGCTTCTGATTCTCAATGGCAAGCACTGCCTGATCAGAGAGGAAGAGATTTCTGTCGGGACGGCCAACAGCGCCAGTGTTTCTGCCAGAGATATCTTTATGACCGCGCTGAAATATCAGGCGGTCTATCTGATTCTCATTCACAACCACCCCTCAGGTGATCCGGCACCCAGCCGGCAGGATCTGATTCTGACCAGGCAGATTCGTGATGCCGGGGAGATGCTGGGCATTCCTCTTTCCGACCATATTATCATCGGTAATAAGAGTTATGTCAGCCTGCGGGAACAAAAGATGATGTAAGTCCGGCGGTCACTGCCGGAATGGTACAGGTCATGGAAGAATTATTTTGATAACTATGGGGAAAATGCGGACTGCCTCCGCATTTGTTTCATGTTATATTTACTGAGGAGCCGCTGCCTCCTCTCCTTTTTGTCAGGGCAGGTCCTGCTGTCCCGGGAGAGCAGCCGCAGCATTTATTAGGAAAGGAGACGACGAGACGGATGTCTGAGAAAATATACGGAATTGACATGGGCACAAATGCCATTAAAATATATCAAAAAGGCGCTGGAGTGATTCTTCATCAGAAGAATATGATCGCGGTGGTGAATAAGAAGGATCCGCTGGCTCTCGGAGATGAGGCCCACTCCATGTATGAGAAAGCACCGAAGAATATCCAGGTGAAGAAGCCGATCATCAATGGCGTGATTGCCGACTTTACGGCCATGCAGATGATGATCCAGATGTATTTTAAGAGTTCCTATGGAAAGAAGCTGGCAGAGGGACTGTCTGCCGGCGGTAATTCTGAATTTCTGATTGCCGTCCCGACGGATATCACAGAGGTGGAGAAGAGAGCCTTCTATGACCTGATTGCAAGTTCCACCTTAAAGACCAAGAAGATCCGTCTCGTGGAGAAGCCGATCGCTGACGCCCTCGGGGCAGGACTCGATGTCATGGATGCCACCGGCCGTCTGATTGTAAACATCGGTGCAGATACCACGGAGATCAGTCTCATCAGCCTCGGCGGCATCGTACAGAGCCGCCTGCTCAAGATTGGCGGTACTCGTTTTGACGAGGCGATCCAGCAGGCTGTGAAGAAGAAACACAACCTGGTGATCGGTATGAAGAGTGCTGAGCGCCTGAAGATGCAGCTGGCCAGCGGGATCAAAGAGGAGGAGGAGAAGACCTTCGACGTGATGGGCCGCAACCTGATCACCGGTCTTCCCAACAGAGTGACAGTGACCAATCATCTGATCTACGAAGCGATGGCTGAGAGTATGTCCTCCATCATTGACTCCATCAAGTTTATCCTTGAGAAGACCCCGCCTGAGCTGTCCATGGACATCATGCACGACGGTATCTGCATGACCGGCGGTTCCACCCTGATCAACAACCTTGACCTGCTGATCCAGCAGGAGACAGGACTGTCCATCATCAAGATGGAAGAGCCCCAGCTGACGGTGGTCAGAGGACTGGGTATGATCATGGAGAACCCGCAGTATGAGCGATTGGCTAATTCTCTGCAGGAGTCCACGTTCCACTAAAAGAGGGGATGATCGTAAATGATGAAATATCGCAGAAAGTTTCATTTCTCCCCCAGGATGCTCCTGGTCTTTCTCACGGTGATCTGCGGGGCACTTCTGATGATCAGTGTTGCCTTCAAGGGGATTTCCAGACCTTTTACCAACATTGTCGGTTATGTGGTGGTCCCCATGCAGAGCGGAATCAATACCGTGGGTACATGGATCTCGGACCATGCAGGTTCACTGCGGACCATGAGGGAGCTGCAGGAAGAGAATAAAGAGCTGGCTGCCCAGGTGGAGGAGCTGACCAGGGAAAATGAGCGGCTGTCAGACAGTCAGCAGGAGCTGACCAGCCTGCAGGAACTGCTTGCCCTCAAGCAGGAGTACGCGGATTATCACACAGTCGGTGCAAGAGTCATCAGCAGCGGCGGCGGAAACTGGTATACCACATTTCTGGTGAATAAGGGTTCTGATGACGGGATCAAAGTGGACATGAATGTGCTCTCGGGCAACGGTCTGGTGGGCATTGTCACTGAGACCGGCAGGAATTATGCCAAGATCCGGACGATCATCGATGATGAGAGCAGGGTCAGTGCCAAATCCTTAAAGACCGGGGATACCTGTGTAGTCAGAGGAGATCTTCAGACCATGCAGGAGGAAGGGATGATCAGGCTGATGTACATCAGCAAGGATGCCGCCATGATGGCTGGGGAGGAACTGGTGACTTCCAATATCAGTTCCAAGTATCTGCCGGGCATACGGATCGGCACTGCCAGCAACATCGTGATGGATTCCTCCAACCTGACCAAGTCGGGCAAGGTTTATCCTGTGGCGGATTTCCAGCATATCGAACAGGTGCTGATTATTACAGATATGAAGGAAGTGCCTTCAGGTTCGGAGAGTGCGGACTGAGGGATGAAGATTGCACCAGGCAGCTGCAAAACCGCAGCGGCTTCTGGTAAATGGCAGCGGAGTTTCTTGATTAAGAGACTTCGCCGGAATGATTGACTGATTCAGGCGGGGAGAACAGGGAACTGGTTCACAGTGACTTCCGCCTGATATTCATATATTAGGAGTTATGCCATGAGGAGAGTACTTATAACCACATTACTGGTGCTTACCTGTTTTTTGCTCCAGACCTCGGTTTTTGATATGGTCAGGCTGGCGGGAATCACACCGAATATCCTGATTGTTCTGGTCTGCTCCACAGCGGTGATGCGGGGGCAGAAGGCAGGTATGCTGACCGGGTTTTTCTCCGGTCTGCTGCTGGATATTTTCTTTGGAAAATACCTTGGAGCCTACGCTTTTCTTTATATGATATTTGGATTTGTGGATGGATTTTTCCATCGGATGTACTATTCAGATGACAATGTTCTGCCTCTGATTCTGATTGGCTGCAATGACCTGGTTTATGGGCTGCTCATGTATATTGTGGCGGGACTGCTTCACAGGCATCTGCATTTTCTTTATTATCTCAGGACGGTAATCCTTCCTGAGCTGGTCTACACAGTGGCTGTGGCTATTATTTTATACCGGCTGCTGCTGAGGATTAACGACAGACTGTCCAGGACGGAACAAGGGAGTGCTGATTTTGTTTAAAAAAATGAAAGAGCTTGATTTTGACAAGCTCAAAAAAAAGGCAAAAGAGATCATATCAAACCGGCTGGCCCTGACAGGGATTCTGCTGTTGACCCTGATGATTGTCCTGGTGCACAGGCTGTTTGTTCTTCAGATCCTTGAAGGGGAAGAGCACCAGGCCAATTTTGACTATAAGGTTGAGAAAAATATCGAGATCAGCGGGTCCCGGGGCAATATTTATGACTGCAAAGGCCAGCTGCTGGCTTATAACCAGCTGGCCTACACTGTAACTTTGTCCTCCACGGACCGGACGGCGGAGCTGGCCAGGATCAGGAGCCAGGAGACCGGGAAGAAGGTCACGGAAAATGATGTCAGAAATGAGATTATTTTCAGGCTGATCAAGCTCCTTGAGAACAACGGGGACACCATCAACTATGATTTGCCCCTGAAGCTTGACAACAAGGGAAGACTGCGGTTTACGGAAAAAGGATCTTCCCTGACCCGCTTTAAAAAGGAGATCTACTCGATTACCAATCTGGATAACCTCACCGGCCAGGACCGGGAGAATGCTGAGAGGATGATCAATGCCTCACCGGATGAGGTTTATGAATATCTCAGGACCGGAACGGGAGGTCTTCCCGGGTCCGGAGTAATGTTCGGCATCTCGGACGACTATTCTATGGAGGATACCCTGAAGATCATGTCCATCAGGTACGATTCTTTTATGAATCGCTACTCTCAGACCAGACCCATCACCGTTGCTTCCAATATCAGCGACAAGAGCATTGCTGCCATCTCCGAGGATGCCTCGGAGTTCCCGGGGGTGGAGATAGAGGCAGACTCTCTGAGAAAGTATAATGATTCCAAGTATTTTTCTGCCATCATCGGATATACGGGGATTGCTTCTGAGAGCGAGCTGCTGGAACTGAATAAGAACGGTGAGAAATATGTGGCCAATGATGTGGTGGGCAAAACGGGAATCGAGCAGGCTATGGAGAGCCAGCTTAAAGGAAAAAAGGGCTATCAGAAGGTTCTGGTGGACAATCTGGGCAAGGTGATCAAGGTGGTGGAAACTTCCGAGTCATCTGCAGGAAACGACATCTATCTCACTATAGATGCTGATCTTCAGAAATATGCCTACAATATTCTGGAGAGAAGGCTGGCTGGTATTATCCTCGCCCACCTCACTGAGGCTGATGACAAGGGTTCGGAGAAGATGATTCCTGTGAAGGATGTCTATTTTGCCCTCATTGACAATAATGTGATCGACATAGAACATCTGAATAAAGAGGATGCCGCAGCCAATGAGAAGAGGGTCTACAGCCTGTTTCAGAAGAAGCAGGATAAGGAGATGAGAGATCTCCGTTCCAGTCTCCTCACGGGAAAGACAGCTCTGGAGAATCTTAGTGAGGAAGAGCTTGACTATGTGGACTACATCTATCGAATGCTGACAGATGAGGATATTCTTATCATCTCCGAGATTTCTGATGATGATGAGACCTACACCAACTGGAAGAACGGGAAGATCAGCTTCAGAGAGTTTCTGAAATATGCCATCAACAAAGAGTGGGTGGATATTGATTCATTACAGATCAAGTCCGATTATTATGACGCGGATGAGATCTACGCGGAGCTGGTCAACAATATTCTGGAGAAGTTGAAAACAGAGGAAGAGTTTGATAAAATTCTTTATAAATATATGATCAGGAACGGGGATCTGAAAGGGAAGCAATTATGCATGCTCCTTTATGATCAGGGGGTTCTTGATAAAGAGAAGGATAAAGATTATAATAGTTTAAAAGACAATAAACTATCCGCTTATAATTTTATATCCAACAAGATTGAAAACATACAGATAACGCCGGCTCAGCTGGCGCTGGATCCCTGCTCGGGCTCTGTGATTATCACCGATCCCGATACCGGGGAAGTCCGTGCCATGGTGTCCTACCCAAGCTTTGATAATAACCGGATGGCCAACGGTATAGACTCCCAGTACTATGCGGGACTGAATGAAGATAAATCATCTCCCATGCTGAACCGATGTACTCAGACCCGAACGGCTCCGGGTTCTACTTTCAAGCCCATCTCTGCCACAGCGGTACTGGAGGAAGAACTGATCAGTGGAGATACCTATGTGAAGTGTACCGGGGTATTTGATAAGATTTCACCGGCTGCCAAGTGCTGGATTTACCCCAATGGCACCCACGGGCAGTTGAATGTCAGCGGCGCCATCGCTGTTTCCTGCAACTTCTTCTTCTACACCATGGGTTATGATCTGGGAACTGTCGACGGCACCTACCACAGTGATGTCGGCCTGGAAAGACTGAAACAATACGCTGTCCTCTACGGTCTGGACAGGAAGTCCGGTCTGGAAATCTCGGAATACGAACCGAGGATTTCGGACGAGGATGCGGTGCGTTCAGCCATCGGACAGGGTACCCACAGTTACACACCAAGCCAGATTTCCAGATATGTTAGCTCCCTTGTCAATGAGAAGGAACTGCTCAAGCTTTCCCTGGTGGAAAAGACAACGGATGCCAAGGGAAATGTGGTGCGCGGCTATAAGAAGAGGACCGACGGATCTCTGGATGTTTCCGAAGAAAGCTACCGGCTGATCAAAACTGGTATGCAGGATGTGGTCTACGGAAAACACAGCACCATAAAATCACTATATGAAAAACAGGGCCTGAAAGTCGCAGGCAAGACCGGAACGGCCCAGGAGAATAAGAACAGACCTAATCATGCGCTTTTTATCTCCTATGCCCCATTTGATAATCCGGATATCACCATGACGGTGGTCGTGCCCAACGGATATACTTCCACCAATGCGGCCGAGATTGCCAGAGACATCTATCGTTATTATTTCGGCAAGACAGACAAGGAAGAGAGAGAAGCAACGAAAGCACTGATTCCTTCCGGTTCTGATGGAAGTAATGACTAGTTTCAGGAGGAAGATATGAAAAGTTCCGTCATTATTAAAGGCAATAAATACGGATTTCAAATCGTGTTGAATCCGACCATTCCCTTTGAGGAATTGCTCCGCAATGTGGAGGATAAATTTAAAGAATCCGCGGGATTCTTTGACAAGAGCCGGCCCATGGCCATCAGCTTTGTGGGCAGGAGTCTGACCTCAGGCCAGCAGAATCTTCTGGTGGATACGATCTCTGAGAGCGGCGGGCTTCAGATTCCCTACATTATTGATGGGGCCGCGGCCTATGAGACAGAGTTTGCCCAGGCAATCAGGGAGGCAGATCCGGACCTTTTAAGAAGAGTTGAAGATAGTTCGGCCAGCAGGGAAAAAAGGTCCGGCACCGGCATCCGGGAAGAGAGAAAAAGGGAGCCTCAGAGCAATCTTTCAGATGCTCCTGGCACGGAGAAAGCCATCTCTGTCCAGCTGGATAAAACTGACAGCCGGGTGGGAATGCATGGTCAGTTCTACAGGGGAACTCTCAGGTCCGGACAGAAGATTGAGGTGGAAGGGTCCATCGTTGTCCTTGGGGACATTAACCCGGGTGCCCAGATCGTTGCCGGCGGCAACGTGGTTGTTCTGGGCTGCCTGAAAGGAATTATCTATGCGGGCTATCCCAATGACAGAAATGCTCTTGTGGCAGCCCTGCTCATGGATCCTATGCAGATCCAGATCGGCGACTGTATCGCCAGATCTGAGGACGCTAAGGGAAGACCGAAGAAGCTTCGGCGGAAAAAGGAACCGGAGCTGGAACCCAAACAGGCTTTTGTGGAAAAGGGAAATATTTTTGTGGAGACGATCACCAGGTCTCTGATTAGTGAGATAAGTACAAATCAGCAAGATAAAGGAGAATAAAGATGAGTGAAGTAATAGTAATCACATCCGGAAAGGGTGGCGTTGGCAAGACTACAACTACCGCGAACGTGGGAACCGGACTTGCCCAGCTTGGGAAGAAGGTTGTACTGATTGATACGGATATCGGACTACGGAATCTTGATGTTGTCATGGGCCTTGAAAACCGGATTGTCTACAATCTGGTGGACGTGGTGGAGGGAAACTGCCGTCCGAAACAGGCCATGATCAAAGATAAGAAGTACCCCAACCTTTTCCTTCTGCCCTCAGCGCAGACCAGGGATAAGACATCAGTGACCCCAGAGCAGATGAAGGCGCTCACAGAAGAACTCAAGGATGATTTTGACTATATTATCCTTGACTGTCCTGCGGGGATTGAACAGGGATTTAAGAATGCCATCGCCGGCGCTGACCGGGCTCTGATCGTGACGACCCCTGAGGTCTCCGCAATTCGTGATGCCGACAGGATCATAGGTCTTCTGGAGTCAGAAGAGTTTAAAAAGATTCAGCTGATCGTAAACCGGATTCGAATGGATATGGTAAAGAAGGGTGATATGATGTCTGTCGAGGACGTCCTGGACATCCTGGCCATAGATCTGATCGGCGTTGTCCCGGATGATGAGAACATCGTCATTGCCACCAATGAAGGTGAGCCGGTTGTGGGCAAAGATACCCAGGCAGGTAAGGCATACGCCAACATTTGCCGGAGAGTGACCGGAGAGGAAGTGCCGATCATGGAATTCCAGGCAGATGGATTTTTCAAGAAGCTTGCCAATCTTTTCAGGAGAGGTTACTAAGGATTATTATCGGAAATAGGAGGAATACCGAATGGGTTTCATGGATGCGTTTTTCCGGAAAAGATCTTCGGGAAGCAAAGCTAAGGACAGATTAAAGCTGGTACTCGTGTCTGACCGTGCCAACTGTTCACCGGACACGATGGAAATGATTAAAAATGACATTATACAGGTGATCTCAAAATATATGGAGATTGACACACAGGGACTTGACATTCAGATTACACAGACCGAGTCCGAGGGCGGCAACGGCAATGTACCCGCTATCTATGCCAATATTCCCATCAAGGAGATCAAGAAAAACGGCAGATGACATATTTCCGGAATGCTTTTCCGTCTGATTATGTCAGGGACCTGCCGAAAGGAGGGCACATATGTTAAGACAGAAATACCAGTTGAAGAATTATAACTGGATTCTGGTCCTTGCAGTGTCTGCAATCAGTATTTTGGGGGTTGTTTTTATTAACAGTGCTGACAGTACTTATACTGCCAGACAATTGGGGGGGCTTCTGTGCTGCTCCGCTCTGATGTTTTTGTTGTCAGTAGTCAATTATAATTTTATCTGTGATTACAGCCAGATTCTCTACATCATCAACATCGTGGTGCTGCTATTTGTAAAGGTGGCCGGCGTGCGGGTCGGTGGTGCCAGAAGATGGATTAATCTGGGATTTACGAGGATTCAGCCCTCGGAGTTTACCAAGGTAATCATGATTATTTTTGTGGCGGTATATATCCAGGAACACGAGGAGGATTTCAACGAGTGGAAGGTTCTGCTGAAACTGGCGGGGCTGTGCGCTGTTCCTCTGTTTCTGGTGGTGATTGAGCCGGACCTGTCCACGACGCTGGATATCATCGCAATCCTGCTGGCAGTGATTTTTGTGGGGGGAATCAGCGGGAAGCTGATCCGAAACTGCCTGTTGGTTATGGTTCCACTGCTGGGCTTGTTCATCTGGTACATTCAGACGCCAAACCAGATTCTGCTGCAGGATTATCAGGTTACAAGAATTATGGCCTTTATCAATCCGGCGGAATACTCCAGTTCCAGTGCCTACCAGCAGGACAATTCTGTTATGGCCATCGGATCAGGCCAGCTCTACGGCAAGGGACTGAATAACAATACGATTTCAGACGTATCTGTCACGGTGACAGATACCGGTCTGGTTTCGGAACAACAGACGGATTTCATTTTCTCTGTGGTCGGAGAAGAGACGGGATTTGTGGGGAGCATCATTGTTGTAGGCCTGCTCTCGGTCATTGTGGTCGAGTGCCTGAAAACTGCTTTCCGGGCAAAAAATATCAGCGGCCGGCTGATTGCCGTCGGCATGGCGGCGCTGATTGGATTCCAGTCTTTCATCAATATAGGAGTTGCAACAGAGATTCTGCCCAACACGGGATTGCCCCTGCCATTTGTCAGCTATGGCCTGACATCCCTGCTCAGCTGTATGGCAGGCATAGGCATGGTCCTCAATATAGGACTGCAGAGACATTACTAGGAGAGGTATTATGAATATTGGATTGATTGCACATGACGAGAAGAAGAAATTGATGCAGAACTTCTGCATCGCTTACAGGGGCATTTTGAATAAGCATGAGCTTTATGCTACGGCGACGACCGGAAGACTTATTGAGGAAGTGACCAATCTCTCAATTCACAAATATCTTGCCGGTTCACTGGGGGGAGACCAGCAGATGGGATCCCAGATTGAACACAATATGATCGATATGGTTATCTTTCTCAGGGCCCCTTTTAAAGCGCCCTCTGAGCCGGATATCTTCAATATTCTTCATTTGTGTGACGAGCATAATATTCCTCTTGCAACCAACCTGGCTACGGCAGAGCTCCTCATCAAAGCACTTGACCGGGGAGACCTGGAGTGGCGGGAGATGTATCGATAATGGATAAAACAGAAAAAACAGATAAAGCTATGAACAATAAAAATAAAATAAACTATCTCAGACAGAGAATGGTTATCTTTCTCTGTCTTCTTTTGATGGCAGTATCTTTCTCAGGATGCGGATCGAGTCCCCTTTCCTTCCAGGATTCCTTTGAGAATTATTACAACAATCATAAAAAGGACGCCGGGGTGGAATTGAGCGGGATGGCGGAATCCCTTGCTGTGATCGACCCCGCTGACGAGACGGATCCCAACTACATTACTTCTGATTACGCGGATCTCCTGATCAATCAGAGCCGCCTTAAGGCAGTAGAGTCCAGCCATTGTTTTCAGAGACTGTATCCGGCCAGCATTACCAAGGTCATGACAGCCCTTCTTGTGCTGGAGAGGGGAAATCTGGACGATGAGATCACCCTGGATCACGATATTATCCTGGGTGAGGACGGAGCAGTAGTCAGCTCTTTGTCCAAGGGGGACAAGGTGACTGTGGATCAGGTTTTCCATACGATGCTCATCAAGTCAGCCAATGACTGTGCGGTGATCCTTGCAGAGTATATCGCGGGAAGTGAAGCAAAATTTGCAGAGCTTATGAACAAAAGAGCTCAGGAACTTGGAGCCACCGGCACACATTTTGTCAATTCCAATGGTCTGCATGATGATAATCATTACACGACGGCTTATGACCTCTACCTCATTTTCAGGGAGGCGACCAAGTACGACGTCTTTATTGATACCATCTCCAGCAGCAATTATACGATGACTTATGTAAACAGCAGCGGCACTCAGGTCAGTGAGTTTATGGAAAGTACCAATCATTATCTTCTCAGGGAATATGATCTCCCTGAGGGTGTCACCATGTTCGGCGGAAAGACCGGAACTACTTCTATGGCCAAGTCATGCCTCATGGTGCTCACAGAGAACCAGAAAGGAGAACGTTTCTACTCCGTGGTTCTTGGCGCTGACACCAAGGATGACCTTTACCGGTCTATGACCCGCCTTCTGGCAAAAACGGTAAATTAGAGGTTGTGATTTTAATCTATATAAATTATAATTGGGGTAACAGAACAGCGGATCATCTTCTGCAGTTCTGAAGAATCAGCTAAACTAAAGGAGGGCATAAAAATGATTGATATTATTGCAGGTTCAAAAGGAAAAGGAAAAACCAAGATCCTTATTCAGAGAGCAAATGATGATATAAAGTCTACCCATGGAACGATTGTTTATATTGACAAGAACAATAAACATATGTATGAACTGAGCAACAAGATTCGTCTGATTGTTGTGACGGAGTACGGAATCGAAGATACAGATATGTTCCTTGGATTTATTGCAGGCATTATCTCTCAGGATCATGATCTTGACGTCATATACCTTGATAGTTTTCTTACGATTGCTTTTGTCCAGGATAATCTGGAGTACGCCCTCGATAAGCTTGAGAAGATTTCCAAAAAGTTTGATGTTAATTTTGTGATCAGTATTTCTTTGGACAAGAAAGATTTGCCTGAGAAGCTGCAGCCACTGGTATCCAGCGCTTTATAGGACGGATGGACAAAGAAATCTTATCTGAAGTCTTATCTGAAGTTCTATCTGAAGTTCTATCATGACATGACAGACTGCCTCATAGAGATATGGGGCTGTCTTTCTTTATCCCGCAGGTCTTGTTATCCCCTGAAGGACAGAATTTCCGGGTCCGGGCATGCCGGCGGGAACAGACAGATTGTTGGTGAAAATGATGAGAGACAAGTTAAACAAGTGGAAACCCCTGCCAATAAATCTGGGGACGATTGTCTTCTTTCTGATCATAGTTTATCTGGCATTTTATGTGGTGACTTATCTCAGCAAGGACAAGCTTGCTGTTTATGAGGTGAGCGCCAGTGATATCGAGGATAAGATCAGCGGAACCGGAATTGTAATCCGGGATGAGACAGTTTATACACTGGAGCAGGATGGCTATGTGAACCATTACCTGCAGGACAGTGCCAGAGTCAGTAAAGGGGGTACTGTCTACATGATTGATACCTCGGGCAAGATTCAGGCCTATCTCAATGGCCTTGAGGCCCAGGAGACCATGACTGATACTGAGAGAGACCGTATCATCGAGAGACTCAGGACTTTTTCCGAGAGCTACTCAGATGATAATTTTTCTGCCGTCTATGAGTCTCACAGAGATATCTCCCATGACCTGACAGCTTACCTGGATACAGTCCTGGCCAAGCACAGTAAAGAGCTGAGGAAAAGGTACGGCAAGGATTCCTATGTAGCTGTAAAAGCCAAAGATTCAGGGATAGTATCTTTCTCCAGCGACGGTTTGGAGAATCTGGAAGTGAAAGCGATTGACCGGGACACTTTTGTCAATAAGGCCAAAATGGTAGAACTGCAAAGTTCTGAAAAGCAGAAAAAAGGGGATTCGGTGTACCGCCTGGTCAGAGGTCAGAACTGGAAATTAATTGTCCCCCTGGATGAGGGAGATTATTTTCGGCTGAACAAGTTGAAAAAGAAAGAAATCTCCAAAGTGGATGTCTTTTTCGGCAAGGACAATTTTACGATCCAGGCAGCCTACGACTGCAGGAAGATCAACGGCTCTCCCTATGCGATTTTAACCTTTGATGATTACGTGCAAAGGTACATTAATCAGAGATACCTTTACGTGGAAATCATCCTCTCCTCCACAAAAGGATTGAAGATTCCTTCCAGCTCGATCGTGGAAAAAGAGGTCTTCCAGATTCCAGGAAATTACCTGGTGAGGGGAAGTAATTCCAGGTCCAAGGATCATATAAATCTTGTGGTCAAGGATCAGGATGGTGAGACCAGGATTCTCCAGAGAAATGTAAAAGTGTATAAGAATGAGAATGGCATCGCCTGGATCAACGGGCCTGGTTTGGAGGAGGGCATGGAGATTGCAGACGAAAGAAGAGAGAATACCATGAATCTTCCGGCCACGACAACTTTTCAGGGGGTTTACAGCATCAATAGAGGATACACCATATTCCGGATTGTCTCCATTGAGCAGAGAAATGAGGACTATTGCATCATTTCCATCTCAGACAGTGAAGTTGCCCTCTATGACCGCATTATTCTGAATAGCAGCACGGTGAAGGAGAACCAGGTAATCTATTAGATTTCATCGGAATTTGATGAAGGATGGGAGATTATGATGTTAGTTGAGAATCTTAGAAATGTTCAGGAGAAAATTGCAGCTGCCTGCCAAAGAGTGGGAAGAGATCCGCGGGAAGTGACCCTGGTGGCAGTCAGCAAGACCAAGCCTCTGGCAGATATCGAGACATTGATTCCTGCCGGGCAGATGGACTATGGAGAAAATTATGTCCAGGAGCTCGTCGGCAAATATGAGCAGGTGTCGAGACCCGTGCGCTGGCATATGATCGGCCATCTGCAGAGGAACAAGGTAAAATATATTATTGATAAGGTGGAACTGATCCATTCAGTGGATACTTTGTCTCTGGCAGAACAGATTGAGAAGGAGGCTGCCCGGCGGTCCCTGACGGCCGAGATCCTGGTGCAGGTCAACGTAGCCGGTGAGGACACCAAATTCGGCCTTGCACCTGAGGATGTCGAAGCATTTCTTGACAAGATCAGCCCACTTTCCCATGTTCATGTGGCCGGACTGATGACCAGTGCCCCCTATGTGACGAATCCTGAAGAAAATCGTTGTTATTTTCGAAAATTACATAAATTATTTGTTGACATTAAGGCAAAAAACGTTGATAATATAGACATGAAGATTTTGTCAATGGGTATGACAAATGATTATGAGATAGCCGTGGAAGAAGGAGCAACCATGCTGAGGGTTGGGACCGGAATCTTCGGTGAGAGGAATTACAACAGATAATGGAGGATTAAGTCAATGGGAAGATTTGCAGAGAAGTTTCTGAATATGATGCGTCTGAATGATATGGAGGACGAATACGAGGAGTACGAAGAGTACGAGGAGTATGACGATGAGGAAACTTACGATGAGGAAGAGGAACAGTTAGAGGAAGAGGAATTTGAGGTTCCCAACCTTATGGAAGAGGCTGAAGAGAAAAAGGTTCGCCGCGGATTCAGACCTTTCGGCCGCAGAGAAAAAGAGATTGAAGATCAGGAAGAATTCGTGGAAGAGCCCCAGGGAAGGGTCATTCCATTTCATGTTAATTTAGAAGAAGGTGAGATTGTGAAAGTTATCAGACCACAGACATTTAATGAGGCTCAGATCGTAGCTGATTTCCTGAAGGAAGGGAAGACCATCGTTGTTAACCTGGAAGGTATTGAGATCAGCCAGGCACAGAGAATTATCGATTTTATCGGCGGCGCAAGCTTTGCGGTAGATGGATCCCTCAAGGCAATCTCCAATAACATTTTCATCGTGGCTCCCGGCAATATCGAGGTATCCGGAGACCTTCGTGATGAGATTGTCAACGATGATACACTTTCTCCTGAACTTACAAAGTTCTAGATTCTGTTCCTGTTTTTTTTGCGAATTTTCGGGACGTAAATTATTGTTTTCGTCCTAAATAACATAAGTTGTAACTATTTATCCTGAAACTATGACAGAGTGGATCCGGTTGTATTAACCGCCACTCTGTTTTTCGC
>JBGUIF010000101.1:0-12654 GCA_045112755.1 Anaerobutyricum sp.
TAAACAAGACCAAGGTTATTCTGAAAAAGAAGAAAACTTTTAAGATTCAAGCCAAAGAGATCCCTGAATCAACAAAACGGAAGATCAGACGTCATCGTAAGATTGCCTATGAATCTTCTAATCCCAAAGTTGCAACTGTATCCAAAACCGGGAAGATCAAAGCGATCAAAAAAGGAAGCTGTAAGATCTATGTATATGCTCAAAACGGAGTGTATAAGATTGTGAAGGTTCAAGTGAAATAACACGTCGTCTCTGGGAATCTTCCTGAAAAATAGTATAATTAATCAGGCCCTTTGTTTCTGCAAAGGGCCTGATTTTTATAGATCATTTATAATTACGATCATTGGTCTCTGTGTAGGTTACTCCGTGAACCCCATGCTCAGCAGCTGCCTTAAGAGGATTCTCTTCTTTCTCATAATCCTGGGCTGCAGCGACATAATCCAGACCATCCGCCGCGATGGGACTGATATCAATATCGTAAATGGCCAGGCCGAAGGTGACATAATCATAGTCATTTGAAGCCATGGTATATATACTGGTAACAACACTGGCAAATCCTCCTCTGGAATCTTTCTGCAGATCCGGAAGCCGATACTCCCCTCTGCTCTTGTCATAATCGTTGCCCAGGAAATCATCCACGGTATTATCATTATCATCAGCAGCATTACGAAGCTCCTGGCCCATGAGTCTTCTTGCCGTTGGTATCCTTGATATAGACCGGATCACTGTTCAGCTTTGGTTTACTGCCGGAAACGAAGGCAGCTGACAGATGGACCGGAAGGGCACTGCTCAAGGCCATAGAAAGAGCAAAGAGTCCTGCCCCCAGTTGTTTCAGATAGTTCTTCTTTCTCACGGTTCTTCTCCTCTCCTTAATTCTTAATATATACGTACTGGTAGGGGAGAAATCTTCTCCCCTACCCTATTGTAATGTTTTGTATAATTCTATACACAATCATTTCACAATAATATATAGTTTGCAAGATATAATCCTGAAATATCTTGGTTTAAACAGGGTAAAAATAAGGTAAAACCAATATGAACAAACAAGAGAGAACAATGCGCTTAACGCATTGACCATCTTAAGAAAAACGGTTGCGAATATTGACAGTATTATGGTAAAATTATGTAAGCAATTTATTGATCAAATCATATCAACAGGAGGAAGTGTGTCGTATGCAATTTACAAAAGAAGTTGAAGAGATGATTTGTGTTGCAAAAGGCCCAAATCACGGTCCTGCTCCGATTCCTGAAGAGGGAAAATGGATACAGGCAAAAGAGATCAAAGACATTTCCGGTTATACACATGGTATCGGATGGTGTGCTCCGCAGCAGGGTGGCTGCAAGCTGAGCCTGAACGTGAAAGACGGTATCATCCAGGAAGCTTTGGTCGAGACAATCGGCTGCTCCGGAATGACCCATTCCGCAGCTATGGCAAGTGAGATCCTTCCGGGAAAGACTCTCCTGGAAGCACTCAACACAGACTTGGTTTGTGACGCGATCAACACCGCTATGAGAGAACTGTTCTTACAGATCGTTTACGGTCGTACACAGTCCGCATTCTCAGAGAATGGTCTTCGTGTCGGCGCTGGTCTTGAGGACCTTGGAAAGGGTCTTCGTTCCATGGTCGGAACCATGTACGGTACTGCTCAGAAAGGTGCCCGTTATCTGGAGATGACCGAAGGTTATGTTGTAAAGATGGCTCTTGATAAAGACGACCAGGTTTGCGGATATCAGTTCCTGAGTCTTGGCAAGATGATGGATGCAATCAAGGGCGGCATGTCACCCAATGAAGCATATGAGAAGAATCTTGGTACTTATGGACGTTTTAAAGCAGAAGACGGCGCGGTGAAGTGGATCGACCCGCGTCAGGAATAAGAAGGAGGTGCAGTAAATGGCTTTATTTGAGAATTATGAAGGACGTATGCCGCAGCTGCAGCCCGTTCTTGACAAGTATGGCTTCAAAGATTTTGATGAAGTAAAAGCATTTACCAACAGCAAAGGTGTAGATGCATACCAGATCGTAGAGAGCACACAGCCCATCTGTTTTGAGAACGTAAAATGGGCCTATGAATTAGGTGCAGCAATTGCCATCAAAGAAGGCGCAAAGACTGCTGCAGAAGCTGCCAAGTGGATTGGCCAGGGTCTCCAGGCTTTCTGTATCCCGGGTTCCGTAGCAGACCAGCGTCAGGTTGGTATCGGCCATGGTAATCTTGGTGCAATGCTCCTTGATGAAGAGACTGAGTGCTTCGCATTCCTTGCCGGACATGAGTCATTTGCAGCAGCAGAAGGTGCGATCAAGATCGCTCTGAACGCGAATAAAGTACGTACGAAACCTCTCCGGGTTATCCTGAATGGTCTTGGCAAAGATGCAGCCATGATCATCAGCCGGATCAATGGTTTTACCTATGTACAGACCAAGTATGATTATCTTGCAGCTGACGTAAAAGAAGACCATGCACTGACCATCGTAAGCAAGACTGCATATTCTGATGGAGACCGTGCCAAGGTTAACTGCTATGGTGCAGACGATGTACGTGAAGGTGTTGCTATTATGTGGCATGAGGATGCTGATGTATCCATCACCGGCAACTCCACAAACCCGACTCGTTTCCAGCATCCGGTTGCAGGTACTTACAAAAAGGAACGCCTTGAAGCTGGCAGAAAGTACTTCTCCGTAGCTTCCGGCGGTGGTACAGGTCGTACACTTCATCCCGATAACATGGCTGCAGGTCCGGCTTCCTATGGTATGACCGATACTTTAGGCCGTATGCATTCTGATGCACAGTTTGCAGGTTCCTCTTCTGTTCCCGCTCATGTTGAGATGATGGGATTCCTTGGAGCAGGAAACAACCCGATGGTTGGTATGACCGTAGCGGTTGCTGTTGCTGTTCAGCAGGCTATGGAATAAATCAGGATGGACCACCCTGAAAAAGCAAAGGAATTGTTTTTGGAAGGATATAACTGCTCACAGTCAGTCTTTCTGGCATTTGCTGATCTGACCGGTCTGGATCTTCCGACAGGTGCCCGTTTAGCTTCTTCCTTTGGCGGCGGCATGGGACGTCTGCGCGAGGTCTGCGGGGCTGTCAGCGGTGCCTTTATGGTTCTGGGCATGCTTCGCGGATATGATGATCCAAAAGATGCAGAGGCAAAAGCCGCACACTATGCGATGCTGCAGGATTTTGCCGAAGAATTCCGTGAGAAACACGGATCGATCATCTGCAGAGATCTTTTGAGCGGCGTGAAGACAACCCCCGGAAAGAGACCTCAGGAAAGGACAAAGGATTACTATGAATCCCGCCCTTGTCTGAGATATGTGGCAGATGCTGCCAGTATGGTAGAGGAATATCTGAAAAAACTCTAATCAGCAAGAATAAACCACCCGCTATAGCCTGATGGCTCATAGCGGGTAGTTTTTTTGTCTCTCATCTTTCAAGAATCAACATTTAACGATGTTAATATTTTACCATAAAAACTATTTGATACCTTTTATTATCCATGATAAAATAAAAATAGATTCCTGCGTTGAAACTGTGTGAATAACCTATTTCAGTGTGGGAAATTTTATTATACCAGATTTCATTGATATTTTTAGAAAGTGAGATACCATAATGAACTGGCAGGCATTATTGAAGGAAAATTTAAATCATGTGGATCAACTCTGTGAGGCGCTTGGTCTTACCACGGAAGAACAGCAGCGTATCAAAACAGAATCAGACCTGTTTCCGATGTCCGTTTCAAAATACTATTTTTCCTTGATTGATAAGGATGATCCCAATGATCCCATACGAAAGATGTCTATCCCTTCAGGAGATACCATCCTTCTGGACGGAGAACTGGATACCAGCGGAGAGCAAAGCAATACCAAACTGCAGGGACTGCAGCACAAGTATGCCCAGACTGTGCTGATCCTGACCACATCCAACTGTGCCATGTACTGTCGTTTTTGTTTCCGCCGGCGGCTGGTAGGCCTTGAAAGTGAAGAAATCGCACAGGATATTGACGCTGTTGTGTCCTATATCAAAGAGCATCCCCAGATCAGCAATGTTCTTCTTAGTGGGGGCGATGCCTTTTTGATGACCACAGAGCGTATAAAACAGTGGTTGTCGGAATTGACTACTCTTGAGCAGCTGGATTTTATTCGTTTTGGAACACGCACGCCCGTGACCTTCCCGCAGCGGATTCTTTCTGATCCTGAACTAACTCAGGTTCTGGAAACATTTGGGAAGAAAAAACAGCTTTATGTAATAACTCATTTTAATCATCCAAAGGAAATCACGGCAGAATCTAAAGCCGCTGTCAAAGCATTACAGGATGCCGGCGTCGTTGTGAAGAACCAGACTGTTCTGATGCGGGATGTTAATGATGACCCCGAGGTCCTCGCTTCCCTGCTTAAAAATCTGACTGCCATCGGCGTTGTACCTCATTATCTCTTCCAGTGCCGTCCTGTGAAAGGGGTTAAGTCTCATTTTCAGGTGCCTCTTCAGGAAGGCTTACAAATTGCACAGGATGCGTTGGCTCTCCAGAATGGTTTGGGAAAAGGCATAGATTATACCTTGTCCCATATCACCGGAAAGATTCGTGTTTTAGGCACTGATGACCATGGCAGAATGCTGTTTCAATATAAGCAGGCTAAGGACGCCAGGAACATCGGCCGAATCTTTTTCATGGACATTAAGCCGGATCAGACATGGCTGCCGGATCAGATTGAATTCTGATATGCCCTGCCATCAAAATTCCTTTTAATAATTAGGCTATATAATTTTTTTAAAAATGCTTTCATGCTTTCAAATGCTTTTAAAATAAGAAGGAGCCCTTTCACCATTATTATGAGAGGACTCCTTTACTCTGCTTTAATCATATCAACTTTAATATCCTGCCAATCCTGTCATGAAAGACCAGGTCTGCCCTGCCCTCCATCTTTGTCTTCCCCTTATTAATGATAATCAGATATTCACCATGAAAGAGATGCGCCAGCTGAGCAGCCGAACCTACCTCCAAGGAGGTTCCTCCGATAATCAGGCAATCAGCCCGGTTGATCAGACTGACTGCATTATTGTAGGCCTCATCGGGGAGAAATTCCCCATACAAGGTGACATCCGGCCGCACCATTTTCCCGCAGACCGGGCATAAGGGAATCTCCTCTTCACTGTCAAAAATATAGTCCGGTCCATACGATCTTCTACAGGAAACACAGTAACTTCTGAGAGCACTGCCATGAATCTCCTCCACCACCCGGCTTCCTGCCTTCTGATGCAGTCCGTCGATGTTCTGGGTGACAATGCCATCCAGCTTTCCCCGGGCCTCCATATTGGCAAGGGCCAGATGGGCATCATTAGGCGCAGCATTTCTGGAATCAAGATTTTTTCTGAAATAAGAGAAAAAGACTTCCGGTTCTTTGTGAAGGCAGTCATAACTTAACAGATATTCCGGTCTATACCGGCTGAATCTTTTTTCTCTCTTCCGGTAAAGGCCGTCCTTTCCCCGAAAATCCGGAATGCCGCTCTCGGTGGATACCCCGGCTCCTCCCAGGAAGACAATATGACTGGAAATGTCAATCATCTCCCGTAATGCTTCAAGTTGATCCTCTCCGGACAAATGATGAAAATATTTAATCTTCTCTTTCTGAGAAGGGAAATCCTTATGAATGATCTGATAATCTTTCCTGTTTTTTTGTCCCATACTCTTCGCTTCCTTTTTATAAAAACTCCTGAACAGGACTGTGTTCATCCAATCCTATAAAACTCAATACAGTCATGCTGCTCCAATCAATCATCCAGCACCTGATACCTGACCAGAGCTTTCCTGAGCCCGTCCTCATCAATATGGTCGGTCACGTAATCCGCTGCCACCTTAATCTGCTCATTTTTGGCATTGCCCAGGGCAACCCCCACAGCGGCATACTCCAGCATGGCCACATCATTTTCCCCGTCACCAAATGCCATGGACTCCTCCCGGCGAATCCCTGCGTGGGCCAGGAACTGCTCGATGCCCGATACCTTGTCGGCCCCTCTGGGGATAATATCCACGCCATGGCGGCTCCATCGGGTGAAAATGCAGTCTCCAATCTGACTGGTCAGAAAAGCTTCCCGGTCTTTCTCACAGTAGGCAGCGCTCATATATAGAGTAGCTCCCCCATATTCCCTGATATCAGGAATCCTGGTATGGATATCCTCGTGAGCCCGCACCACATGCTCATCGACATAGTTGATATACATCCGGTCCTTTTCCATCAGAATCAATGGCATCTCTTTGTTTTTAAAAAGACGGATTACTGCATCCCTGTCCCTTTCTGTAAAGGGATTGCCATAGATGACATTGAGCCTTCGATCCAGGCAGATCTGACCATTTAAGGTAACATAGCCGTCAAAATCATACTTCAGCAGGTCCATGTCCTGAAGCTCTATAAGATGTCTGCCTGTGGCAGCAACCCTCAGTACCCCCTTATCCTTCAGTTCCTGCAGTGCCTGCTTCGTGGAGGGAGGCACCTGCTTGGTAAAATGGGAAAATATTGTTCCGTCTATGTCAAAAAATACTGCTTTTATCATAGGCTTTTTACCTCTGTCTTTTAAACCTGGCACAAGTCACCTTGGTTTCAATCCGGCACAAGTCATTTTAGCTCCGATTCGGTATCAGCTGTTCATTTCTTAATTTCCTTTCAGCTATGGTTTCTTTTGCGATATTCCCCCGGACTCATGTGAAGTTCTTCTTTGAAGACCCTGTTAAAGGTTCTCTGACTTCCAAACCCCGTATCCATGCAGATTTCAGTCACGGATTTGTCCGTATATTCCAGCATCTGGCGGGCATATTCAAGCCGTGTCAAATTGATATAGCGATTAAAATTCATCTGGAAATGCTTGGAGAACACCCTGGACAGAGCAAAGGGACTGATATACAGATCATGGGCGATGGAAGTCAGGGTGATCTCCTCCTGATAATGGCTGGCCACATAATTTACTACCTGGTCCATAAGATTTCCCTCGCTGCCTTTCCCCTTTTCCACCAGATGTATAAGGGGCAGGGTTCTGGCAAGGATAATACGGGTATAAGACTGGAGAAGTACATCTGTAGGTGAGATTTCCAACGCATCTTTTTCTTCCGTTTTGTTCTTTTTCCCTTTATGCTTCTTCCCTTTGTTCATTTGATTCAAATGATCAGCCATGGCTTCCAGGGCGTAGTGGACATCCCGGTGCACTAAAGAAGCAGAGATCACAGGATTCTCAGGCATCTGATCTTTCATCATAGAAAGATAGTTTCCACACATGGAAGGGGCCGCAATCATGTACTGAACTTGATTTGGCCCTGGGCCAAACACCTGATAGTGGTGGATCGTATTGGGAAATATGATGCCTAAATCACCCTTTTCCATATGGTAAAGTTCCCGTTCCACGCCTATTTCCAGGGTGCCATCCAGCACATAAACACACTCTAAAGAATTGTGAAGGTGGGGGCTCACATGCCCGGAAACCCTGCTGTAAAGTTCAAATTCCTTTCTGCTGTCATAAAGCGGATACATTGTGATTCCACCCCCTGCATAACCATGACGGTTCTATTGTTCTATAGTTTTCACTTCTTTTGACTTTTATCATAACAGATTTTATATGAAATGCAAGATTTGGCCAGAATATAAAGCAAAATGGCAAGAAAATGTTTTTCCAATCAGGTATATTGTAGACAACCAAGAGTTAAGCGTTCTTGGAAAAGATAAATCCCCGTTTCAATACTTGTGTTGAAACACCCCCCAATATCAATATCATTACATTTTTCTTTTGATCACCTTTTAACGGTGACAATACCTTCTCCATTGAAAAAGATCAGCAGATGACACCCGCTGATCTTTTTTTGTGTGTAAATATCCTATTCTTTTCCAATCCATTATTAAATCCAGTCAGCGTTTTGAGAAAAAGTGCCTGATCAGAACGTATATGACAATCATGAAAGCGATAACATAACCGAAAAAACCCAAAGCAGGAATTCCCAGCATCTTAGGCTTCATATTTGTGGTGCAAATGATACTGGAACTGATCAACAAGGCTGTAACCCAGAGGCCGATGACCATATTTCTGACCAGTCTGCGAAGGAGTAAATCCAGATCTGAAGCCGTATGCAGCTCCAGATTCATTTTGGTCCGCCCCTTCATATGCCCCTTCATGACGTCGACAGCCAGGGAAGGAACTTCTATGGCCTTGACCATGGACCGGTAAAGGATCTTGGCATTGGACTTTAATTCCTTTTTCAGGTTTGTGGGATCCAGAAGTCTGGCACTCATCCGCTGGATGGCGATCTCCACCATATTAATATCGGGGCAGATCTGGGCCAGAATCCCCTCCATATGGGACATGGCTCTCACCAGCAGGGTCATCCCATGGGGCATAATAATTTTATTGTTCTGCATGATGGTCATGATATCTGTCAGCAGAGACACCACATCGAGGGTTCCAAAATCAGCGGTCCCATAATGATCAACCAGTTCCCTGATGTCTTCGTACATATTGCTGGGATCCGGTTTCTTCTTGAACTCCCCAAGTCCCAGGATGGCATCCTGGATCATGCTGATATCATGGCGGGCGATTCCCTGGATCGCCATGCCCAGCAGTTCCCGGTCATGCTCTGTGAGACGTCCCATCATTCCCATGTCCATCCAGATAATCTGGCCGCCGCGAACCATGACATTTCCCGGGTGGGGGTCGGCATGGAAGAAGCCGTCGTCCATCACCTGTTTAATAAAGTTATCGATATATTTCATACCGACTTCCTTCAGGTCATAACCCTTTTCCACCAGCTTGTCCTTCTGGTCGATGGGCACGCCATCAATATACTCCATAACCAGAACATGGGTAGAGGTGTATTCCCGAAAAAGAGTCGGTGTATTGACATAGGCAACATTTCTGTTGAGGCGGGCAAACTCTTCCATATTCCCGGCCTCCATCAGGAAATTCATCTCCTCCTGGGTGACGGTCCACAGCTCTTTAAGAACCATATTCAGGTCCACCATATCCCGAATACTGATGGGGGGAAGAAGTCCTACCGCTTTATGAAGGAGGCCGATATCCCTGGACATGGTCTGGTAGATGCCTTTGCGCTGTACCTTGATGACAACCTTGGTTCCGTTTTTTAACAGCGCCTTATGAACCTGGGCTATAGAAGCAGAACCCAGCGGCTCTTCATCAATTCTGCGAAACTCTTCTTTCCAGTGAAAGCCCAGAGAGCTGTTCAGGACATCTTCCACATCTTCGAAGGGCATGGGAGGAACATCGGATCTCAGCCGGGCCAGTTCGTCACAGTAGCTCTGAGGCAGAATGTCAGACCGGCTGGACATAATCTGGCCAATCTTAATATAGGTCGGCCCCAGGTCCTCAAGAATCAGACGGAACTTCTCCGGTGTCATACCCTTGGTGATATGATGGGCATGAAGAACGCCCATAATCTCCCGGAACCGGCTGCCGTAGCCGCGGTCGCTGACCTCGGTCTCCTCATTCTTTGAGAGTTCGCCTTTGGAAATTTCTTTTTCTGCGGCACTCTGCTCAGACTGACTGTCTGGTTCAACCTCTTCTGTAAGCTGGCTGGAAGAAGCCGTTTCTTTCTTTGATGGTCTTGAGAAGGCAGTTTCTATTTCTGTTTGTCCATAAGAAATGGCATCTTTCAGCTTTTCCTTTGCTGAGATCTCTTCTTTGGCGTGCCGCTCCGCAGGCTCTTCCTCCTGGTTGGTCAATGCTGTGTCCATATTGATATCGTCAATGTAGGAGGCTTTTTTGGTATCGTCCATATGCAGTTGTATGTTTTGATTTTTGTCCATTGTTTTTACCGCATTATCTCTTGCCAGGCTTTTATGAATATCCCTGAAACAATACACCCCCTCCTCTTTCAGGCGGGGGTGGTTAAATCTACATCATCAGTACAAACTAATTGGCTGGCTCAGCAGAAGCCGATTACTCAGGACTTACTGTCTGAACAGAAGCTGATTATTCAGGATCTACTGCCTCTTCAGCAGCCTTTACAGCTTCAACGGAAGCTTCCTCAGCTTTTGCAACGGGATCTGCTGCTTCCATATCAGCGATGGCAGCCTTTAAGCTTGCCAGCTGGTCAGCCCCCAGGCCCTTAACCATCTCATTGAAATCTGCCATCTTCTTCTCAGCTCTGGCCTTGCTGGGTGACAAAGTATCCTTCACGTTCTGAGAGAGCTCTTTATTGAGAATCTTGCCCTGCTCCACAGTGATCTCGCCCTTTTTGATCAGTTCTTCAACGATCTCCGATGATTTCTCAGCTGTTGTAGCGATGGTTCCTACACCTGCCAGTAAAATCTTTTTTAAAGTATCTCCTAATACCATAACAACATACTCCTTTCCAACTTCCTTGTCCTGGGATCTGGTCTTTGTCTTTCCAAATATCAGAAAAAGCAGACCCATCCCGGTTACCTGTTAAACAACATAGATCCTAATTATGACTATTGTAGCATATTTCAGGAGAAAATGCATGGTTTTTTTGGTAGTTTTTACTGAATTTTTGAATCTTTAAGAGTAACTATTTCCATTCTGAGCAAAATCAAATATAGCAAATACTTATTTAGTGTACCGAAGTAATATGATTACAGCAGACATTTCAGAAAAGCAAGACCCTTGGGCACAAAGATTACCAGTCCGGCAGCGGCCGCCATGATGGAGGCAATCAGTACCGCTCCGGCAGCAGTATCCTTGGCAGTTTTGGCCAAAGGATGATACTCCTCCGTCACCAGATCCACCACCGCTTCAATCGCAGTATTTACCAGTTCCAGGCTCATCACCAGGCCAAACAGCACAAGGCAGATGCACCATTCGATTCTGGAAATATGGAAGATCAATCCACATATGGCCACCAGAACAGCCATTATGCAGTGGATCTTCATATTCCGTTCTTTTAAAATCCCAGTCTTTATCCCACTAAAAGCATAAAAAAAACTCTTCCGGATGGGAACCTTTCCCTGCCCCATAACCAATCCTCCCTGTCAGCAGCCGGCATGAAGTCAAAGCATTTTCATGCCAGCCGTCTCCTGCTCATCTCCTAGTCGTCTATCCCCAACTGTTCCAAAAGGCCCTTGCAGCCTTCCTCAATATCGTCAAAAGCCGCGTCAAAATTATCCGAGTACCACGGATCTGTAATATCTCTTTCCTTGCCGGCAAAATCCAGCAGCATATGAATCTTGCGATGGGGATCTTTTCCGATAATCCTCAAAATATTATTGATATTATACCGGTCCATGCAGATCAGATAGTCATAGTCTGCATAATCTTCCTTGGTAAGCTGCCTGGCTCTTCTGTTCTCAAAACGTATCCCCTCCGCCTGGAGCTTCCGCCGGGCCGGAGGATAGATGTTGTTGCCGATCTCCTCCCGGCTGGTGGCGCAGGAATCAATACGGAATCGGTCAGCAATCCCTCTCTTTCTTACCATATCTTTTAATATAAATTCAGCCATCGGCGATCGACATATATTGCCGTGGCAGATGAAGAGTATTTTTATCATGGTCACAAACCCCCCGAAAAACTGCGAATATTCTTTAAATATCCGGCTTGGATATATAGCTATTATATCATGACATTTCTTGCTTCACCACAATTATTAGAAAGGTGCCAGACACCCTTAAGATATTCTTACAGCCTTAAGCTTTTTGAAAGGGTGCCTGACACCTTTTACTGACACCCATTATTCGATGCCATATCTCATTTTCTGCCGGTTAGTCAGTTCTTTGTGGTTTGTTAAAGCAGCCCCTTTTTCTGTTAAATCATTCAGTCCATAGCAGTCATAAACAGCCATTTTGATTTTAGTTTCTATTACATCCAGACCAAAATCCTCTATCCCCACACAATAACGGTTCGTATCTTTATTATATGCATAAATGTCATTAAACTGACCGGTCAGTTCAAGGGTATCTGCATCAACTTCGAACATGCTTTTCCCGTTGGGAGAGTCCAGCAGCAGCCTTATGGTATCGTCATCAATAAACCAATCATTCTGATACTTGTCATTAAATGTATATAAATAGAGCTTTTTGTATTTATTATATTTAGTAATAAGACTGGATTTTTCTTTCCGGCCGTTTAGAGGGACCCTGTGTAATTTCCCGTTTACTCCGAGATAATATAAATCGTCGTCAGTCAGCGTAAAAGAAACGATATCAGGATCTTTGACCGTCAGCAATACTTTTTCTTTTTCCGTGTCATAAGCAAGCATTTGTTTACCGTCAAAGATGCCAATACGATCCTTGTTCCAGATGACACATTTGCTCTCACAGGTTGAAATTCTGTTTATGGGCAGGATTATTCCGATATCAAAACAGGCAATCCTATATGCTCCCTCAGAGCTTTCTAAATAGGCTTTTGTTCCTGAGTCATCCAAAACAGCTTTTTTAAATGGTTCGGAATCATCAAGGGATATCCTGCCATATGGGCCTTTCATGGTATAGTCTGACATTTTACAGGCCAGGAGATAAATCTCCCTCCCTGATTTCGCTGATCCTTCAATGAGAAAAATCAGTTCATCACCGATTAGCTTCTGATCAAGGATATTGTAATCCGTTCTTCCCTCTCCCAGCTTATCGCTGAGATCAATCTCTTCCAGTTTTTTTGTTTTAATATGGTACTTGTAAAAGAGAGATTGTCCTCCTGTCATCACAAGATAGTCATT
>JBGUIF010000102.1:0-4451 GCA_045112755.1 Anaerobutyricum sp.
CGGAGATATTGAACGGATACGATATGTCCTAGGAGACAATGGGAAGTCAAGACTTGAGACCGTATTTTACCGGGAGACCGGCTTCAGGAGAGATCTTTTTAAAGGGCAGCTGCCGGAGTCTTTTGACCGGGAACGCCGGATCTATGAGATCAATGAAGACGCTTTCAAAAATCCCAGAAGCTACATCTCTATCTACGAGTAAAAATATGGCTTAAATCAAATATATGACTTAAAAAGCGGTTTTTTAAAATTATTTTAAAAACCGCTTTTTAAAATATTTGTTATTTATCAAAAGAACATTTGTAATTATTAAAATATGACAATTATGTCATAAAATCTATGAAGTATTGCTTAAATTCCTCTTATATTAGGGCAATATATTCACAAAAACGCCAGTCTCCTATTAAATTTATATTAACCGAGTTTTAAAAAATCATATTTAAGCCATAATTTTGGGCTATAGTAGATGTGTAGAATTATCTCTTTTTCTATCCTGATGGAGGTTATGAAATGATGCGTACAGTATTCAGGCGGATGATGATCGGCCTCGCTGTCGCAGCTCTTGCACTTCTTATTACGGCAGTTTCTCCCGCGACAGATTCTGCTGTAAAAGTGCAGGCAGCTTCAGCCAGTACCAATAATACAACTTACTACGGCTGCACCGTCAGAAAGGCTGCCCTCAGGGCTTCGGCATCTGCGGCCGGCAAAGTCCTGACCCACATACCGGCCGGAACCAGAATTCAGGTACTGTCCACAGATCAGGCTTATGTAAGAGTTATTTACAAAAACCGTACTGGTTACGCTGCAGGTAAAAAAATCAGGATGACAAACGGCAGAACCGCCGATGCTTACAGCAGCAAAGGGGATAAAGTGATTGCCTTCGCTCTGAAGTTTGTCGGCAACCCCTACCGGTTTGGGGGAACCAGCCTCACCAACGGTGCAGACTGTTCCGGCTTCATCATGAGCATCTATGCACATTTTGGAGTTAACCTGCCCCGCACTTCCACAGCCATGAGAAAAGCGGGATTTCGGGTGCCCAGTCTGAAGGCAGCCAAGCCGGGAGATATTCTCTGTTATAAAGGACATGTTGCCCTCTACATGGGCAAAAACACCATAGTCCATGCCAGCAATAAAAAATACGGCATCTGCATACGCAAGAATGCCGCATATAAAAAGATTATTACAATTCGGAGGATTTTTAAGTAAATTTAAATCCAACAATCAGATACATTATCAGATATTTTCCATATCTTCCATTTTTATTTTTTCAATATTTTTCAAAGTGATTCGACGGGGCCCTGTTTTTGTGGTTATGCAAGGATGGGGTCTTGTTATGTTATTTGCCGGGTCAGTATGGTATATTCAGCGGCCGGTCATTCGCGATATGATTCCAGATCCGTACTTTTTTAACCAGGCTCTCCTCTCCTTGTAATCCGGCAAAATACTTGCCACATGATTCCAGAATCGGGGAGAGTGATTCATTTCGAGGCGGTGGCACAGCTCGTGGACCACCACATAATCCTGAATCTCCGGAGGGGTCAGCATGAGAAGACAGTTAAAATTCAGGTTCCCCTTTGCACTGCAGCTGCCCCATCTGGTCTTCTGATGACGGATGGTGATCCTGCCGTAGGTCACGCCCAACAAGCGGGCATAATAATCCGCCCTTTCAGGCAGAACCTTTTTTGCCTGCTCCGCCAGATTCTGAATATCTGTCCTGGTCAGCGGACCAGGTGCCGCAGCTCTCTGTTTCTCCTGTTCTATCTGACGTTTTTTCTGGATCAGCAGCTTGTCTTCCAGCCAGTCTGACCGGTCCCGAAGAAAGAAAAGTACCTGGTACTCCGGCATCAGCCAGGGCGCCCGAACCAGGATTTCCAGGTCTTTGGTAATCTCCAGCGCCATGGTCTTTCTGCCACTCCTGATCAGCCGAACCGCATGACCGTTCCAATGGATTATTTTCTCATTTTTATGCCTGGCCCCATACATCTTAACACACTCACTTCCCAGCCACAGAGGCTGCTGACCGTATCAGTGCGGGCTGCCCCATCACTGCAGGTCTTTAAAATGGAATTCCTTTCTTCCCTCTGCATAGTCGCCAACAATCTGCCCGTGACCGTAAATCCTGTATTTGTAAGTCATCAATCCCTCCAGACCCACAGGTCCCCGGGCGTGGATCTTACTTGTACTGATTCCCACCTCTGCACCAAATCCGTAGCGGAAACCATCTGCAAATCTGGTGGAACAGTTTTGGTAAACACCAGCAGAATCCACCATCTGCATAAAGTATTCTGCTGTCTCCTGATTCTGTGTCAGGATGGCGTCTGTGTGGTGTGAGCCAAAGAAATTGATATGCTCCACAGCCTCCACAGCATTCTTCACCAGTTTGAGGGAAATCACAAGCTCCAGATACTCTGTATCAAACTCTTCTTCCTCCATCACTTCACAGCCAATCCGGTCAGCCACTTCACGGGTTCCCCGGATCCTTACCTGGTTCTTCTCCAGTTCTTCTTTGAGCATCGGCAGAAAATCATCGGCCAGATCCCGGTGGATCAGCACTGTCTCCACTGCATTACAGGCTGCGGTGTACTGGGTCTTAGCGTCAATGATAACAGGCAGGGCCTGGGTTATATCTGCGTCTTTGTCCACATAAATGTGACATATTCCATCCGCGTGACCCATAACAGGAATCTTGGTATTGTTCATAATATATTGGACAAATCGATTGGATCCTCTGGGAATCAGCAGATCCACATCTTTTTCACACTGCAGGAGTTCATCAATCTCGTTGTGAAGTTCCGCCTGCACCAGACAACCCTCGGGAAGACCTGCCTTGACAACACTGTCATAGATGGTCTTAAAAAGAATTCTGTTGGTGCGGGCTGTCTCCTTGCCGCCCTTCAGCAGAGCGCAGTTCCCGCTTTTAATACACAAGGAGGAAATCTGAACAAGGGCATCAGGTCTGGCCTCAAAAATAACGCCAATCACACCAATGGGGCATGAAATCCTCTTGAGGATCAGGTCTTCATCCATCTGCCGAAAGAGCTGCACTTTCCCCACAGGGTCCGGCAGCGAGATCAGCTGATCGATACCGTCAATCACTGATTTCAACTTCCCCTCATCAAATTTCAGTCTTTTATATACCGCGTCAGAAATCTGATTCTGTCTGGCTTGAAGCAGATCCTCCTCATTGGCTGCGAATATCTCTGCCTTTTTTTCCTCCAGAGACAGGGCGACCTCTTTCAGGGCCCGGTTTCTCTCTTCGTTGGTCATGGCAGCCAGTTTAGGGGCAGCCAGTTTCATACGTCTTGCCTCTTCTCTGATATTCATGGTGGACTCCTCTCTTTATATTATAGATATTCTCATTTATTTTTAACATGTTCTTCCCAGCACACAAACAGCTTAGGTGCAATAAATGAACCGGAAAAAAACATGATTCCTCCAAAAAAAGTTTCCTTGATCCAAAATGCCGGCACAACCTGTTTCACCAGGATCGCAAGACCCAGGGCTGCCAGAAGAACAGAAAATCCAATCACGCACCGGACAAGTTTTTCCCGGAAATATTTCGGTGTTTCAAAGCTGATATAATTTCTTTCGAGATACCATCCCATCAAAGCTCCTGCCATAGCTCCGGTCTGCTGAAAACTGTCCTTACGCATCTCTCTGGGGTCAACCAGAAGCTGGCCGTTGACATAATCCATGGGATAGGGTTTCAGTTCTATAAACAGAATGATCACCACCATCAAAACAAGACCGACCATGAGAATCAGTCTGTCCCCATGTTCATAGCGATCGGCAAACTTCAGCATCTGACTGGTAAGCACAATAGCTGCTATTCCAAGCAGAAACCCTGCCGCCACATCCTGGGGAGTATGCACCCCCAAATAGTTCCGTGAGAATAGAAGCAGCAGACAGTAAAGCCAGAATACTGCTGTAATCCATGGATATTTTTTTCTGTTCAGCCAGCCGAACAGACCAAAAAAACCGACAGCAATCGTAGAGTGACCGCTGGGAAAAGAATAACCCGTGGCATCTTTTATCGCCTTTTTATTTGGTTTAATCCTGGAATCCCGAATCCATGGCCTGTAAATGCAAAAAATAATTTTTAAAAGGCCATTTAAAAAGTTCGCCATGCAGATAGTCAAAAGCAATTTCATTCCCGTTTTCTTATCATGAACCCAGTAAATGATTACTGGAATCATGGTCATAAGAATAATAACATAGTTCTTACATATGAAGATAAAAAATGTTTCAACACCACTGCCCAGAGCAAACCGGATCTCCTGAAGCCATAGCAGATACTTTATATCCATAATCATACCTTTCTCTGCAATTTATATGATGAAAGACTGCAAAGTCTGCTGTCTGACAAAACTTGGCGGGGAACCCCTACGGAATTCCCCGCCGAAAAGCTAAATCATATTCCACAGATTCACAGCATCTTCCTGCTGATTATC
>JBGUIF010000103.1:0-14422 GCA_045112755.1 Anaerobutyricum sp.
ACGGTCTGGCTGTGAGGGCCATCCGCAAGGTCCTGCCCTCTGCCAGAATCGGCCTGGCTTCCACCGGCAAACTTGCTTATACCTGCAGGAGGGACATTCCTACTCCGGAGGACCTTGTTCAGGCAAGTTTCCATACTTCTGAAGCTGAGGCGGGGGAAAACTATTTTTTCAACCACCAGTGGTTCCTTGATCCGGTATGTTTTGGCCATTATCCGGAAGATCCGGAATCTCCCTGTTATCCCTTTGCCGCCATGGTAAAAGAGGAAGACCTGGAGATTATCTCCGCCCCCATAGACTTTATCGGACTCAATATCTATAATGGTTTCGAGATGGAACCTGTGCCTGCCGGCCAGGACAAGAAGTCGACATCCCCCTCAGAGGGAACTCAGGAAAACCAGCCTTCCCCTGCGGACAGCTATTCAGCTGTGGAGAAATATCCCGGCTATCCCCGGACAGCCCTCAAATGGCCGGTGACACCGGAAATCCTCTATTGGGGACCCCGTCTGATCTATGAGCGCTACGGTCTCCCAATGGTAATTGCAGAAAACGGCCAGAGTTGTAATGACAGGATTTTCCTGGACGAAGAAGTCCATGATCCGGACCGGATTGATTTCCTTCATCGCTATCTCCTGGAGCTCAAAGCCGCCGTGGAGGACGGTATTCCTGTTACAGGCTACTTCCACTGGTCATTTACCGATAATCTGGAGTGGCACAGCGGCTATGACGATCGTTTTGGTCTGATCTATATCGATTATCGCAACCTCCGCCGGATTCCCAAAGACAGTGCCCGCTGGTACAGTCAGATGATCCGTCGGAACGGCTCTGATTTATAGGAGGAATATATCATGCCAGCTTCCGGAACCGGATATTGTAACGGCTGCGCCAACCATTGCCCCCTGACTGCCATGCAGTGTGCCAAGGGCATGGCCATGGCCGGCCAGGAGATCCCGGAAGATCTCCCCTCCCTGCTGAATAAATGCAGCAATAAACTGTATCGTTTCGGCAGGAATCAGGCTTACTTTGACGTTCTTACAGAAGAGGAAAAACTTAAATTGAAAGACTATTTGACAAGATTACTGTTACAGTGAGCTTCTGTCAGGTTTCTTCCTTTTTACACAAAAAGGGGCTGCCGCTTTTAAGCGAATCAGGAACCAGTGATAAAGGCAAGGATCCCCATGTCCTACGTGTTTGTCGTTTGGTGGTGTCTGTGCGTTCTGGGACGGACTGATCTAAAGTCCGTCATCAGACGCACAGATGCCAACAACTGACACAACACAGGACATGGGGATCCTTGCCTTTTAAGTCAACGTGGCAGCCGCTTTAATGCGACACCCCCCTGACTGTTGTAATTCAATCACAGGTCCGGCAGGAAGATAATGTTGGGTCTTCCCGTGACTTTATTGGTGGTAATCTGTGTATTTACACCGAACAGTTTGAGGATCTTATCCGGGACAAACATTTCCTCCGGCGTTCCCGTGGCCACGATGTGCCCTTTCTTCAGAAAGATGACACGGTCACAGTAGCAGGCGGCGATATTCAGGTCATGGATGGAAGAGAAGACGGTCAGATTCTGACGCTTCAGGATATTCATGATCTGATACTGGTAGCCGATGTCCAGGTGGTTGGTCGGCTCATCGAGGATGATGAGGGGAGCCTGCTGGACCAGAGCTCTGGCCACCAGAGTACGCTGTTTTTCACCTCCGGACAGGGAGAGGAAGCTTCGCTGCTCATAGCCCTGGAGACCTACCTCCCTGATGGCTGCCATGACGATCTCCTTCTCCTTCTTTTTATCGTTATTAAACATTTTCTGGTGGGAGAAACGGCCCAGCATGACCATGTCGTAAACCGCCATGTCAAACTCAACATTGTTCTCCTGCTGCATGACGGACATTTCGTGGGCAGTCTCCCTGGCGGACATTTCGGCCACATTTTTCCCGTCAATGTAGGCGGCGCCGGAATCCGGCTTATAGACCTTGTAAATGCTTTTCAGCAGGGTGGACTTGCCACATCCGTTGGGGCCTAAAAGTCCCACAAACATACCTTCTTCTATTCCCAGGCTCACCCCGTCAACAATCAGTTTGGAGTCTATGGAATAAGTAATGTCTTTTACTTCCAGTTTCATGATCAACCTCCAAACTTTCCATTCGATCTGCGGATCAGATACAGGAAGAACGGTGCGCCGAAGAAGGCGGAAACAACGCCGATGGGCAGTTCTTCCGGTGCTACGATGACCCGGGAAATGATATCAGCGACCACCAGGAAGGTGCCGCCCACCAGCACTGAGGCCGGAATCAGCCGCTTGTGTTTCGTTCCGACGATGGATCTGGTAATGTGAGGGATTGTCAGACCGACGAATCCGATGGTACCACTGACGGAAACGATGACACCGGTGAGCAGGGTGGCTACTGCAATGATGATCAGTTTCAATTTGTCTGTGTCCACACCCACTGTGACAGCCACATCATCACCCAGCAGTAGAACATCCAGATTGCGGGTGAGGGCCAGGATCATAATCAGGCAGACCACAAAAGCGATACTGGCATATTTGAGCTTATCCCAGGAAGCACCGTTCAGGGAACCCATCAACCAGTAGGTGGCCGTCTTGACTTTGTCGGATCCTGTCTTGGTGTGGTAGATCATATAGTTGGTGATGGCACCGAAAAGAGCGGATACGGCAATACCCGCCAGCACAAGCTGGGTCGCTGTGACCTTATTTCTTATGGTGGCGATCCGAAGCGCAAGAATAATGGAGATCACAGCACCGAAGAAGGCACCCACCATGGTTCCGTATCCTCCCAGGAAGGAAAGGTAGCCGTACATGATGACGGAAACCGCACCGGCAGAAGCACCTTGGGAGATACCCAGGACGTAGGGATCTGCCAGGGGATTCTTGGTCAGAGCCTGCATGAGGATACCACAGAGAGTAAGACCGGCGCCTACGATGAAGGCGGTCAGAATCCTGGGTACCCGGATGGACCAGAGAATGGATTCGGTACTTTCTTCCCATGTGGGTGTGTAGACTGTCCTGCCGGTAATCTTATTGGTCAGGACCTTTTTTATCACATCAAAATTTAATTCCACACTGCCCAGTCTGGTTGCCATGATAAAAGAAAGGAGCAATAGTCCGATCATGACGGCACAAAAGACCAGATACTGAGATCTTTTCTGCAGTGGGAAAAGAGATATTTTCATACTAGACATATATTAACAGTCTCCTTTTACAGTAAGATATTTCTGTAAAAACCCTTCCCGGCCGGCGGGAAGGGTTAAGGTGTCAGTTTTTATTTGAATTTATCAGGATAGAACTGTTTTGCCATGATTTCAACGGTTCCTGCAGATCCGGCAGAACCCTGCATGTCAGAACAGCATGCGGAATAGATCCGGCCTTCCTTGACAGCTCTCAGATTCTTTGTAGCGTCATTGGTCTGAAGGAATTTTGTCTTGGCTTCTGTATCATAGTCATAGTCAAGAATGAGGATGACATCAGGATCGCGCTCCACAACCTCTTCCCAGGAAGGTGTAGCCCAGCCCTTGTTGATGTCATCAAAAATGGAGATGCCGCCGGCCTTCTTGATCATGTCGCCGGGAACACCTTGACATGCTGTGAAAGGTGCATCTTCGCCGGAGTCATAGACGAAAACCTTGATGGGGTTCTTGTATACTTCCTCACCAAGAGTCGTCTTTACTTCCTCCAGCTTGTCTTTCATGGCCTGAACTTTCTGGCCTGCCAGTTCCTGAACGCCGAAAACGTTGCCCAGCACTTCGTAATCTTTGTAAATGTCTTCAAAGGTCGCAGAGTCAGAACAGCAGTAGGGGAAGTAAGGAATGATGCCGTGCTCCAGGCAGAAGTCCACGGAGAAGTGATCCTCAGAGAAGAGGGAATCCCAACCCATCATAAAGTCACAGCCTGTCGCCAGGATCTGCTCCTTGGAAGCATTCTGAAGGTTGACGCCATCCTCAGTGATCTTGGTCACTTTGTCCCTTGCGGGATAATTGTTCACTGTGGACCAGCAGGCACCCCGGGTGAAACCGGCCATATGGTCTTCAAGACCCAGGTCAAAGAAGAAGTCTGCCATCTGGTCGCCGTCAGCGATTACCTTGGTGGGAGCGGAAGTGAAAGTCTCTTCCATGTTCTGGCCGATGCCGGAACGCTCCAGGTTCAGGGTGATGGTATAGGGTTTGTAGCCGGCTTCTGTCTCGTTGGTCTGGACGGTTTTTGCCTGCTCGTCAACAACATACTCGTCACCTTTGGAACCGGTGACTTTCTTTTTGCCTTTTTCTGTACTGCTGGTGCAGGCGGCCATGGAGACAGCCAATGCTGCACAGAAAAGTATCATAGTTATTTTTTTCATGGGATCCTCCTTTATGTAAATGATGATTAGTGGGTTACAGCAGCCGGTAGTGCGTTCAGTCGGCTGCGGCGATGAGAGAGGAGGGGTAGAATCAGGAAAAGAAAGTTTTCCTGTAAAATAAAAAAACGCTTCCTGATGGAAGCGCAGCAGACCGGCATAATCATATATATTTCCGCCCGGAAAGCAGCCTGATTCGGCCCGGCCTGTACTTATCGGGAGAAATGCCTGATTGTGTCCGGAGTATGGTTTACCTATCCCCATCCATCGTGATTGATAGATAACAAATGTTATAAGCAGGTCTCCTGACTTATGAGCATTATTATTTTTCCGCCTTCCCAGCGTACCAGTGGCATATGGAAAAAAGCTCCAATTACAGTTGCGGGACAGTGCCGGAATCTCACCGGCTTCCCTCTTAGCGACTTGTAAAAAGTCGGCTTATAACATGAAAAATTTTATGATTTCATTATAATCACCCCCTTATTTCCTGTCAATAATGATTCCTGAAAATCAGATTATTATAGGTTAGAGATTCACTTTTTTTCATGAACATAATGATATTTGCTGCAATATCAATAAACAAGTCAGATATTTATCAAAGAGGGCCTGATTAATTAAAAAAACAGACATATGAACGAGAATATGATAAAATGTAACTATTCAGAATTTAAAATGATAAAGAGGTGTGGATCTGTGAAATTATACGGCGATCTGTTGGGTTATCTGACAAAGGTATATAGAGAAAGAAAAGAGAAGAAAGAAGAAGAATTAAAAAAGAAAGAGGAGATGACATCCCTTCCGGCTGAGGGCAGCAGTGCCGGCTCGGAGGAGACAACAGAATCCACTGAAAAGGAAGCCGAAGTGGAAAAGACAGAGGACCCCAGGCTGGCAGACCCTGAGTATCAGGCCTTGATGAATACCAATCTCTATTATCTTCGATTAAAATTTTTCACTTACTATACTTTGGATAAGGCGGGATTCAAGACCATCGGAGACGTCTGCCATCCCAAGACGGACAAAGACATCTACCGGCTGAAGTATCTCCGTAAAAAGATCAAAAGAGAACTGACTGAAAAACTGAAAAAATATGATGACAGGCTTGAAGTTGGAGCGTGATCTGAAAAAACGGTAGTGAAACGATAATGAAACATAGAAGTAATTCATGACTGAACTTATGACATATCAGATGGAAAGGAATTGCTATGAATATTTTGATCGTAAATGATGATGGGATTCGGTTTGAAGGTTTGATTCGCCTTGCCAGGATGGCTTTACCATTGGGCAAGGTCTATGTACTTGCCCCGGCAGGCCAGTGCAGCGCCATGTCCCAGAAAGTGACAGTTTCCGGGGATATGATTCTGAAAAAAGAAGACTTCCCGGTGGAGGGAGTGGAGGCGGCCTACAGTCTGACCGGCAGTCCGGCAGATTGTGTAAAGGTAGCCATGAACACCCTGTTTCCCGGGCAGATTGACATTGTCTTCTCCGGTATCAATGAAGGTTTTAACGCCGGCTTTGACACCATTTATTCCGGCACTGTGGGTGCAGCCATGGAGGCAGTGGTTCATGGGCTGCCTGCCATCGCTTACTCCCTGCAGTCCCACTCCAGCTATGATGTGCCGGAGGCCTATTTCTCTGAGGTGACACAGATGGTTCTCAAAAAAAAGCTGGAGCCGGGGGAACTGTGGAACATCAACTTTCCCGGAGGCCTTCCGGAGGAGATCCGGGGAATTCTCTTCCATCGGGTTCCTGCCCACATTGAACATTATTTTGACCACTATGATCAGGAGGAGACCGAGGAAGAGGGTGTCTGGAAGATTACACCCCGGTTTCTGCATCCCACTGAGGCGGAGCCGGGAACAGATCTGGACGCCCTCTACCGGGGATATATCTCCATCGGTAAGTTGAAAAATATGACCTTTTCCCCCGCGAAGAAGACGGAAAAGGAAAGGGCGGCGGAGTGACCCGCATAGGGAGTGTTCCGGTTAATAAAGTCGAATATAGATTAATTCCTTGGGATTAAAAAGGCGCGGAATGGGCCAGGCGGTATTTGCCAGCCCCCGGCTGATGATCAGCTGACCGCACCTGCCTTTTATTTTGCCGGATGTTAGAGCCGGAAAGGCACCCTGGCTGGGGGCGAACAGGCCGTCCCACTGTCTGGTCTGCGGGTTGTAGAAACGGATCTGGCCTCCATGGGCGTGGCCGGAGCAGGTCAGATCGATCCTGCGGCGGCTGATGATAGACTCCCAGTCCTCGGGATGATGGGAGAGCAGAACCTTAAATCCCTTTTCAGCTTCAAAGGCATCAAGCCAGTCAGTACAGGGAACACCGGAGGGATCCCGGGGCCAGCAGAAGGGGTAGGGATTGGTGTCTTCGGGATGCCTGCGATAGTGGGCTTTTCGCTCCCGACGGTAGTCTGTCACTCTGGAAGAGGTCAGTCCCCCCAGGAAAAGGTCCTTCTTTAGGGCGATATAGTTGTTGTCGAGGACCTTTACACCGGTGGTCCGGATCAGGGCCAGGTCAGTCCTGCTTAAAAAGCACTCATGGTTGCCGAGACTGAAATAACTGGGAGCAAGGGAGGCGCAGGCCCGAAGAAAGGGCAGGGCATGCCGGGCTTGTTCCATCTTGGTTCCTCTGGTGGGTATCTTGCCGATGATCAGGTCTCCGGCGATGCAGATATAATCAGGCTTCTCCCTTCGGATGGACCGCAGAATATGACGGTAGGGCCTGTCGTGCAGGTCCGTGATCAGACATAACTTGCAGGGGGATGAGATTCCTGACCTGATATGATAGGTTTTAATATCCATGTTCGTGTTTTCCTTTTTTGCGCTTTTCTCTTAATGCTTTCATTATTTTATGCCATGGAGATCTGACTTTCAAGCATTTTCCGGACCGGGCGTTTCAGGAAGGATGACACACCATAAGAGTTTTGATTAAAAAACAGAGAGGCACAGGTGCTGTTCAATCAGAATCGGATGAAGCTTTTTTGTCCTGCCCTGTTGATAATCATACAATTTTTTTTGAAAACTTCATGGGAATTGAACATAATATTTTCAGAATCGCAGTTATAATTATAAGTATTGTGTTTTGTAAAGGCCGGGTTTTGATGTTATAATAAAAAAAGAAAAGGCTGACTTAGAAAGCAACTGCGGAGGAAGATATGGATTATAGGAATACTGCACTCTATCAGAAAGCGCTGAACTATGCCAGTGAAGCTCATAAGAATCAGTTCAGAAAAGGGAGTGATATCCCCTACATCACCCATCCCGTGGAAGTGGCAGATATTATCGCGTCCTTCACTGATGATGAAGAAATGATTGCGACGGGTCTTCTCCACGATGTGGTGGAGGATACGGACAAGACCGAGGAGGATATCCGGGCATGTTTTGGCGACAGGATTGCAGACATGGTTGCCGCGGAAACTGAGGATAAGATGAGGGACCGGAAGGCAGAAGACACCTGGGTGCTGCGTAAGAGCAACACTTTAAAGGGTTTGGAGAAGGCTTCAAGAGAGGCTAAAATCCTGGCTTTTGCGGATAAACTGGCCAACCTGCGTTCCATAGGCAGGGATTATCAGCAGATTGGAGATGAGATCTGGAAGCGGTTTAACCAGAAAGATCCAAAGCTGCAGGGATGGTACTATAAGTCAGTGGCAGACCTGACCCGGGAATTGAGTGACAGTGACGCCTGGCAGGAATATACCAGGCTTTGTGAGAAAGTATTTGGATGATCTGCAGACTTCAGAAGGGACGTATCAAACGTCCTTTTTGTTTTTAAAAGGAAAGATGGATGAGGAAGACAGCGTTATCTATGGGACCGAAAAAACAGAATCTGCTGGAACATCTCCGCCGTCATCATATTCCATTGACAGCGGAATGTGGAGGACATGGCAGATGTGGTAAATGCCGTGTCCTTTTCCCGGCTGCATCAGCGCCTTCACCATCGGCAAAAGACCGGGAGGTCTTTGACCAAAAGCAGCTGGAAGAGGGATGGAGGCTGGCTTGCTGTCACAGCCTGTCAGGAGACCTGACCATTTTCCTTCCTTCCCTGGACGGGGAGAAGGAAGCCGGAATCGTAAAGACATCTGCCTTCCTGGAGAGGGAATGTGCCGGCAGGTTCCCGGGACAGGAAACAGGAGCGGAGCCAGGCATTGTGAACAAAGAGCTGATCGCTCTGGATCTGGGGACCACCAGCCTGGCCGGAGCCAGACTGTCGGCGGACAGGGAGCTTCGGACAGCTGCCGCCATCAATCATCAGAGAATCTTCGGCGCTGATGTGATTTCCAGGATACAGGCTGCCAATGAAGGACATCTTAAGGAACTGCAGACCATCGTCCGGCAGGATATCGATCAGCTGGTCAGACAGCTGGGGTCCGAACCGGGACGGGTTCCCATGGTTGTTTCAGCCAATACCACCATGGGTCACCTGCTGCAGGGCTATTCCTGCATGGAGTTGGGGAGAAAACCCTATAGGCCGGTGGACATTTCCCTCCACTGGACAGGATCCTGCCTGATGCTGCCGGGAATCAGTGCTTTCCTGGGGGCAGATGTGGTGAGCGGCATCGTGGCTTCCGGGATGGATCAGTCTTCGGGGATCAGTCTTTTGGTGGACCTGGGAACGAATGGGGAGATGGTTCTGGGAAGCAGAGACCGGATGCTGGCGGCTTCGACGGCAGCGGGCCCGGCCTTTGAGGGCGGAAATATCAGCCAGGGGATGCCGGGGATTGCCGGGGCAGTTTCAGAAGTGGACCTCGTCCATGACAGACTGATCTATAAAACCATCGGAGGACGGCAGCCCGTTGGAATCTGCGGTACCGGAGTTCTGGAGGCGGTCTGGGCACTGCGGCAGCTGGGGCTGGTAGATGAGACCGGTCTGCTGGCTGAGGAGTATCGCAGAGAAGGCTTTTATGTGGCCGGAAGAGTTCGGCTGACCCAGAAAGATATCCGGGAGCTGCAGCTGGCCAAGGCGGCAGTCCGTGCCGGTATTGATATACTGCTGAGACGTTATGGGATCGGGCCTGACCAGGTGGATCAGGTATTTCTGGCCGGCGGCTTCGGGCAGAAACTCAATCCCCACAAGGCAGAAGCCATCGGACTCCTGCCTGCCGGGATGGCGGCAAAGACCAGGCCAGTGGGCAACACATCTTTGGCAGGGGCCCTTTTGGCGGCCAGAGTTCTGTCGGAGAATGGATGTTCTTTGCAGGAAGGCGGAAAGATGCCTCTTATTTTGGACCGGTTCCGGCAGGCAGCAGCCCTGGTGGAGGAGGTTCCCCTGGCAGAGGAAGAGGATTTCCAGGACCGGTATATTTTCCATATGGGTTTATAAGGCTGGTTCAGCTGATGGAACGGGAATCCACAAGGAATGCGGTGCCTTTTTCTTATCGGGAACTTCCTGCCCTGTGTTAAACTGGTAATGGAATAATATACAGGGAGGTAAGTGGTTTATGACAACATTAACAATGCTGGAGATTGACGGCACCATGACCCGGATTGAGGCAATGGAAGCCGATGAAGGATTTATGCATCTGCAGGGAGGCGCCCTTGCTGCCTGTACTCAGAAAGGGCTCCATCTTTATAAGAGCGGCAATGAGTACTATCTGGCAGATGAACAAAAGCAGATTGTTGCTGTCGGCATGACAACGATCAAGTCATATATCAGCTATTTTGTGATGAAGTAAGTCGGGCCGGCTTTGTCTATAATTGCTTGAAAGGCCAAACTGAACATGGTATGATTATAAGAGTATAAAGCGCTTATAAGGGGGGGAACCTGATGGAGATCGTCAAGATGAAAACCAATATGCTCAGCCGGAAGCTGATTGCCCATGTATCCCCGGATTATGCCAAGGCCTACAATCTGCCGGAAGGACATCAGAGTGTCGGCATGTTCACGGTGGACAATGATGATGTCGGTTATCTGGCTGTGGATGACGCCACCAAGAAAGCCAATATCAAGGTGATTCATGCCGAGACCTTTTACGGGGGAGAGGATTGTTCCTGGAGCAAGTACGGAGGGAGTATTTATGTTCTGTTCTCCGGGCCCAAGGTGGCAGATGTGAGAAGCGGCATGGACTATGTCAAGAACTTTATAGACCGCCAGTCGTGTCTCTATAATTTTGACGGGGATGAGAGTACGGCTTTCTATGCACAGACGGTTCCCAGAGCTGGAAAATATTTCAGTGAGTGGTGCGGTATAGAGGAGGGCAAGGCCTACTGTTATCTGGTGGCAGCCCCCACAGAGACTAACTTTGCTCTGGACAAGGCGTTGAAGGCCGGTGATACCCGCATCGTCAGATACTGGGCGCCTCCGTCCAATGCCAACTCCAGCGGAGCTGTGCTCACAGGCACCGAGTCGGCCTGCCGGGCCGCAGCCAATGCTTTTGTGGATGCTCTGAAGTTTTCCCTGAAAAATCCCAATGCAATATAATGAAATTCTGTTGAAAGACAAAGATACAGTATGACCGCTGCTCCGGAAAACTGCCAAGATTCCAATGGATCCCTGCAGTTTTCCGGAGCAGTTTTATTTTTTTATATATAATTTCATAGGAAATTGTGCTTTTCTTATAAATTTTTGGTGATTCTCCAGATGTTTTATATCTTTTTTTGTTTTTTATCATATGATTGCAAATAGACAAGTGCAAAAATATACATTCTATGCTATAATAACCTCGTCATTTAGGTGAAAATGACAATGCAGCAACATATCATAATTGTTTTCATTACTTAATTGAAGGATTACTAAATACACGAAGAAAGAGAGGTCTCATCATGAAACAGAACGAGATGTTAGCAATGATCCTGGCCGGTGGTCGTGGAAGTCGTCTTCATGATCTTACTAACAAAGTTGCAAAGCCTGCAGTATCCTACGGTGGAAAGTACCGGATTATCGACTTTCCGCTGAGCAACTGTGCAAACAGTGGCATTAGTACTGTTGGTGTTTTGACTCAGTATGAGTCTGTGCTTCTGGGCAGCTATGCGGCAAAGAGCGGTCTTTGGGGATTGGACACAAAGGACAGCGGCGTATACGTTCTTCCACCGCGAGAGAAGGCAGATTCTGATCTCGACGTTTACCGCGGAACAGCGGACGCTATCACACAGAATATTGATTTTATTGACAACTATGATCCCGAGTATCTCCTGGTTCTTTCCGGAGATCATATCTACAAGATGAACTATGATAAGATGCTTGCTTATCATAAGGAGCAGGGCGCAGCTGCAACCATCGCTGTTATGCCTGTAACTCTTGAGGAAGCAACCCGTTTCGGAATCATGATCACGGACGAGAATAACAAGATCATCGATTTTGAAGAGAAGCCGGCACATCCACGAAGCACTCTGGCTTCTATGGGTATCTACGTATTTGATTGGGCAAAACTTCGTGCACTTCTGATCAAGGATAAAGATGATGAGAATTCCAGCCATGACTTTGGTAATGACATTATTCCGGCTCTGCTCAACGGCGGCGAGAAGCTGGTAGCCTTTAAGTTTGAGGGATACTGGAAGGATGTTGGAACCATCGATTCTCTCTGGGAGGCCAATATGGACCTGCTCGATGAGAACAATGAGCTGAATCTGAATGATCCGACATGGAGAGTTTACACAGAGGATGCAGCACCGCTTCCGGCTTACATTGGACCGGACGCAGATATTGGAGCGGCTTACATCACACAGGGAACCCGTGTGGAAGGTGAAGTGAAGAATTCCGTAATCTTCACAGGCGCTGAGGTTGGAAAGGGAGCACATATTATTGACTCCGTTCTTATGCCGGGCGTAAAAGTTGCTGAAGGGGCAACTGTGACCAGAGCTCTTATCGCAAATGATGTCAAGGTAAGTAAAGACGCTGTTGTAGGAAGTGCTGACAGCAAGGAGATCCTGCTGGTTGCACAGGACGTGTAAGGAGGTAAAAATCATGGCAAAAGCATTTGGTATTATCACTTCATCCGCTGACAAGAAAGTGGCAGGACTTCAGAACTATCGTTCCATCGGCGCATTTTCCTTCCTTGGAAGATACCGCGTGATCGATTTCCCGATTTCCAATTTCAGCAACAGCAATATCAATAACATCCAGGTTTATATCGCTTCCATGCCCCGTTCCATGGTAGAGCACATCGGGACAGGCCGCCATTACAACATTAACTCCAAGCGTGGAAAGATTCAGATCCTTTTCCCGGATCAGACCATGGCCAATGAAGTTTACAATACAAATATCAAGTCCTTCAGACGCAATATTGAGCAGATCAAGAAGATGGAAAAAGAGTATGTCGTCATTGCTCCCAGCTGCATGATCTTTGCTCAGGACTTCGATGCGCTTCTTCAGGATCATGCTGAGTCCGGCTCTGACATCACCATGCTCTATCATAAGGTAACAGATGCCAAGAAGGGCTATTCTACCTGTAACGTTCTTGATCTTGACGGAAACAGGGTTAAGGGAATCTCCGCCTGCTTAAGCGACAAGGACGAGGAAAATATCTTCATGGAGTCCTATGTGATGAAGACAGAGCTGCTCTATGATCTGATGGACAGAGCTGCAGCGATTTCTTCCATTTACTCTCTGTCTGACATCGTCAATGCAGAGCTTAAGAGTCTGGATGTTCGTGCCGTTGAGCATAAGGGCTTCTTCGCACCGATCACCAGCCTGAGGACTTACCTTAAGGCCAATCTGGACCTGATCAATCCTGAGAATTCCGATGACCTTTTCAAGAAGGACTGGCCGATTTACACCAGGACCACAGATGCCTGCCCGACCCAGTACTATCCTACTGTCAACGTAAAGAATTCTCTGATTTCCAATGGATGTATCATCAAGGGTACTGTGGAGAATTCCGTGATCGGCCGTGGTGCTGTGATCGAAGAGGGCGCTGTTGTTAAGAACTGTGTCATCTCTGCCTATGATAAGATCGGCAAGGGAGCAGTTCTTGAGAATCAGGTTGTCGACAAATATGCGACAATTCAGGATGGCACAAAGGTTGTGGCTCCGGAGACTACACCGGGCTATATCAAGTACAGAGACAGACTGTAAGACCAGCGCTTAAAAGTCAGGCTGCCGGCACAGCCGGCTGATTACCTGAGAAGTCTCGTCCATGGCCTGCTGCAACGGCCTGGGGGACCGGAAAAAAGATGGTATCTGCTTTTAGGGGGAAGACATGTTACACGGACTGACAACGTTATTGCCGGAAGATATACTGACAATCTATGATAATCTGGAGTTTGTGATCCGCATCTTCTGTGCGGCCGTTCTGGGCGGAAGCATCGGCCTGGAACGATCAAAAAAACAGAAGGGTGTCGGAGTAAGAACCCATTGCATCGTCGCGGTCACATCGGCTGTATTTATGATTTTGTCCAAATATGCTTTTGTGGACCTCGGCAATGTGATCGGAACAAGGGGAGCGGATTCAGCCCGAATTGCCGCTCAGGTTGTCAGCGGTATATCCTTCCTGGGTGCCGGTATTATCTTCAAGCAGGGCAAGGCCAGCGTCAAAGGTCTAACCACAGCCGCCGGCATGTGGGCAACAGCCGCCATCGGTCTTGCCATCGGAGCAGGAATGTACTGGCTGGGGTTTTTCCAGACACTTATGATCCTGGTGCTCCAGACCATCCTCCACCATGGAGTGATCGGCCCCAAGACTTTGACGGAGCAGACCATTATCGTTCATATGAAGGATAATCCGGACATGCTGGAAGAGTTTCATCAATTTATCGATGCGGACAAATGCATTATTGACGACAGCAGTGTGATCAGAGATGGAGAATGGATCAGGATCTGCCTGTCAATCCGGACGGAAAATCCCATAGAATATGAACACGTTCTGGAATTTATGAATCAGCATCCGGATGTGACGGAGATTACTGTCTGACATGGATTTGGCCGGCCTGGGAAGACAGGGCTGTCGAATTAAAAGTGAATTTAAGATAAAGGGGGCGTCGCAGCAACGCCCCCTTTTGTTCGCTAAAACATGGCTGCCGCATTAAAGCGGATCAAGAACTTGAGGATAAGACAAGGATTCCCATGTCCTACGTGTTTGTCGTTTGGTGGTGTCTGTTCGTTCTGGGACGGACTGATCTTAAGTCCGTCATCAGACG
>JBGUIF010000104.1:0-4442 GCA_045112755.1 Anaerobutyricum sp.
CTGGGTGCCGCCGGAGTCAGTGTCCCCGGTGCTGCCGGTGAGACCTGTCCCATCGTGAGGGAAGGGATCTCTATCCCGGCAATTTCCCTGGCTGACGGGCCTGCCGGCCTGCGTCTGGCACCCATGTATACTGTGGGAGAAGATGGTAAACCAAACCAGATTGGCTTCAAAGCCAGCATGGAAAACGGCTTCTTTATGAATAAAGAAGATCTGGAGGCAGAAGGGACAACTTACTATCAGTACTGCACTGCCTTTCCTGCGGGAACCTTGCTTGCCCAGACCTGGAATCTTCCACTGTTGGAGGAGATCGGAAGGGCTGTGGCTGCAGAGATGGCAGAGTTTGGTGTCAGTCTCTGGCTGGCTCCAGGTATGAACATTCAGAGGAATCCACTATGTGGACGAAACTTTGAGTATTATTCCGAGGATCCTCTGCTCTCCGGAAAGCTTGCCGCAGCGATAACCAAAGGTGTTCAGAGCCGGCCCGGAACCGGGACGACAGTAAAACACTTCTGCTGTAATAATAATGAAGATAATCGGATGGGCGTCGATGCTCTGATCTCAGAAAGAGCTTTGAGAGAGATCTACCTTCGTAATTTTGAGATAGCCGTCCGTGAGGCAGCCCCCATGGCTCTTATGACTTCATACAATTTGATTAATGGCATTCACGCCGCCAACAACAGGGATCTTCTGGAGCAGGTTCTCAGGAAAGAATGGGGATTTCAGGGGATGGTCATGACGGACTGGACCACCACTTCACCCACGGGAGGCTCTCTTCCCTGGAAATGCATTGAAGCAGGTAATGATCTGATTATGCCCGGTAATGACGAGGACATGGCGGATATCCGAAAAGCTCTGGAGGAGGGACGTCTGACCATGGATCAGGTTGATATGTGTCTGGCCAGAATCATAAGGCTGATCCTGTCTGTACAATGTGATTGAACCCCATCGACGGATGGTAAATGCTGCCCCCTGTTTATGAGGTTGGTGATAATGCATAAAAATACTATTGCAATTCATGCATATTTTACAAATTTGGGTTTGACATTTTTAATCGAAAGTGCTATGGTCCATCTTGAGAGATAAAAAAGATAAGATTTAATTTGCAGGATGCGTCCTGCCAGAAGGAGATGTGACTATGGCAATCAAATTAATTGCTACAGATTTAGATGGAACATTATTAAACAGTGATCATAAGGCTCCTCGCGAGTTCTTTTCATGGGTGGAGAGACACCCGGAGATCCATACAGTTATTGCCAGTGGCAGACAGTACCAGACCCTGAAAGAGATGTTTTCCAGTCTGGGCAGTCATGTCCTTTACTGCGGTGACAATGGAGGATTTATTTTTCATAAAGACCAGAAGCTTTACAGCAATCCCATCGAAGAGGAAGACCTGAGAAAGGCCGTCCGTTTTATGGGCCATATACCCGGAACATGCCTGGTGCTTTGCGGTGCCAAAAGCGCCTATGTAGAGCCCATGTCCGAAGAGGCAGAGAAAGTGATCCGTATGTTTTTTGCCTCCCTCACAATCGTTGATGATCTGAATGATATTATCGGTCATGATGAGATTGTCAAGATGTCAATCTATGAAGAGAATGGGCAGGCAGAAGAGATTTATCCCCTCCTGCCGGATCTGGGAGACCACATTCAGAAGGTACTTTCAGAAAAAAGATGGATCGATATTCAGCTGAAATCCACAAACAAAGGCCGGGCCATCCGCTTTCTCCAGGACCGATTTGATATATCTCCGGAGGAATGCATGGCTTTCGGAGACTATCTCAATGATTATACCATGATGGAGAACTGCCATTTCAGCTTTGCTATGGATAATGCCCATCCGGATCTTAAAAAGGTGGCTAATTTCCAGACCACCAGCAATGATCATATGGGTGTTGTGACCATACTGAATACTATGACGGAATAAGCTGCAGGTATTGATGATTTCCTGTCTCATACAGCAGGGCTCCATAGAAGATTTGGGATTGACGTCAGCTGAGACTGCTATATATAATATTTTATATCAGATTGAGAAGTAATAGACTCAGCGGTCTGCTGCCAGATATGCGGCGGCAGATTCTGCACAGGAAATAAAGGAGTGCTTTTTCTATGTTGAGAGACCCTGTAAAAACAAAAAATGATATCGTTGATTGGATACGGACTTATTTCGAAGAAAACGGGCCGCAATGTGACGCGGTGGTCGGTGTGTCAGGAGGCAAGGATTCCAGTGTGACAGCTGCCCTGCTTGCTGAAGCCTTGGGTAAAGACCGGGTAATCGGTGTTCTCATGCCAAATGGTGTCCAGAGTGACATCAGTGATTCTGAAGAGATCGTATCGCTTCTGGGGATCAGATCGGTGACTGTCAACATTAAGGATGGTGTAGACGGCCTGTCAGGTGCCATTAACAAAAGCCTTGCTGAGGCAAAGATTCCTGGAGTTTCCTCTCTTTCCAGAGATTCCATGATCAATATGCCGCCACGACTTCGCATGAGCACTCTCTATGCCATTGCCCAGGCTCTTCCTAAAGGAGGCCGGGTGGTAAACACCTGCAATCGGTCTGAGGATTATATCGGCTATTCCACCAAGTATGGGGATGCAGCCGGAGATTTCTCCCCGCTTTGCAACCTGCTGGTTCATGAAGTAATCCAAATCGGAGAGGTTCTCGGCGTGCCGGAGAGGCTGACAAGAAAGACGCCCTCCGACGGACTTTCCGGTATGTCCGATGAGGACAAGATCGGATTCACCTACGCCTGTCTTGATCATTATATCCTGACCGGTGAATGTAAGGATGAAGAGATCCGCAAAAAAATAGACCGGATGCACCGGCTCAATCTGCATAAGCTGCAGCTGATGCCCGGATTCAAACCGGCCGAGGAAGACCAGACAACCTGTTGAGCAGTTGGGGCTGCCGCATTAAAGCAGAAACCTCGTTGATATAAACAGCATGGAAGCTTATGTCCTGTGTTATGTCAAATTGTTAATTCGCTTTAATGCGACAGCCCTATTTATCTGAAAGATTTTGTATTTCAATTTTAGAATTCTTTTTTTAGAATTGTCTGCTTCGGCAGATGGCAACAGCTGTGACGCCGCCTATAACCAGCAGCATACCAATAAGATCCATTCCTGTGAGGGAGACATGGAGGAAGAGGACTGTGACCAGCATAGAGACTACAGGTTCCAGGCCGGCGATCATAGAACCTTCCACGGGCCCAAGCAATTTTACCCCCTGCAGATAACAGGCAAAGGCGAGAACTGTGCCTATGATCACCACCAAGCCTGTGAGCAGGACGGTATGCCGATCCCATATACCTGGAACAATCCATATTCTGGTGAAGGGAAGCAGGAAGATTCCTCCCAGCAGCATTCCCCATCCCACCACCGACATGGTACCATATTTTCCGATCAGTTTGGCAGGCTGCAGGGTGTAGACTGCCACAGCAAAGGCCGCAGCCAGACCCCAAAAAAGAGCCGCTGGACTGATGGCCAGACTGGAAAGTCTGCCATGGGTCGACATCAGAAAAACACCAGCCATCACAGTGATCAGAATTAAGATTTCATGAACCTGGGGAAAGCGATGCTGTCTTGCAAAAAAGAAGACCATGATCAGAACCGGTGAGACATACTGAAGAACGGTTGCCGCCGCAGGATTAGAATACTGGATGGCCAGAAAATAGCAGGCCTGACTTGGCATCATGCCAAAAAGGGCAAAAATCAGGAGATCCCGGATTTCTTTCCGGCCGGACCATGGTCCGTAAAAACTGTCCCGATTTTTTATGAATGTCATGACCAGCAGCAGGAGACCTGCTGTGATCAGTCGGACTGTCACCAGCCACATGGCCGGAATGCCCTTATCCTCAAAGAGAAGTTTCGCAAACAGTCCGGAAAAGCCCCAGCAGCTGCACCCGACTATGGCAAAAAGAAGTCCGGGAAGACTGGCTGTCTTTTTATCAGCGATTATATTGTTATTAAACGACATGTGGAATTCTCACTTTCTTTGGCTGAATATGCCGGGTCAGTAAACATTTTATAGGAAAATGTTTAAAAAGTCCACAGATACTACAGGAGGCAGATAAGATGAAAAAGATACTGGTTGTCGTAGATATGCAGAATGATTTTATCGATGGCGCCCTGGGAACAAAAGAGGCGGAAGCCATCGTAGAAAATGTGATCAGAAAGATAAAGGGATACAAGGATGACTATATTTTTGCTACCAGAGACACCCACCCCGAAAACTATCTGGAGACCCAGGAAGGAAAGAACCTTCCTGTCAAACATTGCATTAAAGGGACTGGGGGATGGCAGATTCAGCCGGAGATTCAGGAGTTGATTGTCAAATATCAGGGGAAAATTATCGACAAGCCCACCTTTGGTTCAGTCCGCCTGGCTGACCAGGTCTCCCGCCTTGTCAGGAAATTGGAAGAGGAAGGAGAGAGTGCAGAGATAGAACT
>JBGUIF010000105.1:0-6122 GCA_045112755.1 Anaerobutyricum sp.
AGTCCGTCCCAGAACGCACAGACACCACCAAACGACAAACACCTAGGACATTGGGGATCCTTGCCTTATCCTCAAGTTTCTGATCCGCTTTAATGCGGCAGCACTTTTTTAGCGAACAAAGAGGGGTTAGTGCGGGACAATTTCCGGATAGATTCTGTTTAATTCCTGACATCCGGTCACTGACCCGTCGGCGCGGTCGATGATTCTTCCACTGTAGATCCCGGCTCATCCGGCTCCGGCATGCTCTCCTCTTCTTCATAGAGCGGCTCAAGAATCTTCAGATTCTCCTTATAATAAATATAGGGTTCTGCTTCATTCAGCGTAATCTTATGGTTGGTCTTGCTGACTTGATGAATCACTAAAACATCTTCATCTTTGAGTTTTGCAGAAGTCAGTTCCAGGCTCCTCTGGCCTGTCAGTTTGGCATGGACTTCCAGACCGTTTACAAAAACCCTGCTGTATTCATTGAATCTCTCCCCAATAAGATAATAATGATCTCCGTTGTAGATCACTCCCCGGATCGAAGGCGGATTCAAGCTGAAACAAAGCGTAGTGGGCTGAGGTCTCTCCCCGTCTTCAAAGCAATAACCGCTGCCGTAAAGCATATCATAGGAAAGTAACTTGAGCCTTTTCTTGTATTTTTTGGATCCCCTCATGGTCTGATGAAAGATATTGAGAATACCATCATGGATATTCACCTGTTTCAGTACTTTGGCTGCCAGCTGCCATGCCTTGACCGGCTCTGATTCCTTCTTTCGCCTGGCCTTGTTATCTCCGTAATTATCCCAGATAATATAGGGAGTATCGTATTTGGATCCGGTCTCCAGGTCCTTGGTCTCAAGGTTAATGCCGGGCAGGTGGTCACCGTAGATCACCAGGATAACCTCTTCAGGATAAGTCTCAAGACTATCTGTCAATTCCCCAAGAAAATCATCCATTTCCCTGATCTGATTGACATAGTAGGCAAACTGATTCACGTAAGTCTCCTCTATCCGGTCGGAGGAAACCTTGATGGGATACGCCGGATTATCCACACTGGGATAGTCCCCGTGGCCCTGCACGGAAATACTGTAAATCAAATCCTTTTTTTCTGTCCTCTCCATGGTGTCCAGGATATATTTCGTCAGAACCTTGTCCTTGGCCCATCCGACTTCGTTGAACTCCTTGGCGTCCATATTTTCAATGGTGATGAAATTATCAAAGCCCAGATTGGAAAATACCGTGTCCCTGTCATAGAAAGAGGCATTATTATTGTGAATAACTGAAGCCTCATACCCCTCATTTTTCAGCCAGTATGCCACACTGTCACAGGTCTTCTTATGAAGAATGCTCCTGTAGGGATACTCTCCTGTGCCAAAATGATCAAGAGACATCCCGGTGATCACTTCAAACTCCGTGTTAATGGTTCCAGCCCCATAGACCGGAACCCTCAGATAACCTGCAGTATATTCATGCGCCATCCTGCGGAAATTCGGAATGGGATCCTCAGAGATCGTAAGTCCTTCCACAATGGTCGGATCAAAAAAGGACTCCAGCTGCAGAAAAATAATGTTAGGCTTTCTGGAATACTTTTTCTTGTCTGAGGCAATTAATTTTTTCTCTTTTTTCTTCACTTTCTTCAGAAGCCGTTCCACCTTTTCCCTGGAATAATCGATAGGGCGGTCGATTCCCGTGTCAATGGCAGTGACAGCAAAGCCGTAAGCCACGCCGTAATCTCTGTATCCGGCAATAAGATTATCGAAACGGTTGATCAGCTGACCCTTTCCCACGCCAATATAGGTGGCAGCACCCAGACAGGTGCAAATTACCGCGGTCAGCACAAAGCCGCTCTTTCTGTCACAGTAAGAGCTGACAGGTGCATAGAGAAACAGGGCTACAGCCCCCGCCACCAGCATGGAAAGCAGCAAAATCACTCCCAGGACCTGCCAGGCAGCCAGGTAACTTCTAAGAATCGGAAGAATGGACTTCACAATTGTCAGGTCCACCGCCGTGAACGGAGTCCTTCTGTGGGCCAGTACTGCAGCGTTGGCAGCGCCGATCAGCAGCCAGCCTGTAATAATCATCACATAAGTGAAAATGCGGTGCCTCACCAGGAATACGATGGACAGACTTGCAAAAATAATCAGACCATTAAAAAGAAAAACAAAGGTCCGGTCATTAATAAAGCGGAACACCTCTTCGAAGGAGTGTCTTTCTGTGTATTCCAGAAATAAGTTTATCCCTAGGGTCAGCAGGAGGTTCATGATCAGCAGCCGGACATGAGCCCGACAGAAGATTCCCTGCTGAATATCTTTTTTTTCAGTCATATTTTTAATCCTGTATCAATGTCGCCTGGACAATAAATCTCCCGTCCTCCGAGGAGGATGTACAGGTGGAGAGGGTGAGGATCCGGTCCGGCTTCGGCTTTACCCCTGTGTCATAGAGTGACTTTTTCATGGTGTCAGCCAGATACAGTGCAAAGCCCTCCTCCGACCCAAATTCCACAGTATAGACATCCATATCCTGGAGAACACTGATCTCCCTGGCGGAAAAAATCCTGTACTCCAATTCCTGATCAGGCGTGATCACCCAGACCAGCTGTCTTTGTTTATAATCTGCGTTCTCATTGTAGTTTGTATCGTAATATTGTTTCAGAAAGCCAAACATTTCACCGGATTTCAGGTTATGTCCATAGACGATACTGTTGTCAGAACCGAAATCCGGCATACACATGGAATCCAGAAATACAGCACCTGTAAAGTTCTCTTTTCTCTCAAATGTATGATTCAGATAATAGATATTATCTTCTCCCTGTACAATGGGGTAACTAATCTCAGAATGGGGGATATACAGCCAGCCGACGACCTGAGGATTTATCTTTTTTAAAGCCAGGAAATCCACCTTAACCGGACATCTGTCCTTATGTTTTTTTCCCTTTGCGGCAGGTTTGTCCTCTTCCTGATCTTCCGGACTTTTTTTTGTGACATATTGTCTGAGTTCCTCATACTCCCGCTCCCCGCCGTGATAACCCTGATACATCCCCCAGAGCTTCCAGGCAGCAAATGCAAAGACGAGAACACAGACCAGCAGCATGAGATTTGACAGGAGGCTGCTTTTTTTCTTTTTCCCCGGCTGATGTTCTTTCTTTTCCATGATATCTGCTCCTTACTGATATTTCCGCATCCTATTTAAGCCGGAGGGCAAGACCGCTCACCGACAGGTAGACCTCGTCACTCAGAGAAGCCAGTACCTGATTGGCCTTCCCGGCGATATCACTGAAAATACGTCCCAGCCGGTAGGAGGGCACAAGACTCATCCCCACCTCATTGGTGACGATAATCAGATTCTTATTCTCGTCCCGGATTCCCTTAATCAGATCAGAGAGCTCCATAATCACTTCACTCTCAAGGTCTTCGATCTCCCGGCTGCTGATCTCATCAAAATTCCTTTCTTCATCCTCAAAAAGAATATTGGTGATCATCACTGTCACACAGTCAAGAAGTACTGTCGACTTTTCGGTGTGTCTGACAACTTCTCCAAGATCCCGATAGCCTTCATAGGTTCCCCACTCCGCATCCCGTCTCTCCTGATGTCTGCGTATGCGCTCTTTCATATCTTCATCCACCGGAATGGCCGTGGCAAGATACAGAACACTTCTTCCTCCGCACTGCCTTGCCTTTTCCTCGGCAATCACACTTTTCCCGCTGCGGCTTCCTCCTGTAATCATGATAACTCTAGACATTATTACCGCCTCCTAACAAACTTGAACAAACCGTCCGTCATCCTTTGCTGTCATTCCATATAATAAAGTGTCTCGCAGGCGGACATCAACTCCCCTGTTAAATTCCGGTATTCCCGCCAAGCAAAGTTCTCTCTGCCTTCATCATATAATAGAGACTGATCCCCGCTGAAACCATGTACATGACAGTCTCCCCGATCAGCCCTCCCATGACCATATTGATGGCTGAGAGCAGAGTCATAAGCGTTCTGGCATACACGGCAATCTGAAATCCCTGCTTCCAGGTCACACTCTTCCCGTCGGAATCCCGGACGATGGTCTTTCCAATCAACAGATACAAAAGAGAAACAATCAGATACTCCACCAGCGTCTCCAGAAAAGCTGCAATAAGATAAAGCCCCATAAAAACCCGAACCAGAGGAATGGCCTGGACCAGGGTCTGGTTATCTATCACGACGCTGCCAAGTTCTGAGAGATGAATAGTTCGGATTGTCATCCCGTTCTTCACAAGAATCGCTGTCTGACTGACCAGAACCTCCTGCACATAGTCATTGGACAGGTCCTGGGACGCAAACTCTTTCCGGTCTGCGTCCAGCTTAAAATGAATGGCACTGCCAATCTGAAACTCCATAGGTTTCTCACAGTGCAGAACGCCCTCCTCCACACGAAATGCCGGAACCCGCTCTGTAAAAAAATTGTTGAGGCCGCCCACACTGACATCCCAGGCCAGCAGAGGAATGGCATGCTCAATCAGGACCAGCACCATGGTCAGAAAAAGAAGGTAGGGCACCAGATTTTTCTTTCTCTCCAGAAGCTTATCGTAGGAAGAAGGCCTGAAGCAGGCTATAAAAAACTGAGAGAAAAAACTTTCTCTATCTTCCTGATACATAGTCCACCCCTTGCAGATACTCTGTACTGTAAAGGATCGAAGAGGCGATCTGTTCTGCCTTCCCGGCCCCTTCCAGCTTTTCGATCAGGGTCAGAGCAAAGGGTATCGCAGTTCCCACACCCCGACTGGTAATCACATGGCCGTCCGTCACCACCGGCTCCTGGCAGTACTCGCCCACTTCATAACCATCCAGACATCCAGGATAAGAGGTGGCCCTGCGCCCCTTCAAAAAAGAGAGTCCGGCCAGAACAGAGGGCGCTGCACAGATGGCTGCCACATAACGCCCGGCCTCATACTGAGCCTTCAGCAAGTCAGCCAGGGGAGCAGACTCTCTGAGAAAGTTTGTCCCAGGCATGCCGCCGGGGAGGACCATCATGTCTGCCGGAGACCCATTGTCCTCAAGTTCTTCAATAAGAAGATCTGTCTCCAGTTTGATACCATGGGCTCCTTCAATATTTTTCCTGCCCATGACAGAGATCATTTTCACTTCGATGCCCGCTCTGCGCAGAAGATCCACACTGGTCAGACCTTCCACTTCCTCAAATCCATCCGCAATGAACATATATACTAAACTCATATCATCCTCCAAAAATCCGAAAAAATCCGCGGTTTTACCACTGTTTTCCTTGTTTTACAGATATCTTCCCGCCTCCCGGAAAGATATCTGTATTGTAGCTTAAAAAATATTGATTATCAAGCACGGACACAATTTTTTCATGACTTAAGTGTAGTTTTTATGATATACTGATTCAATATGATATAAGGCCAGTGTATCTATTCAGTGTGTCAACTGAATCAAAGAAAAGAGCGGTTTTCAGAAGCCAGTTCCTTTTTCAGGCCTGTTCAAAAGGCACAACCCATGTGCCGGATTGGAGTGAATTACATCATGGAAATCGAACGCAAGTTTCTGATCGATACATTGCCGGAGCAGGCAGACGGGGCAGCCACAGACCACTTAGAGCAGGCTTATATCTCCACCTCCCCTGTGATCCGAATCCGCAGAAAAAATGATTCTTATATACTTACCGTCAAATCCCGGGGTCTTCTGGCCAGAGAAGAATTTGAGCTGGCCGTCAGTCGGGAGTCCTATGAACATCTGTTAAAAAAGAAAGACCGCATGGTTATTGTAAAAGACCGGCTCTATATTCCCCTCCGGGGCGGGCTCACCTGCGAGCTTGATATCTTTTCCGGTCCTTACGAAGGCTTTATGATGGCCGAGGTGGAATTTCCCGATCTCAGGACCGCCCGCTCCTTTGTGCCGCCTGCCTGGTTTGGCCGGGAGGTAACTGAAGATTCCCGTTTTCAAAATGCTTCTCTGTGTATGAATACCCAGAAGGAAGCCGGCTTCTTTATGGAACAGCTCAGGTCCATGCTGTCCGGTCCCCGGTAAGATGAAACAGGCAGCCCGGCACTGCTAATCTGAAACTCCATAGGTTTCTCACAAACAGACAGAATTAATACTTTTTTAAAGATTATATAATAGTATCTTTTCAATCATCACCTATAATAACCTTG
>JBGUIF010000106.1:0-8631 GCA_045112755.1 Anaerobutyricum sp.
GACTATACCTGCGTGGACCAAAGGAAGTTCTGACAGCGCCTGGTCCTGGCCTGACAGGTCTTCCCCATCTGCTTCTTTGGAAAAGCCGGACTCCTCATAGGAAGCACTTTCACTTACAGAAACTTCATGAGTATAACTTTCACGGTAGTTCATTTTCAGGAGGGCGAGATATTTTTTCCCTTCGGCTTGAAATGAGACAAAGAGAAGGTCTGCAGGAGGGACGTCGAGACACTCGCCCATAGAGACATAAAGCTTATTGGCTATGGCCTGGCTGGCTTCAATGAAGGAGGCGCTGTCCTCCTCGTCCCAATCCTCAAGGATTGAGTAGACAGGAGAAGCGTCCCTGTTGAATTCACAGTCCTTGGTATCATCACTGGAGAAAATCCGAAAGATGTGATTACGGATAAATTCATAGAGATCCGGACCAGGATCAAGGAGCGCATTGGAGAGAATGCAGTCTCCTCTGTCCGTATCTAAAACATGGAGAATGGATTTTCTTATAATAATATCATCTTTAGATGGCATAGGTATGTTCCTTTCAATCTCTGACGCAGGTTTCACTGTTTCGACGGCACTGTCGGCAGAATCAAGTATATCATTTTTATCAGGATAAGTGAAAAAAATCTTTAAAAAATTGTTCTCTAAAAAAGGCAGAGGGGTTATGAGTGTTTTAATGACAGTGTTTGGGCAGAAAGCCTGCAGGGAATATGTGCTGGACGACAGAAGGCAGTGTCATCATAGAATCGTCCTTGATGCCGGCTTTTTTGGTCTCGCAGAGGACCTTCCCTTAAGCCTGATCAGGCAGGATGGCCGATGGAGGGTGGAAAGTGAAAAGGATGAAATCAATATAGGCATCATAGAAGAAAATGCCGCTGGTCCCTGTTTTGTTCAGCGGGACTGTCAGATGATGGAAAGCTGTGATTCGGCCTGCTGTATGATTATGACTGCTTTTGGAGAAAAGCTGGAATTAATGCTCAAGGTGATGGGGGATCGATTAGAAGTCATGCCAAAGGGCAGACTGCGGGATGGCCTGATTGTCGGAAGGGACGGAGGCTGCCAGTTGATTCTGCAGGGGAATAAAAGGATATCCAGAAAACATTTACTCTTTACAGTGGGGGAAGGAGGATGGCAGGTCCAAAATCTCGGACAAAACGGATATTATTTGAATGGCAGATATACAGACCGGGAGCAGGTACTGGCCTTTGGAGACTGTATTAACCTGATGGAACATAAACTTTATTTTTTAGGGGACTGGCTGGCTGTTGACAGCCCTGCCATGTCTTTTGTCCCTGTGGGGCACGATGTGAAAGACAAAAAGGCGGATGAAGCAGAAAGAAGAGTTCTTTTGCCAGGGAATGAGGATGGCAGAATAAAGATTCGCCGGGCGCCAAGAAGTGTTGAGAGAATTGATACGGAGTCCATCAGCATTGACCGACCTCCGAATCCGGAGCCGGTCAGGAGAGACACTCTGCTTATGGCTGCCGGCCCCATGTTGTCTATGGCCATTCCCATGCTGGCAGGAAGTCTTTTCATGCTTTACGCTATGCAGAGGGAGCAGAAGACGCTGGGACTCAGTGCCTATACCGGTTTGGTGATGACGGGGCTTACGGTCTTGTTTACTCTGGCCTGGTCGGTGATTGGCACTAGACTTGGAGAGCGGCAGGACAGAAAAAGAGAGGCTGCAGTCGAGATGGCCTACAGGAAGTATCTTTCGGCTAAAAATGAGTATATCAAAAGTCGGTATGATATGACCAGGCATATTCTGCTCTGCAGATATCCTTCTGCCGAAGACTGTGTAGAGTACACAGAGAGCTCTTCTCTGCTCTGGGCTAGAAATCCTTATCATGAAGATTTCCTCTGGCACAGGCTGGGGCTTGGAGAGATTGCCTTCCCTGCCAGAATCTCTGTCCCCAAAGAGGAATATCGTGATTCAGACACAGAGCTTTGGCAGTATATGACAGCCATATGTGAGCATTACCGTATGATGTCCGATCTGCCGATTCTGGTCCATCTGAGTGCGTACAGGCAGATAGGTCTGATTGGGGAGAGCCGAAAAGAAGTATGGGAGCTGGCCAGGATTCTGGCTATGCAAATCTCGGCCGGAAATTGTTATTCAGAAGTAAAAACAGCAGTTTTCTGCAATATGGAAAGGGAAGAGGAACGGGAACAGCTGGATTATTTCAGATGGATGCCTCATCTGTGGGACCAGGGGTTTAAGAGAAGGTTTCTGGCAGGGAACAGTGAGGAAGCCAGAGAGCTGGCCTATGAACTCAGTCAGATTTTTAAGAACAGGGCGGACTATGGGGCGGTCGAGGCACAGGCCGGGACTGGAAAAGGCAGGAACCTGATTCCCCATTACATTCTTTTTATTTTTGAACCAGAATATCTGGAAGGCGAGATGTTAGGAAGATATCTTTTTGAGGAGACAGTCCCGCTGGGACTCACCGTTCTCTGGTGTGTGGATGAGAGGGAAAAACTCCCGAACTCATGCAGATTGATCGTGGAGAAGACAGAGAATTTTCATGGCATGTATGATGTGACGGGCAGTTATCAGGAGAAGGTGAAAATAGAATTTGACCAGGTGGACCAGAGCAGCTGCTGCAAATTCGCAAGAAGGCTGGCAAAGATGTATGTGACAGAAAACCTCACGGGCGGTGATATCCCTTCCAAAGTATCTTTCTTTTCTCTTTTTGGCGTATCCAAAGTCGAAGAACTGAGGATTGAGGAACGGTGGGCTAAGAACCGGTCATCGGAAAGCATGAGGGCTGCCATCGGCCTTAAGACGGGAGGCCGGCTGATCTATCTGGATCTCCATGAGAAATATCATGGACCTCATGGCCTGATTGCCGGGACCACCGGCTCCGGCAAGAGTGAGATGCTTCAGAGTTATATCCTTTCCATGGCAATGAATTACAGTCCTGTTGAAGTCAATTTTTTTCTGATTGACTATAAGGGGGGCGGGATGGCAGGCCTTTTCGGAAGGCTTCCCCACTTGTGCGGTTCCATTTCAAACCTGTCCGGAGGATTGATCAGCCGGGCATTGACATCCATAAAAAGCGAGAATTTAAGGCGGCAGAAGCTGTTCTCTGCCCATGGAGTAAACCATATTGAGAGCTATTCAAAATTGTTCTATGAGGGCAGGGTAGACAGCCCGCTGCCCCATTTGATCATTATTATTGACGAGTTTGCTGAGCTGAAAAAGGAGCAGCCGGATTTTATGAAAGAGCTGATCAGTGTTGCCCAGGTAGGAAGAAGCCTGGGGGTGCACCTGATCCTGGCCACCCAGAAACCAGCAGGGACTGTCAGTGATAATATATGGAGCAATTCAAGATTTCGTATCTGCCTGAAGGTTCAGGACCGGCAGGACAGTATGGAGATGATCCACAGGGATGATGCGGCCAGGATTACTCAGACCGGAAGGGGATATCTGCAGGTGGGAAATGACGAGCTTTTTGAACTGTTTCAATCCGGCTGGAGTGGTGCTCCGGAGGAGGATAATCAGGCAGATCCTGTCAGAATCATCGGAAATAATGGGCTGCCTGTTAGCAAACCGTCCGTGAAAAGGTCCGCTGTCGGGAACAGGAGCCGGCAAAAGTCAGGAGGGGAGGGCCCAAATGCCCTTCCTGCCAGGAGTCAAAGAAGCCAGCTGGAAGCTGTTGTGGAGCATATCTGCGATATTTCTGAAATAGGGCAGACCTATCCGGTCAGATCTCTCTGGATGGACCCGCTGCCGGCAGCATTATTTCTGGAGGATCTCTGTCCCTCTGTCCTGGAAACGGGTGAGATAAAAGAGAAGCCGGCAGATTGTTCCGGGATGCCGGCCATTGTGGTTGGCATGCTGGACGATCCGGAAGAACAACGGAGGGATTTGCTGCGGTTCAATCCGGCGGAATGCGGACACAGCCTGGTGTGCGGGTCGACGCTTTCCGGGAAGAGTACTTTTTTGCAGACCTTTGTCTTTTCCCTGATGAGCAAATACATACCGGAACAGATGCATCTTTATATATTTGATTTTGGAGGAGGTTCTCTTCAATGCTTTCAGAGACTTCCTCATTTGGGGGGTTTCGCAAAATCCGGCCAGGACGAAAAGCTGAGAAGAATCATGATCAGGCTGTCGGGAGAATTGGATCGAAGACAGGAATTGCTTCAGGGGGGCAACGTCCATCAGTATAGAGACAGCCGCGGGAAGATGCTGCCGATCATCCTCATTCTCATTGACAGCTATGGAGATTTTCAGGAAAAGACAGGACAGGTATTTGAAAAGACAATCTGGAGAATTCTGAAGGAGGGAGAGAACTGCGGACTGATTCTTTTCCTTTCGGGAAGAGGGCTTACCTCCGCAGAGATCCCTTCGGCCATGGCAAACTATTTTCGCACTAAGATCTGTCTGTCCATGAAAGAAGTCTTCAACTATATGGAAGTACTTGGCTGTCTCAGTCTGCCGGTGAAGCCCGAGCCCGGAGTTGCAGGCCGGGGAATTACCTATTGTGGCAATAGGATCCTCGAATTTCAGACAGCCCTTTGCCTGAGGGAGTGCAATGATTTTCAAAGAAAAGAAAAAATTGCTGAGGAAGTGAGGAAGGTGGCGGAGGCCTGCACAGGGCCGCTGCCGGACAAGGTCCGCTATATTCCCGATGACCTGTCCTGGGGCCGCTATTGGAGTGAAGTGCAGTTTTTTATCCGCGAAACAGGGCTGGCTGAAAATGGAAAAGATGTTGAAGCAAGAATTTTTCTTGGATATGATGACCGGACAGCCCGTCCCTATGCCCTTGATCTGCAGTCAGCCTACTGTCTTTGCCTGACTGGCAGTGACAGCGGCAGCCTTCAAATCATGAGAATCTTTTTGGAAAGCTGCAGAGCCGGAGAAATAAGACAGCTTATTCTCCTGGACCTGGGCAACTGTTTTCCGGCTTGCAAAGAGGCAGATCATGTCATGGCCTACGGACAAACTGAGGAAGAAGTGCTGGAAATATGCAGGACACTTACAGACTTATTTACAGAGAGGAAATTTGATGGAGACAAGAGCAGGGAGTGGGAATACGTGATTGTTTTTATCACCGGATTTCCCGGCTTGATGGAAATGGCATATCAGGGGGAGACGGGATTGGATGGATTTCTGGAGAATATCTGGGAGAAAGGTAAAGGGAAACAGATTATCTTTCTGGCACAGATGGACAATTCACAGATTGATGCTTTGCAGATGTATCGTGCCTTCAGGCTCTTTTGCAGCGGGGGCAGAGGTCTTGCCGCCGGGGGCGCGCTGATGGATCTGCGATTGTTTTCCTGCGGCACTTTGCCCTACGAAGAACAGCTGCGGGTAATGGATAAGAGGGAATGCTACGTTTTTTCCGGGGAAGAGGAAGTGACAAAAATTATTGTTCCGGAGGTGCCTGAAACATGATTCATATTGATATCAGTCTGCCATTGATCCACAAAGAGATTGAGTGCCTTTGTGATGAAAAGCTTATTGTGGACAGATTCATAGGAGAGATTCTTGATTTAATGGATGAAAAGAGCCCTGGCGAAGACAGGAGCTCCGAAGATCAGAGACAGGAAAAAGAGTCTTTCTGGCTATGTGATCTGAGCCGGGGAATGCAGTTAAATAACCAGCTTACCCTAAGACAGAACGGGGTGTGTTCCGGGCACAGATTGATGCTTATTTAATAGAGAGAGGGTGCGGCATTGCTGAAGGCAGGGTATGTACTGGATGGAAAATACCGGATTGTTGCCCTTGCCGGCAAAGGAGGCATGAGCAATGTTTACCGGGCTGTCCATGAGAGACTGCAGAACGAGTGGGCTGTCAAGGAAATCCGAAAAGAAACCTGTGATAATTTCAGCCTTTTTCGCAGAAGACTGATTGCTGAAGCAGACCTATTAAAAAGACTGAGACACCCGGGACTGCCCGGAATTATCGACATCATAGAGGAAGGTGGAGCTGTCTATATAATCATGGACTTTATCCATGGGAAAACGCTGAAGGAGCTGGTTTGTGAGAAAGGCATTTTCTCGGAAAAAGAAACTGTGGATATCCTGTCTCAGGTCTGCGATGTGCTGGAGTATCTTCATTCCCAGGATCCGCCGATTATTTACAGGGATTTAAAACCGGCAAATCTGATGGTCGAGGACGGAAAAATAAAACTGATTGACTTTGGAACGGCAAGACAGTACAGCTATGGGAGGAATGGCGGGGATACAGTCAGTCTGGGTACACGTGGCTATGCGGCGCCGGAACAGTATGGCGGGACGGGGCAGACGGATGCCCGAACAGATATCTATTGTCTGGGAGTCACAGGCTTTTTTCTTATGACTGGCAGAAGCCCTGACCGACCTCCCTACCGACTCTGTCCTGTAAGAGAGATTAACCCCTGGCTTTCAGAGGGTATAGAGGAGATTCTCCTGCGTTGTACGGAAGGAGATCCGGATAAGAGATTTCAAAACTGCAGGGACCTTGCGGCTGCTTTAAAACATGTTGACAAGTTTGGATATGACTATAGGAAGACGGAAGCAAAGAAGATATGCTGGTTTCTTTTTCTTATGGTTATGAGTCTTATGTCTGCCGCTTCCTGGAGGGCTTTTGGGAAGAAAGCGGGAGAGGAAAGAAAACTTCTGATCAGAAAATATGTGGAGAGGGCCGAGAGGACAGTCACAAGAAAAGAGGCAGAAAAATATTGGGCGGCAGCAGTGAGGTTTGCTCCTGAAAGCAGCTATATCTATGACCATATGTTGTCTTTTTATGCAGCCACTAATCATTTTACCATGGAAGATGCGGCTGAGTTGATCAGCATCATGGAGGAGCCTGTCTCCGGGATGTCAGCCATAGAGTATTTCCGAAAAAAAGACGAGGCAGGATGGGCTGAGCTAAGTTATAATACCGGACTGGCCTTTTTCTATGATATGGGAGGGGTTTCGGGAAAGAAGGAAGCGGAGAAATGGTTTTATCAGGCGAAAACCGCCGGCAGGAGGCTGGATCGTGAAAAAAGGAAAAGGGCAGTGATTTATGGGAAGATCTGCCGCTGCTACAGGACTTTTCTTGTGGATGGGGCAGACCGCAGTGGAGAGAAACAGACAGAGGGGTATCTGGATTTTTTTCTTGCACTTCAGGATTTGAATCATTTCAGATTGAACGAGAAGAGTTCAAAATCTGATGTGGCAGCTGCTTATATGATTTCTTTGGAAGTGGGTATGGATATTCGTACTTATGCAGAGCCTTTTATCCATGAAGCTGGTATTGAGGCCGGAACATTACATCAGGAGCTGGAGATAATAAGAAAGAGCACGGATCATGGGATGGAAGGAAGGATCATCTTTCTGGAAAAATACAAAAGCAGTCAGGAGATTGCCGGGCTGGCAGATCTTCTTGATGATGCGGCTGAAAGGATAGACTTGATTGTAGAGAAGGGTGGTCAGATTCATGATAATACTTATGGAAAACAGAACGGCGGGAACTTATGATGAAATGCAAAGTATATCCTGTGCTTTTGCTGTTATGGCAGTGTTGTTTCTTGCGGCGGGAACTGCCAGTTTTTTTATCAACAAAATATATCATTCCATTAATGTTATCCTGTATTTTTTGAAAAGAAGCGGGGGGAAGAGAAAACATGTCCGGGAAAGACTCGGGAAAAAGTGTTTCTTGCTGATAGCAGTGACCCTGATTGGATTGTGCACTTCCGGGAAAACAGTTCAAGGCGCAGATCCCGGGCAAGGACCTGTTTCCGGAGAATCTGAGATACAGGAGGATGTGCCGGATTATGATTCAGAGGAGGATCTGGACATTCCTGCTTTGTATGTGCAGACCGAGGCAGAATTTGTCAAAAAAGGGGAGTCAGGGGAACTGCTTCTGACCGGAAGAAAGGACGGTGTTATAACACTGTTTTTGGCAGAGGAAAAATATCTGTCAGCTTCCGGGGAAGAGAGCGGAGAATTATATATCAATATTGATGAAGAAGGAAAAAGGTCTTCCTTTTCTTATGATTGGGAGGCAATGATTCCCGGAGAAGAAGGAATATGGTCAGTGGATATCCCCCTGGAGAGGAAAAAGAACAGGGAGGTTCGGTATCAGATAGTTTTTGCTTATCAGGATTCTGCAGGCCATGGTCTTCAGGCAGGAGATCGGTCCCTTGGTGCCTTTGGCAGGGTGAAAGATGGATGTTTCGAAAGCTGCTGGTTTGTTGTAGATGGGAGATCTCCTTTGATGGAAGAAGAAATTGCCCTGCTGGGAAAGGAGGGATCCGGGAGAGAGACCGACGGGCTTTTGATAGAACCTGATGCTGTGACGGGAGAGATCAGGGTTCTGGAAAATAATCCTGACCGCAGCAGCATATCCCTTGCTGCAGCACCCCTCGATCAAAGGGCCAGAAAAACAGTAAGAGAAAGTGAACATATTCTTCCCGACGGAACGCTTGATATTCCTGCTTTTACGATGAATCAGGAGGAAGATGAAGTCATCATCCGGTTTCAATTCCAGGAAGAAGGACGCTGGCAGCTGTTTTTTTCCATAGCAGATCAGGCCGGGAATGAAGGCAGCACCGGTGAAGGCCAGTCCCGGGCAGTCAGCAAAGAATTCATTATCGATCACACCCCGCCGTCCCTGAGTATTGCTTATAGTCCGGAGGTTTCTATATACAGGAAAAG
>JBGUIF010000107.1:0-28793 GCA_045112755.1 Anaerobutyricum sp.
ACGGTACGCACGGTGGTGTGAGAGGTCGGAAATTCCTCAACCAGAGGAATTTCCTCCTACTCGATCAGTATGGGAAATGTGAACCAATTTCCTATATTACGAACCCTCTGGGGATTGAGGGGCAGGGTAATCCCAGTCCGCTTCCGGACTTTGTTATGAGGACATGAATATGGTGGAGAATAAAAGACTGAATGTCAAAGCTGAGGGAAAGCACGTTTACGATATCCTGATCACCCGGGGCTTTCATGGCCTTGCAGAAGAACTGGAGCCCATGGGCCTCTCGGAACGCAGGGTTTGTATTGTCACAGATGATCATGTGGCAGGATATTATCTCAAGGAGGTAGAGGACCTGCTGACCGGACGGTGCCGGGCCCTTAAGACCTATATTTTCCCAGAGGGAGAGGCCAGTAAAAACCTGGATACAGTGGCGAAGCTTTATGAGTATCTGATTGAGAATGAATTTGACCGTAAAGACCTTCTGCTGGCTCTGGGAGGCGGTGTGACCGGTGACCTGACAGGATTTGCCGCTGCAACTTACTTAAGAGGCATTGATTTTGTCCAGGTACCTACCAGCCTTTTGGCCCAGGTGGACAGCAGCATCGGCGGCAAGACGGGCGTGGACTTCCATGCATGGAAGAATATGGTTGGGGCATTTTATATGCCAAAACTGGTTTATATCAATATCGATACCTTAAAAAGCCTCTCCGGGAGGCAGTACCACAGTGGCCTGGGGGAGGTCATCAAACATGGCCTGATTCAGGATGAAGACTACTATCGTTGGATTTGGGACCGTCGGGAGGAAATCGCCCGCAGGAATCCGGACGTCATGGCCTGCATGGTGGAGGGAAGCTGCCGGATCAAGAGAGCGGTGGTGGAAGAAGATCCAAAAGAGCAGGGAATCCGTGCCCTGCTTAATTACGGACACACCCTCGGTCATTCCATAGAAAAACTGGCAGATTTTTCTCTGACCCATGGTGAGTGTGTCGGAATCGGCGCTATTTTTGCGGCGGAGATTTCCCGGGACAGAGGTTATATCAGTGACGCCGATTTCAAAAAGATCAAGGCTTTGTTTGATTATTTTGACTTTCCCCCTTTGCCGGATGAGATCAGTGTGGACCGGATCGTGGAGGAAACCCGGCATGACAAAAAGATGGAACATGGGCGGATTAAATTTATTCTGCTTGATGCCATCGGTCAGGCCGGCATTCATAAGGATGTGTCCGAGAGTGAGATGAAGGCATGCATCCTGGCCGGCAGATGACAGGGAGACAGAAGAGACTTTGACAGATACAGCCGGAAATAGGAAAAGGAGTTATATCCCAGATGAAAGAGAAATATGATCAGACCGGCAAAGATGAAAAGACCAGGATCAGGCAGGCGCTGCCGGTAATCATTGTGCTGGTAGTCCTGGATCAATTGACCAAGCTGTGGGCCCTGAATGACCTTCGCCGGAATGGGCCCATTCCCATATGGAAAGGCGTCCTGGAATTATTATATGTAGAGAATCGGGGGGCTGCTTTTGGGATCCTGCAGAACAGGCAGTGGTTTTTCTTTGGGGTCACAGTCCTGATCCTGGCGGGAGTACTGTGGGTACTGCACCGGATTCCGGGAACAAGACGTTTTCTGCCGCTGAGGCTGTGTGGTTACTGCATTATTGCCGGGGCGGCAGGCAACATGATCGACCGCTGTTTCCGGCACTATGTGGTGGATTTTATTTATTTTAAACTGATTGATTTCCCGGTATTTAATCTGGCAGATATATATGTGACCCTGTCGGCTTTTTCCCTGGCTGCTCTGATGATATTTTATTATAAAGGAAGCGAGATCGACGAGATATTTTCTAGGGACGAGGTGACTGGAAAATGAGTACTGCAGAACAGCTTTACAAATATACGGTCACGGAGGACCAGGATGGCAGCAGGTTCGATCGGTTTTTGGCGGGAGAACTTCGGGAGCACTCAAGATCCTATATCCAGAAATTGATGAAAGAAGGCAGGGCCCTCTGTAATGGAAAAGTGGGCAAGCCGTCCCTCCGCCTGCAGACAGATGACCAGATTACCCTCAGAGTGCCTCCCTTGAAAGAGCTGGAGGTCCTGCCGGAGGAGATGCCTCTGGATATCGTTTATGAGGATGAGGATGTTATTCTGATCAACAAGGCGAAGGACATGGTGGTTCACCCCTGCCCCGGCCGATACAGCAACACCCTGGTCAATGGGCTTCTCTATCATTGCAGGGACGATCTTTCCGGAATCAACGGGGTGCTCCGGCCGGGAATTGTCCATCGGATTGACAAGGATACCACCGGCCTTCTGGTGGTCTGCAAAAATGACATGGCCCACCAGAGTCTGGCTCTTCAGCTGAAAGAACACAGTATTACAAGAAAATATGAGGCCATCGTCTACAATAACTTTCCGGAGGAGGAAGGCACCATTGACAAGCCCATCGGCAGAAGCCCGGTGGACCGGAAAAAGATGGCCGTCAATGTAAAGAATGGAAAGAGGGCAGTGACCCATTACCGGGTGATCAGCCATCTGAACCGACAATACAACCATATAGAGTGTCAGCTGGAGACAGGACGGACCCACCAGATCCGGGTTCATATGGCTTCCATCGGACACCCTCTCCTGGGAGACCAGATTTACGGTCCTTCCCAGAGCACCTTCCGGCTGCAGGGCCAGTGCCTTCATGCCAGGGTACTGGGCTTCATCCATCCGACTTCCGGAAAATATGTGGAATTTGAAGCGCCCCTGCCGGAATATTTTTCAGAACTGCTGCAGCGCCTGGACCACTGAATCCTTTCTTCAACCCGCGCGGGCTTTCTCAGAACTGCCCTGGTCCCGCAGCAAGGTCCTGGACCGGCTTTTTCTGATTTTGTCTTTACAAAGAATATCCTTTGTGTTAAACTACTAATTGCTTTAGGCAGACCCTTTACCAGGACAGGGAATCTCCGACCCTGCCTTCGTAAAGGTAATATTTATCATATGGAGGAAAGAAACATGATTTCAAAAGAGCAGAAAAGAGAACTGATTGAAAAGTTTGGCAAGACAGAGGGCGACACAGGTTCACCGGAAGTTCAGGTTGCGATTCTGACAGCAAGAATCAATGACCTTCAGGTTCACTTCAAGGCGAATCCTAAGGATCATCATTCCAGAAGAGGACTTCTGAAGATGGTTGGTCAGAGAAGAAACCTTCTTGCCTATTTGAGAAATAAGGATATCAATCGTTACAGAACTCTGATTGAGCAGCTGGGCTTAAGAAAGTAATCAGATCAGTAATGTGCAAGACATGGGGCTGTCACCTGCTGGTGACGGCCCCTTTTTTTGAGATGGGAGGTTGAGTGTTTTGATAAAAGTGATTGCCAGAATTCTCCTGGTCCTGCTGGTTGTCGTCGGAGCCTTTGTCTTTTTTGAGTACCGTCAGTATAACAATAAGGTGGAGAAAAGAGAGGAGGCGCTACAGTATTTTAAGGATGAGGACTATGCCCAGTCCATCAGGCTCCTGGAAGAAGCCCTCGAAGATAAGAACCTCTTTTCAGAGAAGATCGACAAGGATATGAAATGCTATCTGGCGGAGAGTTACTGCCTTTTCCAGGAATATGACAAGGCCTCGGAGCTCTATGACCAGATGATCGAAGCCAATCCCCGGCAGGTATCCTACTATATTCTCCAGGGTGAGTGCCAGACTGCCGCGGGGGATGCCGGTGAGAATAAGGCCCGTTATTACCAGGCAGCCCAGAAGACCTATGAGCTTGGTTATGAGAAGACCGGAGACCTGGACTTTCTCAAGCGTCTCTGCCAGCTATGTCTGGACGTGGAGAATTACGATGCGGCCCTCTCCTACGCAGACCAGGGGATCAAGGAGGGCGGTGACCGGTCCGGTGACTTCCTGTTCTGCAAGGTTGTGATCTATGAGAAGCAGCAGGACTATGAGGCAGCTTTCCGTGCCGCCGCAGACTATGTGAAGGCCTGCCCTGATGATGAGAGAGGGCAGAAAGAGTACGCTTTCCTGGCCAGCCGCGTGCAGCAGCCCCAGGGAAATGCGGATTAATCCCCCCTTTCCCGGCCTTGTTCCGCCTGATTGGGACCTGCCTTTTTTTGACAGAGACAGACTTGGTTATATTGACAGTATATATAAAAAATGTTAGAATATTTGAAGCTAAAGAAAGAGCGGTAATGTGGAATTGCACAAATATTACAAAAGGCATTTATGCTATTTGTATATTCTGCGCAGTGAAGTTATCCTATGTGCCGATAGATATAGTACTAACCTGGTACAGCGGATTACATGACAGACTGTTTTCTTTAGAGAGGTTTTTATTGATTTACTAATACAAGAAAAGGAGTAATGGCTATGGTATCACAGAAAATTACTATTAACAATCCACAGGGACTTCACATGAGACCGGCAGGCGTTTTCGCTAAGGGCGTTGCAAAATACCAGAGTGATGTTAACCTGGTTTTCAACGGAAAGAGCACAAATGGTAAGAGCCTTCTGAATATCATTGGCGCTTGCATCAAGTGTGGTTCTGAGATTGAAGTACAGTGTGACGGACCGGATGAGGAAGAAGCACTGAAAGCTGCAATCGAGCTGATTGAGTCCGGATTAGGCGAGTAATTCAAGCACTAACATTTTTAAGGGGATTAATATGAGTTTAAAGTTTAATGGTATCGGCGCTTCTGCAGGTATCGGTATCGGTACTGTAGTAGTAGTGAAAGAGCCGTCTCTTGAGTACAAAAGAGTAAAAATCAGCAATCCGGAATCCGAGATTGCCCGTCTTCAGGAAGGTCTTGACAAGACGATCTCCCAGACATCTGACATGGCTGCAGATATGAAGAAGCGTGTCGGCGAGAAGGAAGCTGAGATTCTTGAGGGCCATATGCTTCTGCTCATGGATCCGGCTATGACCGGCGAGATGGAAGATGAGATTAAGAATGAGAGTAAGTGTGCTGAGCAGGCTGTAGAAGAGATCTGCGAGAAGTATGCTGCACTCTTTGCTTCCCTTGACGATCCCATGTTCCAGCAGAGAGCTACGGATGTCAACGACATCAAAACAAGGCTTCTGAAGAACCTTCTTGGTGTTGAGGATATTAATCTCGGTCTTCTTCCGGAGGGAACCATCCTTGTTGCCGAGGACCTGACTCCTTCCATGACAGCAGGTATCAATCCTGCGAATGTTGAGGGTATCCTCACAGAGATCGGCGGAAAGACATCTCATTCCGCTATTCTGGCAAGAGCTCTTGAGATCCCGGCAGTGCTGAGCATCGAGGGAATCGCCAGCAAGCTGACGAACGGCCAGAAGGTTGTTCTTGACGGATCCACAGGTGCTGTTGTGGCTGATCCGGATGAGGCAGTTGTTGCCGCCTATGAAAAGAAGAAGAAAGCTTATCTCGAGGAGAAGGCTGCCCTGAAACTCTTCATCGGCAAGCCCACCGAGACTGCTGACGGCCACAGAGTCGAGCTTTGTGCCAACATTGGTAAGCCGAAGGATGCTGAGCAGGTTGTGGAGTGCGACGGCGAAGGCATCGGTCTTTTCCGTACAGAGTTCCTCTTTATGGATCGTCCCGGCATTCCTACAGAGGAAGAGCAGTTTGAAGCTTATAAGAAAGTTGCCGAGACCCTCGGCAACAAGCCTGTAATCATCCGTACTCTGGATGTGGGCGGAGACAAGGAGATTCCTTATCTGAAGCTGCCGAAGGAAGAGAACCCCTTCCTTGGTTACCGTGCAGTCCGTCTTTGTCTCAACAGAGTTGACGATATCTACCGTCCGCAGCTGAGAGCTCTTCTTCGTGCTTCCGCTTATGGTGATATTCGAATCATGGTTCCCATGGTTACCTGTGTGGAAGAGATTCGCCAGGTTAAGTCAATTCTCGAAGACATCAAGTATGAGCTCACTGAGAAAGAGATTCCTTTCGATAAGGAGATCAAGGTTGGTATCATGGTGGAGACACCGGCTTCCGCCCTCATGGCTGACGTATTTGCCAAGGAGGCAGATTTCTTCAGTATCGGTACCAATGACCTGACAGGATACACCATGTGTGCTGACCGTGGTAACCCGGATGTAGCTTATCTCTACTCCGCTTACAACCCGGCAGTAATCCGTGCTATTGAGAGAGTCATCAAGGCCGGTAAAGAAGGCGGCGCTATTGTCGGAATGTGTGGAGAGGCAGCTGCTGATCCGCTCCTTACACCACTGCTGCTTGCCTTCGGTATGGATGAGTTCAGTGTGAGTGCGACCTCCATCCTCAGAACCAGAAAGACCATCTCCGCATGGACCATGGAAGAGGCCAAGAAGGTGGCAAAACATGCTCTTACTCTTGCCACAGAAGAAGAGGTTAAGAAATACCTTACATCTGTAGCAAAATAATCTGAGTGCACAATTCACTAAGTATAGATAAAAGGATGTCCTTAGGGGCGTCCTTTTTTCTTCGGGAAGGATATTTGATGGACCAGAAGTTTAATGACCGACAAAGAGAAGCAATCACACATGGGACAGGACCGGCCATGGTCCTGGCAGGACCTGGATCCGGAAAGACGCTGGTAATCACCTGGAGGGTACGATGGCTGATTGAGCAGATGGGCATCCATCCCGGCAATATCCTGGTTATCACTTTTACCAGGGCTGCCGCGGTCGAGATGAAGAAAAGGTTCCGGCAGTTTGAAGGTATGAAGGAGGCACCGGTAACTTTTGGCACCTTCCACTCGGTATTTTTTATGATTCTTCGCTGCGCCTACCATTACAGCGGGGCCAGCATAGTCAAGGAAGAGTCCCGGAGGCGTTATATCAGGGACGCAGCCCAGAGCCTTGACCTTGAGATGGAGGATGAGAATGATTTTATCAGTAATGTTCTCAATGAGATTTCCTATGTCAAAGGAGAGATGATCTCTCTTGATTATTATCACAGTGCCGTCTGCTCCGATGATGTTTTTGCAGGACTCTATCAGGCCTATGAGCAGGGACTGCGGAAGGAGAATCTCATTGATTTTGATGATATGCTGGTATTCTGCCATGATCTCCTGAAAAATCGCAGAGACATCCTTTCCATGTGGCAGCAGAAGTTCCGATATATCCTGATCGACGAGTTCCAGGACATCAACCGGGTCCAGTATCAAATTGTGAAAATGCTGGCAGGAAAGGATCAGAATCTCTTTATAGTGGGAGATGACGATCAGTCCATCTATCGTTTCCGGGGGGCAAAACCCGAGATTATGCTGGGCTTTCAAAAAGATTTTCCAGGGGCGTCAAGGGTGGTCCTGAATGTGAATTACCGGTCCAGCGCTGAGATAGTGGAAAGTGCCCGTAATCTGATTCTCCATAACAGCAGACGATTTGATAAGGAGATCCAGGCTGTGAGGGGGTCAAAAAGTCCTGTAACCTGCAGAACCTTTGAGAATGTCTATGAGGAGTGTATGGACATTCTCCGGGCCGTTGCTTTTTACCAAAGCAAAGGGATTCCCCTAGAGGAAATGGCTGTGATCTACCGGACCAACACCCAGCCAAGGCAGCTGCTGGGCAAGCTGATGGAGTTCAATATTCCCTTTCAGATGCGAGATATGATTCCCAATGTCTTTGACCACTGGATCAGCAGAAACATGTTGGCTTATATCCAGCTCGCCCTCGGCGATAGGGACCGGGGCCTTTTTCTGCAGATTATGAACCGGCCCAAAAGGTATATATCCAGAAATATGCTCGATCAGCCCACCGTTTCCTTCACCAGCCTTAAAAGACAGGCATACGGGAAAAAATGGCTCTTTGAGAAGATCGACCGGCTGGAGATGGATCTCAGACTGATTCAGGCCATGGAGCCCTTTGAGGCCATCCAGTATATCCGCAAAGGCGTGGGTTATGAGGAATATCTGAAAGAGTACGCGTTTTCCAGAAATATCAATCTGGACAGTCTGACAGAGGTGCTGGATGAGGTCACGGAAAGTGCCAGGGACTATCACAGCTTTGAGGAATGGTTTGCTTATATAGAGGACTATGGGGAGGAACTGCGCAGGCAGGCTCACAGGAACCGGGATAATAAAAAAGGACTCACACTGACAACCATGCACAGCTCCAAAGGGCTGGAATATGAGGTAGTCTTTGTCATAGACAGCAATGAGGGAGTCACTCCCCACAAGAAAGCAGTGAAGGAGGCAGACCTCGAGGAGGAGCGCCGCCTTTACTATGTGGCCATGACCCGGGCCAAAACCTACCTATTTCTTTATTCCGTGAAGGAACTGTACCAGAAGGAAGCCATGCTCTCCCGCTACATCGGAGAGATTCGCTATGACCGGACCAGGTTAAAGGAAGGACTGAAGGTGAATCACAGACACCTGGGACCTGGTACCGTCCTTCATTGCGGGGAGGGAAGAATCAGGATTCGTTTTGACCGGGACGGCAGGGTAAGAATCTTTCATCTTTCCTATCTGTTGGAGAAGAATTTGCTGGAGTATACATTTACTTGAGACAACACTTTATGTTAGGATTAGGATAAGATCAGCATTTTGAAAGGAGACGGAGGATGAATCCTGTAAAAGAAAAGGCGGCAGTTGTCAGTCAGACATGTATTGCCGATGGGATCTACGACATGACTCTGGCCTGTCCTGAATGTGCCGGACTGGCAGGACCGGGACAGTTTCTGAATCTCTACTGCAGCAATGAGACCAGGCTGCTTCCAAGACCAATCAGTATCTGCGCCATTGATAAGGAGCGGGGGACGATCCGGATTGTCTACCGCCTGGCAGGTGAGGGCACCAGAGAGTTCTCAACACTGAAGGCAGGGGACAGTATAGAGATACTTGGACCTTTGGGGAACGGGTTTACGGTGAGGGAGGAGCCGGCCATCCTTATTGGAGGCGGGATCGGTATTCCGCCCATGCTGGAACTGGCTAAAAGCATTCCCGGACCAAAAACCTGTGTCCTGGGTTACAGGGACGAGCCATTTCTGCTGGAAGAATTTGAGAAGATTTCCCCTGTGGCCGCAGCATCTGAGGACGGAAAAACCGGGGTGATGGGAACTGTACTGGATGCCATCCGCCATCAGGGTGTAGTAGGGAAGGTCATCTATGCCTGCGGGCCGATGCCCATGTTGAAGGCGGTGGCAGAATACGCCAGGGAGAAAGGTCTGGAGGCCCAGATTTCCCTGGAGGAGCGCATGGCCTGCGGGATCGGGGCCTGCCTGGGCTGTATCTGCCAGACCAGGGAGAAGAATCATCATACCAATGTCAATAACAGCCGGGTCTGCAAGGATGGTCCGGTCTTTGATGCAAAGGAGGTCGTATTCCCATGAAGCTTCAGGTAGAGATAGCTGGAAAAACCTTTAAGAATCCTGTGACAACAGCTTCGGGGACTTTTGGATCCGGTGCGGAGTATGAAGCCTTCGTCGATCTGTCTGCCCTGGGGGCAGTGACCACCAAGGGGGTGGCCAACGTACCCTGGGCCGGCAATCCGACTCCGAGGCTGGCCGAGACCTGCTCTGGCATGCTCAATGCCGTCGGGCTCCAGAATCCCGGGATAGACCTCTTCTGTAAGAGGGATATTCCCCATCTGAAGGAGAAGGGAGCGTCCATCATTGTCAATGTGTGCGGAAGGACGGTAAAGGACTATGTGGAGGTTGTGGAACGGCTGGCTGATGAACCCGTGGACCTGCTGGAGATCAATGTATCCTGCCCCAATGTGAAGGCGGGAGGAATCGCTTTTGGACAGAATCCGGACGCCCTGTATGAGATTACCCAGGAGATAAAAAAGAAGGCTGTGCAGCCTGTGGTCATGAAGCTGAGTCCTAATGTGACAGATATCACAGAGATGGCCAAAGCAGCGGAGGCTGCCGGCAGCGACGCCCTGTCCCTGATTAATACCATCACAGGGATGAAGATCGACATTCACCGGCGCAGACTTCTGCTGGCCAACGGAACCGGAGGGCTGTCGGGTCCGGCTATTCATCCTGTGGCAGTCCGCATGGTTTACCAAGTGCATAAAGCCTGCAGGCTGCCCATCATTGGCATGGGAGGAATATGCAGTGGGGAGGATGCTGTGGAAATGATGATGGCCGGGGCCAGCATGGTGGCCGTGGGCACGGCAAATTTCCGTAATCCTGCCGCAACCATGGAAGTGCTCGAGGGGATTAAAGCCTACATGACCCGGTATAATATAGAAGATATTCATGAAATTATCGGCTGTATATAGAATTTGCTTTCGGATTATGTTAGAATGAGACACGATTTAAATTGATTCATAAGGATAGTGAAACATGATTCGGCTTGACCGGGAGGAATGGATAATGGAACAGTACAAGAAAGAGTTTATTGAGTTTATGATCGATTGCAACGTTCTTAAGTTTGGGGACTTTGTCACAAAGAGCGGCAGAAAGACGCCTTTCTTCGTAAATACGGGCTTCTACCGTACCGGCTCTCAGCTCAGAACTCTGGGCAGCTACTATGCCCAGGCAATCAAGGACAGCTTCGGTCTGGATTTCGATGTTCTTTTCGGGCCTGCCTACAAAGGTATTCCTCTGACAGTGGCTGCAAGTTCTGCCATCTCGGAAAAGTTCGGCAGGGATATCCGCTATTGCAGCAACCGTAAGGAAGTCAAAGATCACGGCGACAAGGGTATTCTTCTGGGAAGTCCTTTGTCTGACGGTGACCGGGTGATCATTATTGAAGATGTGACAACCGCAGGCACTTCCATCAAAGAGACCATGCCCATTCTCAAGGCCCAGGGCAATGTGGACGTTCTTGGCCTGGTCGTTTCTGTGGACCGCATGGAGAGAGGGCAGGGAGAGAAGAGTGCCCTGGCGGAAATCAGTGAAGAGTATGGTATGAAGACGACTGCCATCGTCACCATGGAGGAAGTGGTGGATCACCTTTACAATAAACCTTATAAAGGGAAAGTTATTATTGACGATGCGTTGAAAAAGGCCATTGATGCCTACTATGAACAGTACGGCGCAAAGTAGATTTGGAGGAGACGATGAACGAAAAGATTTATAACGGACTGGGTACAGTGGGAGTTACAGGTATTGTTGTCGGAATTATCGTGACAGTGATTGGTATAGCTGCGGGCGTGTTGTCCATCCTCTGCGGCGCCAAGGCCCTGTCTATGAAAAAGAAGATTATGATTTAGACAGGGACAGACCAGCAGGATGGTCTGAGGGAGAGCAGGAGCAGGGACCGGTTTTCCGGGTCCTGCTCTTTAAAGAAGGGCATCTGTAAATATCAGACAAGGAGACGAGGTAACTATGGATAATCGGAAGAAGAGATTCAGCACATTGGGCCTGCTGCTGTTGATTCTGTACGCAGGCATACTGCTTTATTTTGTCCTTTTCTCGGACAGACTGGGCAGAACGGACGGTTATATGGAATTTCGCTATAATCTGACTCCTTTTCTGGAGATTCGCCGTTTTATCACCTACAGGGACAGCCTGTCTCTGGGAGCACTGCTCCTGAACCTCTTTGGAAATGTCCTTGTCTTTTCTCCCTTTGGCTTTCTGATCCCCATGTTCAGGAATGAGGAGACCAGCTGGTATAATATTTTGTTATTTACTTTTCTGTTCTCCCTCTGCATCGAACTGACCCAGCTGATTTCCATGGTCGGTGTTTTTGATGTGGATGACCTGATTCTAAACACCCTGGGCGGCATGATCGGATGGGGATTTTACCTTCTATTCAGCAGAGCTTTTGAATCCTTCAGCAGCCGCAGCGGTTACGGCGGGGCTGCCTGGAGAATGAGCGGCGGCGGAATCTCCTTTTCTGAGAAGAGAGTTTCCAGGAATGCTGTGGTGTCTCTGGTGATGGGACTGGGTGCACTCCTGGGATTTGTTACGCTCCTGGTCATGGCGATTGTGACGGGGGGCCAGCTGGGACTGATGGCCGGCCTTGTGGGCTGCCTGCTGCTGCTGGCAGCAGTTTTCGGACTATTCTGGGGTATCTTAAGTTATGACGACGTCAAGACCAACCAACGTTTTAAAATTCCCGGAATATGTGTTAACATCTTTGTCATTCTGCTGGGCATCTTTCTGATGATGGTTTAGCAGTCGGCCGGCAATATAGATAAAACAAGATTTTCCATTCCTTCTTCTCAAGAGAAGAAGGAGTTGAAAGGACTGCCATAATATGAATGATTATTTAATGAGCGAAGAATATAACAGGGAACTGAAAGAGAGGTTCGACCTGGCCTCCGCCAGGATCCGCCAGATTGCCAGGGAGGATGCCGTCGGGCTGGCGCAGCCATTTGCAGATTACTTTGCAAAGATGGCGGAATATCTTATGGGCTGCACTCTGCGCTATGAGGAGATTTCCGGCGGAACCTTTTCCCGGAGAAGTCTCGAAGAGCTTCAGAGGGAAAATGAGGACTTTTACAGCGACATTTCACCTCAGAATTATGAACATTCCTATGCCAACCCGGCCTGTTCGGTCCGTGTTTTAGGAGAGGAATTCGGACGTATTCTGAGTTTTTTATATACAGAACTGAGAGGCCTGAGAGCCTTTGTTTTTACCCAGGATCTGGAGAGAACCACCATTTTGTATGAGTTGTTTCTGGAGATCTATGGGATATTTGAGAATGAGGTTCCGGCCTATAAGAAAGTGAGGGAGGCAGTCTATTGGTTCCTTCACGATTATGCCTATGTGTGGGCGGGCTACCGGGTCCGCCAGATGCTGGATCCGAATCTGGCATTTGCCCGGGATCTTATCATGAAGGGAGATCTTGGAGACCTGCGCTATCTTTACAGATACGGGGATTATATTTCTGAGAATGAGATTGGCACGGCCCGCTATCTCAACGCCCTTCCCCTGCTGAAGATTCAGGAGATTGCCAGAACATTTACCGATGGCTATCGCCGGGGATTTAAGATTAAAAATGTAGACCTCACGAAGAAAGGACTGGTGAATATCCGTTATCCCATCGGTTTCGAGCGGGTGATTCGGGAAGCCATCCTTCAGTTCGAGGAACTGGGACTTAAGGTGATTATATATCCGGAAGCACACAATGTGCTCAACCGGAGAATCAATGCCAGAATTGGTTACTATTCTACGGATCCCAATCCTCAGTTCCGCTATGATCACCGTTTTGACAATACAATCTATGTGGACAAACGAATGATCGACCGCAAGCTGGCCTGCATGAGAAAGGTTTTTGAGGAATTTGCTGACCAGGCCAGGGATTTCGCTGGTCCGGCCTGCTTTGAATCCTTCGGTCAGCCGGCCCTTGAGCCGGAAACAAAACCCGAGGCCTACCGTTTCAGTGAGAGACAGACAGATCTGGTGATGCAGTATACGGGCATGGCCAACAAGCTCATGAATGAATTTATTAATCAGGAGGAGCAAAGCTACACCATTATTGCCTACCCGGTTCCCGCCATCGGAGACCGGTATCCGGAAATTTTTGAGGCCATACACCAGGTAAATCATCGGGACAATGACCAGTGCAGGCAGATCCAGCAGAGGTTGATTGATGTTCTTGACACGGCGGACAGTATCCGTTTTATGGGACGGGGCAGCAATATGACCAATCTTACTGTCAGCCTGCAGGAACTTTCGGACCCGGACTCTCAGACTAAGTTTGAAAACTGCCTGGCCGATGTGAACATACCGGCCGGGGAGATCTTTACTACCCCCAGGCTTTCAGGGACCACAGGTCTTCTCCACGTGACGGAAGTTTTCCTCAATGGTCTCTGCTATAAGGATCTCAGACTGACTTTTGAGGATGGAATGGTGACAGATTACAACTGCACGAATTTTGAGGATCCTGAAGAAGGCAGAAAATATATCCGGGAAAATATTCTTTTTGGCCGGGACACCCTCCCAATGGGTGAGTGCGCCTTAGGAACCAACACAATGGCTTATGTGACCGCATGTCAATACGATATCATGCAGAAGCTGCCGATCCTGATCACAGAGAAGATGGGACCCCACATTGCAGTGGGAGACAGCTGCTATGCCTACAGTGAGGATGTTAAAGTGTTCAACCCTGACGGGAAGGAAGTCGCCGCCAGGGAGAACGACTATTCCCTCCTGCGGAATTCTGAGCCAAAGAAGGCCTACTTCAATTGCCACACGGATATTACCATTCCCTATGAAGAGCTGGACCGCATGGTGGCGGTAACCAAAGACCGGGTGACTGTGCCGATCATCCTGGACGGAAGATTCTGTCTGGAAGGCACTTTTGACCTGAATGAGCCGTTTCAATCCTAGATGCGGGATTCACGGGACGAAGAGCATAACAGTATAGTACAATAATACACTTCCCTTTGAACCGGGATTTTTGTGACGATAGTCAGAGCCGGGAAAAGAGAAGACAGCTTAGACATATCAGATTAAGACTGGAAGATAGGAGGATGCCTATGCTTTGTATCAGAAACGGCAGGGTGATCAACCCGGTAGAAGACATGGATCTGGTGACGGATGTCTGGATCCAGGATGACAGGATTGTCGGATATGGCAAAGAACCCCCCGCAGCTTATGACGGATCTGTGGATTATCTGGATGCCAGAGGATGCATCGTCGCCCCCGGTTTTGTGGATGTCCATGTGCATTTCCGGGATCCCGGCTTCACCTACAAGGAGGATCTGGAATCCGGAAGCCGGGCAGCGGCAGCCGGCGGCTACACGACGGTGGTCTGTATGGCCAATACAAAACCGGTGGTGGACAGACCGGAAATCCTCGATGATATTCTGGCCAGAGCGTCATCTCTGCCGGTACACCTTCATCAGGTATCCGCCGTTTCCAGGGACTTTGCCGGCAGAGAGCTGGTGGACTTTGGAGAGATGGCAGCGCACGGTGCCTGCGGCTTTTCTGATGACGGCATCCCTCTTACTGATGCGGGATTGATTCGAAGAGCTATGGTGGAGGCAAAGAAGGTGGATTTGCCCATCTCCCTTCATGAGGAAGATCCTTTCCTTAATGAATTAAATGGAATCAATAAAGGATACGTTTCAGACCAGATGGGCCTTCCGGGAGCCCCAACGGTTTCCGAGGAAGTCATGGTCGCCAGGGATATTATGCTGGCCCTCGACACGGGAGCCAAGGTGGATATCCAGCATATTTCTTCCGGCAGGACGGTGGATCTGATCCGCTTTGCCAAATCCCTGGGAGCCAGAGTTTACGGGGAGGCGGCTCCCCATCATTTTTCCCTGACAGAAGAGGACGTACTGACTTATGGTACCCTGTGCAAGATGAATCCCCCTCTGCGGACTGACTGGGACAGGGTGAAGATTATCGAAGGCCTGGCAGACGGGACCATTGACATCATCGCCACGGACCATGCCCCCCACAGTACAGAAGAGAAGGAGAGAGACTTTAAGGACGCCCCCAGCGGAATCATCGGACTGGAAACAGCCCTCTCTGTGGGACTGACTTTCCTGGTGCACCGGGGACATTTAAGCCTCCTGGAGCTGATCCGGAAGATGACCTTGAACCCGGCAGAACTATATGGATTTGACTGTGGAGATATCTCCCCGGGCAAGAAGGCAGATGTGGTAATTTTTGACCCCAACGAGAGCCGTACCGTGGAGGACTTTGTCTCAAAAGCGGAGAATTCCCCATATCTGGGCATGAGGCTTTTTGGAAAAGTCTACTATACCATCTGTGACGGGAAGGTTATCTACCGGGGATAGTTGAAAAATCTACAGAAAATGAATACAGACGAACGATTATGGAGGATCATATGATAAATCAGCTGGTGAAAAACATTCAAGAAAAAGACGCACCAATCGTTGTGGGTCTTGACCCGAAACTGGACTATCTTCCGGAGAAATTGCTGGCGGATGCCATCGCTTCCCGGGGGGAGACCTTAGAAGCAGCGGCGGAGGCTGTATGGCAGTTTAACAAGGGAATTATCGATGCCACTTACGATCTCATTCCGGCTGTGAAACCTCAGTCGGCCATGTATGAGCAGTTCGGCATCCCGGGCATGGAGGCTTTCAAACGAACCTGCGATTATGCCAGGAGCAAAGGCCTGGTGATTATCGGAGATGTGAAACGGGGCGATATCGGATCTACCTCGGAGGCCTATGCTGTGGGTCACCTGGGCCGGGTTCAGGTGGGCAGCCGTGCTTTCTATCCCTTTACAGAGGACTTTGTCACTGTCAATCCCTACCTGGGTTCTGACGGAGTAAAGCCCTTTATCAAAATCTGCAAAGAGGAAAATAAGGGCATTTTTGTCCTGGTTAAAACATCCAATCCTTCCAGCGGCGAGTTCCAGGACAGGCTGGTGGACGGAAAACCGGTCTATGAACTGGTGGCTGAAAAGGTGGCTGAGTGGGGTCAGACCCACATGGGAGACAGCTACTCCTATGTCGGAGCCGTGGTGGGAGCGACCTATCCGGAGATGGGTGCCGCTCTGAGGAAAGTGATGCCCAGAACATATATCCTGGTTCCCGGATATGGAGCTCAGGGAGGAAAAGGAAAGGACCTGGCTGCCTTCTTCAATGAGGATGGTCTGGGTGCCATTGTGAATTCCAGCCGGGGAATCATCTGTGCTTATAAACAGGATGCCTACAAGGACAAGTTCGGGCCGGACAACTATGCTGACGCCAGCCGTCAGGCAGTGCTTGATATGAGAGAAGATCTTAAACAGGCCTTTGTCCGTTAGTGGGAACCTGCCTTGAAGAAAGATCAGTTCAGGAGGGCCGCTTTCTGCTGACAAGGGGCGGGAAGCACATCTTAGAATGACGGGACAGATCATGATGCAGAAAAAACAGTGATTGTAAGAGAAAAATTCAGTCAAAGCTTCAGGAAAGCTTGGTAAGATAAGGAGTGAGAGAACCATGGCAAAAGTTGGAATTGTAATGGGAAGCGATTCAGATATGCCCATCATGGCCAAGGCGGCAGATGTGCTTTCAGAACTGGGCGTTGATTTTGAGATGACCATCATCTCAGCCCACAGAGAACCGGAAGAGTTTTACGAATATGCCCGCACTGCGGAGGAGAGGGGCTATAAAGTGATTATAGCGGGGGCCGGGAAGGCTGCTCATCTTCCGGGTATGTGTGCCGCTATTTTCCCCATGCCGGTTATTGGCATCCCCATGAAGACCTCTGACCTTGGCGGTGTGGATTCTCTTTATTCCATCGTGCAGATGCCCTCGGGAATCCCCGTGGCCGCCGTGGCCATCAACGGCGCCCAGAATGCAGGCCTTTTAGCGGCAAAGATCCTTGCGACTGCTGATCCGGACCTGCTTGACAGGCTCAAAGATTACTCGGAAAAACTGAAAAACCAGGTGGTGAAGAAGGCGGAGAAGCTGGATCAGATCGGTTACAAAGAATATTTGAAACAGATGTAGCAGCACTGCAGCTTTATTCGAAAGGAGTCAACATGGATTACAAGAAAGCCGGAGTGGATATTGAGGCGGGTTACCGTTCTGTAGAACTGATGAAAAAGCATGTGCAGAGTACCATGCGGCCGGAAGTACTGACAAACATTGGAGGATTCTCCGGAGCATTTTCCATGGAGAAGTTTAAATCCATGGAGAAACCGACACTGGTTTCCGGCACAGATGGTGTAGGAACCAAACTGAAACTGGCCTTCCTGCAGGATAAACATGACACAGTGGGAATCGACTGTGTGGCCATGTGTGTCAATGATATCGCCTGCGCCGGCGGTGAGCCTCTTTTCTTCCTGGATTATATTGCCTGCGGCAAGAACTACCCGGAAAAGATCGCAGCCATCGTCAGCGGCGTGGCGGAGGGATGCCGTCAGTCCGAGGCTGCCCTGATCGGCGGAGAGACGGCTGAGATGCCTGGTTTCTATCCGGAGGATGAGTATGATCTGGCCGGCTTTGCCGTGGGAATTGTGGACGAGAAAGACCTGATTACCGGGAAGGAGATCCGGGAAGGAGATATCCTTGTGGGTATTGCCTCCTCCGGAATTCACAGCAACGGTTATTCCCTGGTGCGCAAAGTGTTCCCCATGGATAAAGAGACCCTGGCAGAGTACAGGGAGGAACTGGGTCAGACTTTGGGTCAGGCTCTGCTCACCCCCACGAAAATCTATGTGAAGGCACTGAAGGCTGTAAAGGCAGCCGGTGTGACCATCAAAGGCTGCAGCCACATCACCGGCGGCGGCTTTTACGAGAACATTCCCAGGATGCTGCATGACGGCGTCAGGGCAGTGGTGGAAAAAGACAGTTATGAAGTCCCGGCCATCTTCAGGCTTTTGGCCAGAGAGGGAAAGATTGAAGAAAAAATGATGTACAATACTTACAATATGGGTATTGGTATGATGCTGGCTGTAGATCCTGCAGACGCGGACCGGACCGTGAAAGCCCTCGAGGAGGCAGGGGAGACCGCCTTCAAAGTGGGCAGGATTATCTCCGGGGAAAAAGGAGTGGAATTATGTTAAAGCTTGCGGTACTGGTGTCTGGCGGAGGAACCAATCTTCAGGCCATTATGGACGCCATAGATCAGGGCCTGATCAGCGAGGCCAGGATCAGAACGGTCATCAGCAACAATGCGGATGCCTACGCCCTGGAACGGGCCAGGAATTACGGGGTGGAGGGTCTGCTGCTCTCCCCAAAGGATTTTGAGAGCAGAGATGATTTTCACCAGGCTCTTCTGGACGCTCTTTTAGAAAGAGAAATCGATCTGGTGGTCCTGGCCGGCTATCTGGTGGTGGTACCGCCCATGGTGATCAAGGCTTTTGAGAACAGGATTATCAATATACATCCTTCCCTGATTCCTTCTTTCTGCGGGACGGGCTGCTATGGACTCCATGTTCATGAGAAAGCCTTAGAGCGTGGAGTTAAGGTATCTGGTGCCACCGTCCATTTCGTGGATGAGGGGACAGACACCGGTCCCATTATCCTTCAAAAACCGGTGGCTGTGCATCAGGATGATACGCCTGCTGTCCTGCAGAAAAGGATTATGGAAGAGGCAGAGTGGGTTATTCTGCCCAAGGCCATCGACCTGATCGCCAGGGGTAAAGTACACGTGAATGGAAGGAAAGTAATCATCGATCAGTAAGGCAGATAGATAAGGGAGGAATAAGATGAAGATTCTGATTGTAGGAAGCGGCGGAAGAGAGCACGCCATCGCATGGGCAGTGGCAAAGAGCCCCAGGGCAGACAAGATCTACTGTGCTCCGGGTAATGCCGGTATTGCCGAGTATGCCGAATGTGTGGACATCAAGGCCATGGAGTTTGACAAGCTGGTGGCTTTTGCCAAAGAAAAAGAGATCGACCTCACCATCATCGGAATGGATGACCCTCTGGTGGGCGGCGTGGTTGATGCTTTTGAGGCAGAGGGCCTGCGGGTCTTCGGCCCCAGGAAGAATGCAGCGATCATCGAGGGATCCAAAGCATTTTCCAAGGATCTGATGAAAAAATATCACATCCCCACTGCCTTCTATGAGAATTTTGACAATAAAGAAGACGCACTGGCTTACCTGGACCAGGCCAGGATGCCTATCGTTCTGAAGGCTGACGGTCTTGCTCTGGGCAAGGGCGTGCTGATCTGTAATACTTTGGAAGAAGCCCGGGAGGGTGTGAAGACCATCATGGAAGAGAAAAAGTTTGGCTCTGCCGGTGACAGAATGGTCATCGAGGAGTTTATGACCGGAAGAGAAGTATCCGTGCTGGCTTTCTGTGACGGCAAAACCATCAGGTGCATGACCAGTGCCCAGGATCACAAGAGGGCCAAAGACGGTGACCAGGGACTGAATACCGGTGGTATGGGAACCTTCTCCCCCAGTCCTTTCTACACGAAAGAAGTGGAGGAATTCTGTGAGAAATACATCTATCAGCCCACTATGGATGCCATGGCTGCGGAAGGACGGCCCTTTGTGGGCGTGCTCTTTACCGGACTGATGATCACGGAAGACGGTCCCAAAGTTCTCGAGTTCAATGCCCGCTTTGGTGATCCGGAAGCCCAGGTGGTTCTTCCCCGCATGAAGAATGATATCATTGACGTTATGGAGGCCTGTATCGATGGAAGACTCGATCAGATTGACCTTCAATTTGAGGACAATGCGGCAGTATGTGTCGTCCTGGCTTCCGACGGCTATCCGGTATCCTACGAGAAAGGATTCCTGATCAAGGGCCTTGAGAATTTCAAGGATAAAGACGGCTACTACTGTTTCCATGCCGGCTCCAAAAAGACAGAGGAGGGCATCGTGACCAACGGCGGCCGGGTTCTCGGCGTCACGGCCAAGGGTAAAGACCTAAAGGATGCCAGGAAGAAAGCCTATGAAGCCACAGAATGGATTCAGTTTGACAATAAGTACATGCGCCACGACATCGGCAAAGCGATTGACGAGGCTTAAAAGCAAAAATAAGATAAGCCGCGGCCTGTGCTGCGGCATAGGGTACCAAGATGAATTTTAAAGACGGACTGAGAGACGGCATCCCCATCGGCCTCGGATACCTTGCCGTATCCTTTGCCTTTGGCATTCTTGCCGTCGAGAAGGGATTGACCACCTTCCAGGCAGTTCTGATTTCACTGACCAACCTGACATCGGCAGGACAGTTTGCCGGTCTGACCATCATGGCTGAGGCAGGGACACTCATTGAGATGGCCCTGTCTCAGTTTATCATTAATCTCCGCTATATGCTCATGTCCATCTCCCTCTCCCAGAAGGTGGAGGAAGATTTCAAAGGCATCTGGCGCTGGGTCCTGGGTTTTGCGGTGACAGACGAGATCTATGCGGTGGCCATTTCCCATAATGAGATAAAAAAAGAATATTTTGCCGGCCTGCCCATCCTGCCCATCTTCGGTTGGAGTTTTGGGACTTTTCTGGGAGCCTATCTGGGAAATGTCCTGCCCTCCATGATCTCCGGTGCCCTGGGTGTGGCCTTATATGGTATGTTTATCGCCATCGTTGTGCCTGCGGCCAGGGACAGCCGGAATGTGCTGATCGTGGTGATGATCGCTGTGACCATCAGTGTGATCCTCAGGTATGTGCCTGCCTTTTCGGCAGTCTCCGGCGGTTTTTCCATCATCATATGTACCCTGGCTGCCTCGGCGGCAGGGGCGTTTCTGTTCCCGGTAGAGGAGGTGGATGAATAGTGGATTATCAGGTTTTTGTCCCTTATCTGCTGGTCATGGCACTGGTCACCTACCTGATCCGTGTTATCCCGCTGGTCATGATCAAAAAGAAGATTACCAACCGCTTTTTCCGGTCCTTCCTCTATTACGTCCCCTATACGGTTCTGTCGGCCATGACCTTTCCGGCGATCCTCCATGCCACGGACCATATGGTCTCTGCAGCAGCAGCTTTTGTGGCGGCCATCATCCTGGCCATCTATGACAGGAGTTTGATCGTGGTTGCCGTGGGCGCCTGTTCCTGCGTCTTTCTGGTGGAGCTGGCCCTGCAGTTCTTGTAAGGGCTTTGCTGCGGCACTGCTGCAGGATTGACAGGGAAATGAAAAGGAGTCTGAGAAAGTGAAAAAAGAAGTCCCTTATCACCGCCAGGTGGAAAGAAGTATTATCAAGAAGTTCCGTAAAGAGATCTGGAGGAAATTTACCAGGGCCATCAATGATTATGAGCTGATTCGGGACGGAGACAAGATTGCAGTCTGCATCTCCGGAGGCAAAGATTCCATGCTGATGGCCAAGCTTTTCCAGGAATTGGAACGGCATGGGAAAAAGAATTTTGAACTGGTCTTTCTGGTAATGAATCCCGGCTATAATGATGCCAATTATCAGATGATCATGACCAATGCCGCCAGGCTTCATGTGCCGGTGACAGTCTTTCACTCAGATATCTTTGAAGTGGTGGATGAAGTGAGCATGGATTCTCCCTGCTACCTCTGTGCCAGGATGCGGCGGGGCTACCTTTACAGCAACGCAAAAAAACTGGGGTGCAACAAGATTGCCCTGGGGCACCACTATGATGATGTGATCGAGACCATCGTCATGGGAATGATGTACGGATCCCAGATCCAGACCATGATGCCCAAACTCCACAGCACCAATTTTGAGGGAATGGAACTGATTCGGCCCTTATATCTGATTCGGGAGAGGGATATCATCCGTTGGAAAGACTACAATGATCTTCAGTTTATTCAGTGCGCCTGCCGCATGACACAGACAGCCATTCCCGGACAGGATAAGAAACAGAGCTCCAAGCGGCAGGAGATCAAAGAACTGCTGGCCATGCTGGAGGACAGAGACCCGGTGATCGTGAAAAATATTTTCCGGAGTGTGGAAAATGTCAACCTTGCCACGGTGATTGCCTTCAAAAAAGACGGCGTTAAACATCATTTTCTGGATTCTTATGATGATTGATTCAGATTATATTTTATGACAGGCTGTCATTGACAGATATATTTATACTTGTTATACTGTAGTAGATTAAAGTCTGAGAACAAAATTAGTACTCTTTCAGTCTGACATTCCAGAGAGCCGGGATGGTGGAAACCGGCATGGCAGCGGAGGAGGAATGGATTTGGGAGATGCAAGGTGAAAGCAGGAAACCTGCCATTAGCTGACGCCGCGTCCTCGCGTTACAGGGGTAGGATATCGGTCTTTGGCGTTTTATGGATTGCGCAGAAAGGCCCGTATCGTAAGAGTGAGCCTGAGGCATTGCTTATGCCTGCTAACCAGGGTGGTACCGCGGAATAATCAGAATGATTTCGTCCCTGACTAAAGAGATTTAGTCAGGGACTTTTTGTTGTATAAGTCTCTGCCATGCAGCGGGAGCAATCCAGACTTATACAACAGTGGGGCAGTCTCTGCCATGCAGCTGAACAAGCCGTCATGCTAGCAAGTAAGGCTGTTCAGCTATATGGCAGGACAAGTCTTGGTATCCCGAGGTCTCCAGCAGCCAAATCCATATTTGAGAAAGGAGTTTGGATGAAACGGATCAGAAGAGCCTTCACGAAGACGGTCAGTCTCACCGATGAGACAGCCGTGCAGATTTATCAGAGCTTTGTGGGTAAGGAAAAGGGTTTTCTTTTAGAGAGCTATGACAAAAACAACGGAAGATATGTCTTCATGGGACGTAAGCCGGAAGAAATCATCCGCTCAGAGAAGGACCGGCTGCTGGTATTCCGGTCAGACGGTAGTAAAACAGTCATGAGGGGAAACCCGGCAGATCTTTTGAAAACCTACTACAGTGAGTTTGAAATTCGCAGGGATGATGAACAATTATATTTCTGCGGCGGTCTGGTGGGAGCCTTGGGGTATGATTTCGTCAGATACCAGGAAGAACTGCCCGACGAAAATCCTGACGAAATTGGTATTGACACGATTCAGTTTATGCTGGTTACGGAATTTTTGTCCATCGACCATTTTTCAGAGACCATGACGGCGGTGGTGATTGAGGAGGATAACCCTGATGGACGTCGCAGAGCCGAAGCCAGATGTGATCAGATGGTCCGGGAAGCATTTGCCCGGATGCCGGACCCGGACGTGCCCCGGGAGGAAGCAGACGGAAGGATCATAAGCCAGACGGACAATCTGGAAGACTACTGTGCCAAGGTCCGCAGAATCAAGGAGTATATCGTGGAAGGGCATATCTTTCAGACGGTACTTTCCCAGCGATGGACAGTTGAGACCGGGCAGGATGGCTTCAGCCTCTATCGGCAGCTGAGACAGCTTAACCCCTCCCAGTATATGTACTATTTCAATTTTGAAGATTTTGAGATCATCGGAAGTTCACCGGAGATGGTGGTCAAACACAAGGACAATCTGGTGGAGACCAATCCCATCGCCGGGACAAGAAAAAGGGGCAGGGATAAGAAAGAGGATGAGATGCTGGCCGCAGACCTGCTTCAGGACCCCAAGGAGAGAGCGGAGCATGTCATGCTGGTGGACCTGGCCAGAAATGATATGGGAAAGATCGCAGAGTTCGGCACCGTGAGAGTAAAGGATTTTATGCATATTCAAAAGTATTCCCACGTGATGCACATCGTCACCACGGTGTCGGGGAGAAAGAGAGATAACTCTCACGCCATTGATCTGATCACTTCCTTCCTGCCGGCCGGAACCCTGTCCGGGGCGCCCAAGATCCGGGCCATGGAAATTATTGACGAGCTGGAAAATGTCCGTCGTGGTCTCTACGGAGGCGCGGTCGGCTACATTGATTTTCAGGGAAATATGGACTTTTGTATTACCATCAGAACCATGATTAAAAAGGGAAACCGAGTGTATCTTCAGGCCGGCGCCGGCATTGTTGCCGACAGTGATCCCGCAGCGGAGTATGAGGAGTGCTGCAGCAAGGTAAGAGCCCTGGCCAAACTGCTGGTAAAGGAGGAGAATCTATGATATTGCTGATTGATAACTATGATTCCTTCACCTACAATCTCTATCAGTATGTGGGAATTTTTCAGAAAAAGATAAAAGTGGTCAGGAATGACAAGATTACCATAGAGGAGATCCGGCAGATGGATCCGGAGAGGATCATCCTTTCTCCCGGGCCAAAATCTCCCGCCGAGGCCGGTATCTGCATGGATCTGGTAAGGGAATTTTACCAAAGCAGGCCTATTCTTGGAATCTGCCTGGGGCATCAGAGCATCGGGGCAGCCTTCGGGGCCGGAATCGTTCATGCCAGGGAGCTGATGCATGGAAAACAGTCAGTGATCCGCCACGAAGGACAAAGCATTTTTGCCGGCATTCCCAGCCCCATGAAAGTGGCCAGGTATCATTCCCTGGCAGTGGAGGAGGAGACTCTGCCCGAGGATTTCATCATCCTGGCGAGGACAGAAGATGGGGAGATTATGGCAATGCAGCATAAGGATTATCCCCTTTTTGGCATCCAGTTCCACCCGGAATCCATCATCACAGAATATGGAAAAAGGATGATCGAGAACTTCCTCAGGATACAGATGCAAGAAGAGAAGGATTGAGGTGATTGGATGATATTGGATGTGATTGTGAAAGACAAGAAAAAGAGACTGGTTCAGCATAAGCAAAGGATTTCTGAATCAGAGATGAGGCGGCTGGCCGAGATGAAAAAGACTCCGGGTCCCTCCTTTTTCCAGGCATTGTCCGGGCCTGACCTGGCGATTATCGGAGAGTTTAAGAAGGCTTCCCCAAGCCTTGGACAAATCAGCCAGACCATGAACCTGACAGACAGGATCGATGATTACAACGCGTCTGTGGATGCCATCTCCTGTCTGACGGAGGAGGATCATTTTCTGGGAAATGTGGACTATTTCCGCCAGATTCGGGCCATGAGCCCCCTGCCCATGATTCGCAAGGACTTCATTGTGGATCCCTACCAGATTTACGAGGCCAGGGCCATCGGAGCAGACTGTATCCTGCTGATTGCAGCGATTCTGGATGATGCCCGGCTGGCAGACTACTATCAGTTGGCCAGAGATCTTTCTCTGGATGTCCTGATGGAAACCCACGATGAAGAGGAGATGGAGCGTGTCCTGAAGATCAATCCGAGAATCGTGGGAGTCAACAATAGAAATCTCAAGGATTTTACCATCTCTTTGGAAAATACTGCCAGACTCAGACCCATGGTTCCTGAAGGGGTTGTCTTCGTCTCGGAGAGCGGCGTGACCAAAGACGAACACATTCGTTTCCTGGCTTCCTGCCAGGTGGATGCTCTGCTGATTGGGGGAGCCTTCATGTTTTCGGCCCATCCCAGAGACCTGGCAGACCACTGGAAGGCAATCTTTCGGGAAGCCGGAACCGGTCAGAATACAGGCTGGGCAGAATCCGGCCAGCCCGGTCCGGTTTAGGGAGAAGATCTGTGTAGAATAACAGCCAGATATGCTGGATTTGTTTTGAATAGAGGGAGATGCGAGTGATGACAGAGATTAAAGTATGCGGTATGGTTTGTGAGGAAGACATTTCCCTGGTCAATGAGACGGGGCCGGATTATGTCGGATTTGTCCTGTATGTGCCAAAAAGCAAAAGAAATCTGGACATCCGGGAGGCCAGACGGCTGGCGGCCAGAGTCAGGCCGGATATCATAAGGGTGGCAGTGACTGTGTCCCCCACAAAGGACCAGATCGACGAGATTCAAAAAGGGGATTTCTTTGATGCAGTCCAGATCCATGGTCATTTCGGAAATGAGCTCTATGACAAAATCAGATTTCCTGTAATTCGTGCTTTTAACGTGACCAATCTCCATGAATTTGAACAATGGAAAAGAAAGAAGAAGATCGTTGGTTTTGTCTTTGACAGTAAAGTTCCCGGCAGCGGGAGCACCTTTGACTGGAGTCTGATTAAGGGACTCGACCGGGCCGGAAAGAAAATGTTTCTTGCCGGAGGAATCAATGAGAGCAACGTCCTCGAAGCCATCAGACAGGTGAGACCGGATGTGATCGATCTGAGTTCCGCCCTGGAAAAGGCGGACTTAGAGATGCCGGCCGGCCCGGAGTCAGCAGAAAAGGCAGGAGGTTCAAAAGCGGCAGGAGCCGCATGTGGAACAGGAGACGGCAGCTGTCGGCGGTCTTTGGGAAAAGACCCTGAAAAAACAAAAAAAATGATAAGGATGGTGCACAATGAAGAATAAACAGTATGGCCAGTATGGCGGGCAATATGTAGCAGAGTCCCTGATGAACACCTTAAAAGACCTGGAGACGGCTTTTGAACAGGCAGTGAATGATCCTGGATTCTGGGAGGAATATCATTATTATATGAGAGATTATGTGGGCAGGGAGAATCCACTTTATCTGGCCAGGGGTCTGACAAAAAAATACGGACCAAAGATTTATCTAAAAAGGGAAGACCTCAATCATACCGGCGCCCATAAGATCAACAATGTCATCGGTCAGATCCTGTTGGCTAAGAGAATGGGAAAGACCAAGGTCATCGCTGAGACCGGGGCCGGACAGCACGGCGTAGCCACGGCCACCGGGGCCGCCCTGTTTGACATGGAGTGCACAGTCTACATGGGAGAGGAAGATATGGCCCGCCAGTCCCTCAATGTATTTCGTATGGAGATGCTGGGGGCCAAAGTCCAGTGCGTGAAGACCGGCAGCAGGACACTTAAGGATGCCACCAACGAGGCCATCCGGGCCTGGGCAAGAACCGCTGAAGATACCTTCTATATCATCGGGTCGGCGGTGGGTCCCCACCCCTATCCCAGAATGGTCAAAGAGTTTCAGAGGATCATCAGCAAGGAAACAAAAAAGCAGATTCTGGACAAAGAGGGACGACTTCCGGATTATGTAGTGGCCTGCGTGGGGGGCGGCTCCAACTCTATCGGCATGTTCGCAGAGTTCTTAGACGATCAGGATGTGAAGCTGGTGGGCGTTGAGGCGGCCGGCTGCGGGATTGAGACCGGCAGGCATGCCAGCGCCTTTTCCGTAGGCAAGGCGGGCGTTCTTCATGGCATGAAGTCCTACCTGCTTCAGGACCAGGACGGCAATGTTCAGATTGCCAGTTCCATCTCTGCCGGTCTGGACTACCCGGGAGTAGGGCCGGAGCATTCCTACCTCCATGACAGCGGCCGGGTCAGCTATGTCTCCGCCACCGATGACGAGGCCATGGAAGCCCTGCTGGAACTTTGCAAGGTGGAGGGAATTATTCCTGCCATAGAAAGTGCCCATGCATTGGCCCATATACTGAAAATGTGTGAGAATCTGACAGAGGATGACATTGTCGTCATGTGCCTCTCCGGGCGGGGTGACAAGGACGTCCACACCATCGCGGATTATTTCAAGGACAGGGGGTATCGGTAAGATGAACAGAATTGAAAAGAGAATGAAGGAGCTTCATGATTGCGGTGAGAAAGCCTTTATCACCTATATGACTGCGGGGCTTCCGGACATGGAACATATGAAGGCATTGATCTGCGCCCAGGAGGAAGCCGGGACGGATGTCCTGGAGCTGGGCATCCCTTTCTCTGATCCGACGGCTGACGGTCCTGTGATTCAGGACGCCTCCTACAGGTCTATTCAAAAAGGAACCAATCTGAGGAAGATTTTTCAGGCAGTGGAGGAGGTCCGCAGGGACTGTCAGATTCCCATTGTGTTTATGATGTATTACAATACTATTATGTACTATGGTCTTGAGGCTTTTGCCAGAACCTGCGCCCGGGTGGGTGTGGACGGTCTGATCGTGCCGGACCTGCCCATGGAGGAGCAGGAGGAGCTTCAGGACTGCCTGGATCAGGAAGAAAATGCGCCGATTCTGATTCAGCTGGTGGCCCCGGTTTCAGGGGACCGTATTCCGCTGATCCTGGAAAAAGCCAGAGGCTTTGTGTACTGCGTTTCCTCCATGGGAGTGACGGGGTCAGCCGCAGAGTTTCATAAAAATGTCCGCCGCTACCTGGAGACAGTGAAGGCGGTTTCGCAGATTCCTGTCATGATGGGATTTGGCATCAGGACGCCGAAGGATGTGGAGGCACTGAAGGACACCATTGACGGCTGCATCGTGGGAACACATTTTATTAACCTCATGGAAGAGAGCGGTTATGACCTGGACGTGGCCAGGGATTATATCAGCGGCTTTAAGAAGAAGTTGAACGGAATCGCAGGATAGAGGTCCGGAGGACGAAAAATGGCAAAGAAAGCGACTAAGACAAATGTGATGCGCATTCTGGACAAGGCCGGACTTCCCTATGAAGCCCGAAGCTACCCCCATGGAAAAGAAGCTGTGGACGGGCTGACAGTGGCCAGACTGACCGGGGAAAACCCCGACTATGTTTTTAAAACCCTGGTGACGGTCAGCAGCAAAAAAGAATATCTGGTGTTTGTCATCCCGGTGGCCGGGGAGCTGGACATGAAGAAGGCAGCAAGGGCCGCCGGAGTCAAGGCAGTGGAGATGATTCCTGTCAAAGAAATCAATAAGGTCACAGGTTACATCCGGGGAGGCTGTTCTCCTGTGGGCATGAAAAAACAATACAGAACTTATTTTCATGAGACGGCAGAGAAAAATCCTGTTATAATGGTAAGTGGAGGAAAGATCGGGACGCAGGT
>JBGUIF010000108.1:0-36765 GCA_045112755.1 Anaerobutyricum sp.
TGATATAGTAGGGATGTTCCCCGTACTCTTCCGGCCCGGGGAAAATAATAATATCGAACCTTTCAGGATCAGAGAAGCGATAGGATATCTTGTCCATGATCAGATTCTCTCCATTGGTCAGGGTGGGTTCCATGGAATCCCCCCGCACAACAGTTCTCTGCCCCACAAAATGCAGAATCAGAAAAACCGCCAGACATACCACCGCTATGTAAATGGTGGTATCTAAAAATTCTTTCAAGAAATTTCCTTCTTTCTGATCTCCTTCTCTTGGGACTTTTTTGTTCCCGTCATTTGACCTTTTCTTTGCCATGTCATGTCCTTCCTATGATCAATTCTGTCCTGTACCTGTCTCCCAATCTTCAGGAGTTTCCAGCGAAAGGCAGCCCAGACGGAGGGACCGGAAATCTTCCAGCAGCAGTCTGGCTGCCTTATCCAGATCTGCTTCTCCCCCCTTCATGACACAGCCCCGGGCTTTGGCCACAGCTGCCAGAATATCCACATCCCGGCTGTCGCTTTCCATCCGTAGACTGTACCGTTCCTCGAGGACGCCAGGATAAGTTTCCCGAAGATAGTGGATCAAGTGTCCTGCCAGCTCTGTGGTATTCAGAATCTCATCCTTTATTGAACCAATCAGAGCCAGTCTGATCCCCACCTCCTGATCCTCAAATTTCGGCCAGAGGATACCGGGAGTATCCAGTAGTTCCACATCTTTATTGATCTTAATCCACTGTTTGCCCTTAGTCACTCCAGGCTTATTGCCCGTTTTCGTACAGGCCTTTCCAGCAAAGGAATTGATAAATGTGGACTTGCCCACATTGGGGATTCCTGCAACCATGGCCCGCACCGGCCGGTTTAAAATTCCCCTCTTTCTGTCTCTTTCCTTTTTCTCCCGGCAGGCCTCGGCGATCAGACGCCGGAGTTCCTTCATGCCTGTGCCCTTTCTGGAATTCACCCTGGCCACATAGAAACCCTGCTTTTTATAATACTCCTCCCAGCGGGCAGTAATCTCAGGATCTGCCATGTCCGCTTTGTTGAGAAGGATAATCCTGTATTTATTATTGGCAAGACTGTTGATGTCCGGATTCCGACTGCTCTGGGGCACTCTTGCATCCAGAAGTTCAAGTACCACATCAATCAGCTTGATATTTTCCTGCATCATCCTCCGGGCCTTGGTCATGTGCCCCGGATACCACTGCAAATGCATCCTGTCTCCTTTCTGGTTTTCTGACAGTTCTCCTGCCTGCGGCTCTGGCCCTTAAGGGCAGGCCTTCCCCCAGCCTCTCAATGGGAGGATCTCAGTGTCGCCTTGACACAGCCGACAAACTTCTCCCTGTTGATATTTCCGATATTGGCCACCCTGGAGTCCTCACTGTTATTGCAGTTGTCTCCCATGACAAAATACTCATTCTCTTCAAGAGTAATCTCGTAGGCTGCCAGCCCTGCTGAAAGGATATCCTCATCGAAAAAATCCTCCTGCAGCTTCCCATTGACATATAGTTTTCCTTCATTGATCTGTACGGTCTCCCCCGGCAGGCCGATGACCCGCTTGACGGAATAATGAGTGCTGGTACCATTTTCCAGCTCAATGACCGCCGCATCTCCCCGGTTGGGATTTCTGAGATGGTAATCCAGCTTACTGACAAGGATCAGATCATTGTCATAGTAGGAGGGCTGCATGGATTCACCGTGAACCGCGATGATCTGTACACAATAATGAACGAGAAGATAGGCAAGAAGAATCATGAGGATGACCTCTCCCACCCAGAGACCGATATTTCGAATCATACGGTTTCTTCTCTCGACATAGCGATAATTCTTCATAAAATCTTTCCCCCCGGATTTTTTGTAAATGGAAAAACAGGGCAAGTAATACTTTACTCGCCCCGGTTTCAATCGATACTATTTCACTAACTCTTTGACCTTAGCCTTCTTACCAACTCTGTCACGCAGATAGAAAAGTTTTGCTCTTCTAACCTTACCCCTGCGGACAACATCGATCTTTGTCACGATGGGGGAATGAACCGGCCATGTCTTCTCAACACCAACGCCATTGGAAAACTTTCTGACTGTAAATGTCTCTTTGGCTCCGCCATTCTGTCTCTTGATGACAGTTCCTTCGAAAACCTGAATTCTCTCACGGCTTCCCTCAACTACCTTGGAAGATACGCGGACTGTGTCACCAACGTGAAACTCTGTAATCTCCGGCTTCAGCTGTGCGTTCTCAATGTTCTTAATAATATCGTTCATGTGTGACCTCCTAAATATTCTCGGTGTTCTTAATACTTCTCATGGAACGATCATCTTTTCATCTCGCCCGGTAACAGAGGACCACCTTTTTTCACAACTACAAAATAATATCATACATTCGAATCGGGCGCAAGTGTTTTTAAATAATTCATGTCCTCTTTGGTGAGGTCAGCCCGGTCCAACAGGTCCGGCCGCCGCTCTTTTGTCCGCTTCAGGGACTGATTGCGGCGCCAGCGGTCTATGTTGGCATGGTGCCCGGAAAGAAGCACCTCCGGCACCGGCCTTCCATGGAAGACAGCCGGCCTGGTATAGTGGGGATGTTCCAGCAGATTATCCTGGAAGGATTCAAATTCCGCGGACTCCTCATTGCCCAGTACCCCGGGCACCAGCCTTGATACAGCGTCCATCATGACCATGGCTGCCAGTTCTCCTCCACTGAGGACATAATCCCCGATGGAGACATAATCCGTGACGATCTCTTCGAGAATCCTTTCGTCCACACCTTCATAGTGACCACACAGAAACACCAGGTCCTCTTCCCTGGAAAGTTCCCGGGCCATCGTCTGGTTGAAAACCCTGCCCTGGGGTGTGACGTAGATCAGCCTCGGCTTTTTTTCCATGGCGCCGGTGATGCTCTCCCAGGCCAGGTAAATCGGCTCAGCCTGCATCACCATCCCGGCTCCGCCACCATAGGGATAATCATCCACATGCTTATGCTTGTTGAAGGCAAAATCCCTGATGTTGACTGCATTCAGACTGATCAGTCCCTGATTGAGGGCTCTTCCCGTCACGCTGGTGTTCATTCCCTGCTCAATCATCTCCGGGAAAAGAGTCATAACGTGAAAATTCATCATTTTGTCAATCCCTTCAGCAGATGGACCAGAATAGTTTTCTCCTCCATATCCACATCCAGGATACAGTCCTTGATGGCCGGAAGCAGAATTCTGCCGCCATCCTGGGTCAGAACCTCATAGACGTCATTGGCTCCCGTCTGAATCACATTTTCCAGGGTACCGATGGTGACGCCCGAATCATCGACGATGGTCAGGCCGACCAGGTCTGCAATGAAATATTCGTCCTCCTCCAGGGGAACTGCATTCTCCCTGGTGACCATCAGCGGACATCTTTTATACTGTTCCACCAGGTTAATATTATCCAGTCCCTGGAATTTCAGAAATACAAACTGTTTGAAGAATCTGCAGTTCTCGACTTTCTTCTCAATCAGCTCCCCATTTTTATCAATGAGTACTGACTTCAGATCCAGGAATCTGTTTTTATCATCTGTGGTGGGGAATACCTTTACCTCACCTTTCAGGCCATGGGTACCGGTGATAATTCCAACCTGCAATAAATCCTCCATATGGTTACTCCACTCCTTCTCCACCCATCAAAGGGTGCGGGATTTATAATATACGCCGCACCTGAACGGTTCATCCGATGACCGTTTTTTCAGTGCGGCGCTCAATTCAGAAATGTAATATCTTTTCTAAAAAGGTCTCCCTGTCAGCCCGGGTAAATATCAGGCAATGTCAACGATAACCTTTTTATCTTCTCCGGAAGCAGCTGCTTTAACAACGGAGCGAATCGCCTTGGCAATCCTGCCCTGCTTACCGATCACCTTGCCCATATCATCCTGGGCTACATGGAGTTCGATGATGAGAGCCTTTTCCGTCTCACGCTCAGTAACAACCACTTCTTCCGGATGGTCCACCAGAGATACGGCAATTACCTTAACCAGTTCTTTCATGCCATATACCCCCCGGTACTTATTTCTCTATGCCTGCGATCTTTAAAAGTCTGGCAACAGTATCTGTGGGCTGAGCACCCTTTGCAAGCCAGTCTTTTGCAACATCTGCATCGATGCGTACTTCAGCAGGCTCCTGATTGGGATCGTAGAAACCGATCTCGTCGATATTTCTTCCATCTCTGGGGAATCTGGCGTCAGCTACCACGATCCTGTAAATCGGTGTTTTCTTCTTTCCCATTCTCTTTAATCTCATCTTAACTGCCATTGTTAATCCACCTCTCTTAATATTTTTTCATTCTTAAATAATCTATTGGAACCGTAAACCGGTTAACCATCTCATCTGTGATCAGAAGGGAAGCTTCATGCCGCCCAGATTGAAACCGCCTCTTCTGCGGCCTCCCTTGCCCATCATGCCATTCATCTGCTTCATCATCTTGCGGGACTGCTCAAACTGTTTGCACATCTTGTTGACTTCCTGCATGGTGACACCGGCACCGGCGGCAATCCTTTTCTTTCTGGAAGGATTGAGCAGGTTGGGATTGCGCCTTTCGGCAGGAGTCATGGAATAGATCATCGCCTCGATCTTACCCATGGCGCCTTCATCCACATCAACATTTTTCATCTGGCCGCTGATTCCCGGAATCATGGACAGAAGGTCCGCAATGCCGCCCATCTGCTTAATCTGCTGCATCTGATCCAGGAAATCGTCGAAACTGTACTCTGCCTTGCGGATCTTCTCCTCCAGCTTTCTGGCGTCCTCCGCATTCACGGCATTTTCAGCCTTCTCAATTAGTGTGAAAACATCACCCATACCAAGAATACGGCTGGTCATGCGGTCCGGATAAAACTGCTGAAGATCCTCCAGCTTCTCTCCCATACCGACATAAAGAATGGGCTTGCCTGTGACGGCCCGGATTGAGAGGGCAGCACCGCCTCGGGTATCGCCGTCCAGTTTGGTGAGAATCACGCCGTCAATTCCCACCTTTTCCTCAAAGGTCTTGGCCACATTCACCGCATCCTGACCGGTCATGGCATCCACCACAAGAATCGTCTGGGTCACATCCACAGCTTCCTTGATTCTCTGCAGTTCCTCCATCATGGACTCGTCCACATGAAGACGACCGGCAGTATCAAGGATTACCATATTCAGCCCATGCTGACGGGCATGCTCAATACCTGCCCTGGCAATATTCACAGGATCCTGTTTATCCCCCATGGAGAAAACCGGAACCCCCTGTTTTTTTCCATTTACCTCCAGCTGCTTGATCGCCGCCGGACGGTAGACGTCGCAGGCCACCAGAAGAGGTTTCTTACCCTTCTTCTTCCACTGACCGGCAATCTTGGCCGCAGTTGTTGTCTTACCTGCTCCCTGCAGGCCGGCCAGCAGCAGTACGGTCACCTCATTGCCGGGAAGGAAAACCAGATCCGTTGTCTCGGAACCCATGAGGGTCTCCATCTCCTCCTTGACAATCTTAATCACCATCTGGCCCGGATTCAGGCCTGTGAGAACATCCTGACCGACAGCCCTCTCCTGGACCGACTTGACAAAGGACTTGACAACACGGAAATTAACATCTGCTTCCAGAAGTGCCCTTTTCACTTCCTTCATCGCTTCCTTGACATCAGCCTCCGTGAGCCGTCCCTTGCTTCTCAGATTCTTAAAAACATTCTGTAATTTACTCGTCAGACTTTCAAAAGCCATGTCCTCAACTCCTCTACAGAAATCAATACTCTTCCAATATATCTTCAGACAGCTTCACGATCCGGTCCATACTGGAACGGACTTGCTCACTACTGTCGGCAGCTGCCGCACGAAGGGCGATCTCCCTCACCTCAGAAACCATCTTCTTAATCTGTAAAAAATGAGCCACCAGATGAAGCTTCTCCTCATAACCATGCAGAATCCGGTCGCACCGTCTGACCATATCATGGGCTCCCTGTCTGCTGATCCCGAGAATCTGAGACAGTTCTGTCACAGAGAGATCCTCGTGGATATACTCCCCATAGACCTCCTTCTGATGGTCTGTCAACAATTCTCCATAAAAATCGTACAACAAGGACTTCTCAAAAATCTTCTCCATGGCGCTCATCTGCTTTCTCTGGGCATTCCTGTTCAAAGCCCTGTCCGAAACAGGGCGTCAAGCAAAATCACTTGACGATAAAAACTCTACAAACAAGGATTATACTTGATTGACCAAGGCCTGTCAAGTATTTTTCCTTAACGCAAAACAGCGGCCCTGAAGGGCCGCCGCAAAACAGTTCAATTTTCCTTTTTTAGTAGTTCTCTGCCTTGATCTGGAAGTAGGACTGGGGATGATCACAAACCGGGCAGACTTCCGGAGCTTTCTTGCCAACACAGACATGGCCGCAGTTCGCACACTGCCAGATCATATCGCCATCTCTGGAAAATACGATCTCTTTCTTAATGTTATCAAGGAGCTTAAGATATCTCTCTTCATGCTCTTTCTCGATCTTGGCAACGCCCTCAAACTTGGCAGCGATATCATCAAAGCCTTCTTCTCTTGCCTCTTTGGCAAAAGTAGCGTACATATCAGTCCACTCATAGTTCTCGCCGTCGGCTGCAGCCTGAAGATTCTCCACTGTGGAACGGATAGCGCCGCCCTCAAGAAGTTTGAACCACATCTTGGCATGTTCCTTCTCATTGTTGGCTGTCTCCTCAAAGATCGCAGCGATCTGTACATAGCCCTCTTTCTTCGCTTTGCTTGCAAAATAGGAGTATTTATTTCTTGCCTGGGACTCACCGGCAAAAGCTGTCATAAGATTCTTCTCTGTTTTTGTTCCTTTTAAACCTGCCATAATTGATTCTCCTTTACATGACTTTACAATAAACATCACAGCACAAACTTAATATCAGTAAGTGTTATCAATAATCTCAGTGTCTGTATTGTAAGCTATTGAACAAAATTTGTCAATAAGAGGTATGTAAATGTAGTGTTTTTATTTGGAAACAAAATATTCCTGTCCTTTATCTCCTGTCATCCTTTTCATCCCGGCCTTTTATCAGGCGGTAAATGAACAGATAGGCATAGAGCAGCAAGGGGAAACCCAGGGTCACAAAAAGCGAAGCCATAAAATATCTGCTGCCGGTCACCGCCAGATACAGAGTCACAAAGACCATAGCCAGCAGAAATACAGCCAGGAGCAGTGCCAGAATACGTTTCACATTTCTCATCACACATCACCCTCTCTTTCCCGAAGTCTCCTGAGTCTTTCCTTAATCCGATGCTCATAACCGATCCCGTCAGGCTCATAGAACCTCTCCTCTGCAATCTGATCCGGCAGATACTGCTGCTTCACATAGTGCTCCGGATAATCATGGGCATATTTATAGCCGATCCCGTGCCCTAATTTCCTGGCTCCGCCATAGTGAGCGTCCCTCAGATAGGGAGGAACCTGGCCGGTATCCCCGGAGCGAATCATGGAAATCGCCTTGTCCACCGCATTGATGGCTGCATTGCTCTTGGGCGCACCGGCCACATAGGCTGCTGCCTGGGCCAGCAGGATCCTTCCCTCCGGCATACCGATACGTTCAACCCCCTCGGAGGCGGATACTGCCAGCATCAAGGCATAGGGGTCTGCATTTCCCACGTCCTCGGAAGCGCAGATGATGATTCGCCTGGCGATAAACTTGGGGTCTTCCCCCGCGTCAAGCATCCGGGCCAGATAGTAGACTGCCGCATCAGGGTCAGACCCGCGCATACTTTTTATAAAGGCAGAGATCACATCGTAATGGTTGTCCCCGTTCTTGTCATAGTTCACATGCTTTCTCTGGATACACTCCTGGGCCACCTCAAGATCAATCCGTATTCGGCTGTCCTCTGAAGGATCTGTGGTAAGAGCACCCAGTTCCAGCGCATTCAGCGCAGTACGTGCGTCCCCACCTGCCATCTCTGCCAGAAAATACAGAGCTTCCTGTGTCACATCCACATGGTAGAGGCCGAGACCTCTCTCCTCATCCGCAGCCGCCCGCTCCAGAAGCCCCTTTATATCCTCTGTGGAAAGAGGTTCCAGATGAAAAACCATGGAGCGGGAAATCAGAGCACTGTTCACTTCAAAATAAGGATTTTCAGTGGTGGCACCAATCAGGACCACGGTCCCATCCTCCACATAGGGCAGCAGATAATCCTGCTGGGCCTTGTTGAAGCGGTGAATCTCATCGATGAACAACAATGTCCTTTTGCCGAACATCCCGAGATTATCCCTGGCCTGGTCCACTGCCCTCTCCATATCCTTCTTGCCGGAAGTCGTGGCATTCATCTGCACAAAACTGGCACTGGTGGTGTTGGCAATCACTTTGGCCAGGGTAGTCTTTCCTGTGCCGGGCGGTCCATAAAAAATCAGTGAACTGATCTGGTCAGCCTGTATCGCCCGGTAGAGCAGCCGGTTCTTACCAATAATATGACCCTGGCCGACTACCTCTTCCAGGGTCCTGGGTCTCATTCTGACTGCCAATGGTGCCTCTTTCTTCTTTCTCTCCATACTCATGTACTCAAACAAATCCATAATATCCCCGACCTATTTTCCAGCCTTCATGTCGAAAGACCGGTCAGATTTCTCTGGCATTCAGCTTTCTGATAATCGCGTATCCATCCTCGATATCCACGACGCTGACAGCTCCCTGCTCAAATACAAAGTTCCAGTAGCCCTCCACTGGCAGGTGAAGCCAGGTGGCCATCATATGTCCCAAGGTTCCCTTGTGAGCCACCACCAGAGCCGTGCCGTCACCTTCCGGGAGATCGTTGACAAAACTCTCTGCCCTTTTTCTCACATCAAGGAAGCTTTCCCCTTCCGGAATCCGGTAATCAATAAAATTCTCATTCCAGGCAGCCAGCTCCTGGGGATACTTCTCCTGAATCTCCTCGTAGGGCATCCCTTCAAAGATGCCGAAATTCTGTTCACAGAGCCGCTGCTCCGTCAGAATCCTGGGTCCCGGAAGCCCGGCGGCATTCTTGCCGAATCCCGACTCCTGCCTGGCATCCAGGATGAGCTGGGCCGTGTTGTAGGCCCTGACCAGCGGGCTGGAAAAAATATAGTCAAACCTGGCTCCTTTGAGAATCTGTCCCACTTCTTTTGCCTGTTCTATCCCTTTTTCCGAGAGCACAGCATTCATGACCCCATAATAACAATGCTTCTGATTAAGAAGAGTCTCTCCATGTCTCACAAGATATATCCTCATAAGTCCTCCCCTTTTCTTTCAAACCCCTTAACGAAAGTCTTCATGTCTGCTCTCATTGTATAGTATATCGGTGATCTGAATCAAGCACAAACAGCCAATTCCAGAGAATTCTTTTCCATGTCAAAATGATAGATGGAATCTGACAGAATCTCGTCAGAAGGTACCGCTTTCTCATTTACTTCCTGCACCATTAACCCCAGTTCAGCAGGATTTTCTATCATGGATTCAGGAATCATAATCACTTCATGAACACTGGAAGGAATGATATAGAACCCTTCTTTCAGCCTGTCCGCGAAATCTTTCAACACGTTCTCATAAATCAGGCAGGTGGCCCCGTTGATTCTTTTCTCGTTGGTCATGATAAACATTGGGTAAACCGGACTTTGTTTCAGTTCCCTTGCATATTCCTGATCTTTCTCCGTCCCGATTAATTCCAAATGTGCGCACATCTCAGCGATGGATTCCTCCATAGAACGAATCTCCACCGGAAACAGCCTGCTGGTGTTTTCCCTGGCCAGGTCCAGCAGGTCTGACAGGCCTATTCCCCAGAAATCCATCTGATAATTAGTGATTAAGGCCGAAGAAATACTGAATTCATCAGAAAGGGCGAGCCAGCGGAAAGTGACGGCCAGATCCAGCAATGGAATACAGGGACAGGATCTTAAGAGTTCCCTGTTTTTGTCAAAATTCACAATCCGGTAGATGATGAAAGGCTTCACCTCCTCAAAGTTTTCGGGGCTGGCCATCTCCGGCGGCAGTTTGCTGCATGCATGTTCATAGTGGCGGCAAATCAGGTCCAGAATCCTGTCCAGATCCTTTCCGTCCAGAAACATATCATAATAATCTTCCAGGTAGATGGCCGGGGCCACCATCTCTTTCTCTTTCCTGATGAACAGACCACAGGCCTCTGTCCCATTATTTTTTGTCATCATCTCCGTCACGGCGGAAGCCTCCGGCATCCACCCATCTGCGATACGATCTCTGATCATCTTAAGAATTGTGTTTTGGAACTCATGGTAATTCATAAAAGACTCCTTTCATTTCTTTATATTTTTCCATATTTTACCATGTATTTCCTATTATTTCCAGTTTTATTTTACAGTATTTTCCAATAATGTGCCTGGATTTCCAAAATTGGTCCTCCTATCCCAAAGAAAAATTATCTGCATACTGTTAATTTCTGAGAAACCGGGCTGCCGCCAGGGAACACTCCGGTTTTGCAACCACTCTCTTTTTTTGATATACTAAAGCCGGAAACATGCCGTAAATGATTATGATTAGAAGGAGGAAAAGAAAACCTATGCAAGTGCACTTCAAAAGAGTTTTTTCTCTGATGCTCATCTGTCTCCTCCTGCTGGTTTCACTGGCAGGCTGCGGGAAGTCCGCAAAAAATGCATCCTCATCCCGGAAAAAAGATTATACAGAGGCATCCACAGGGCAGACGGAAGGATCATTTGACCAGGGTTCCAGCCAGAATGAGGGATCCAAAGTGCCAACCCTTGATCAGAATGGCTCTTATACCAGCAAAGAGGATGTTTCTCTCTATCTTGTGGAATACGGTGAGCTTCCAAAGAATTTCATCACAAAAAAAGAAGCCAGAAGCCTTGGCTGGAACGGCGGATCTCTTGAACCCTACGCCCCGGGCAAATGCATCGGCGGAGACCGTTTTGGCAATTATGAGGGGAACCTTCCCGAAGTAGAGGGCCGGACCTACTACGAATGCGATATCGACACACTGGGTGCAAAATCCCGGGGGCCCAAGCGAATCGTATATTCAGATGACGGCCAGGTCTACTATACAGAAGATCATTATGAAACCTTTACCTTATTATATGGAGATGATGAAGAATGAAAATAATTATAGACGGTAGAAATATAGACAACAGAGATGATTTTTTCGCAGCATTTTCCCGTCAGATGCCTCTTCCGGACTACTTCGGCGGCAATCTTGACGCTCTCTATGACATTCTTTCAGAGCAGGAGGAAGCTGTCACCATAGAAATCATCTTCTATCAAATGCTGTCAAAGAATCTGGGGGACCGGTTCAGCAGTTCCTTCTGGAGAATGTTGGGAGACCTGAATGTCAATGTCATCAAACACGCATAATTCAAGCACACATAATTCCCGCGGAAATCCCCCTGATGATTCCCCACGAGCCTTATGATGGGCTTTACGAGGATTTACTGCGGCCTGACACCAGTTGGTCCACCCATTTTCTCAGCTGATCCAGCGGCCATCCAAATACGGCCGGGGTCAGCAGGAAAGTAAGCAGTACAGAGAAGCCTGGAATCCAAAGCTCCCAGCGGGGGAGGTGACTGCTGAGAAAAGACGCAGAAACCAGCCCGGAAAACATGAGCACATACAGAATAGGCCTGTGCCAGAAATAAATCTGCAGGGTCCTGCTCCCAGTGGTGTGAAGCAAAGGAATCGCCGGCGACGGAGTCAGGCTGATAAAAGCCGTGCTGATTATTGAAGTGATCAGATAAAAAAGCAGCCGATCCTTAAAGCCGATACCCGCAACATGGATCGTGGAATATGGATTTCTCGACGTCAAAAGCCGGATATATGGGAACAGGGTATCTATGCGGGTAAAGCACAGCCAGATCGTCAGGCCGATCACCAGCACAGACACCACCCTCACCCAGGGCCTGTCCGTGAAAGATCTTACCTGCTTCTGATCCAGTTCATATCCCAGATAATAAAAGGGAAAGAAAACGATAATCCTTGAAAGGCTTAAAACACTGTTAATCCAGAAAAGATAGCCGGCCAGACAGGCGGCCACAATCCAGATCGGCATCAGAATCCAGGGGTTACAGTTTCTGACCAGCCAGGACAGAATCATAAAAGCGGCCATGGCAAACATATACCAGGGAATCCCTGTGTCAGCAAAAGGAGTAAAGCCATCATCCTTATGATAGGCGACTTTGACTGCATAAATCAGGATTTTCAGAAGATAGCCAAGGATGAAGAAATACAGGGGGCGGCTCCAGTTGAAAGGGCGTGTTCCGTCCCATTTTTTACTGAAAAGCCCGGCAAGAAAGATGAAGAGGGGCATATGAAAACTGTATATGAATAAAGCAATGCTCCTCATCATCGTTGAATATGCCGCATACTGATTGACAAAATGGCCCATCACCACCATGATCATCAGAAATCCTTTTAAATTGTCCCATTTACCAAGCCGGCCCTGTACAGGGGAGCTCACAGCAGATTCACTCATTTTACAACCTCCAGGTATCAGATTAATTTCAGAAGGCCCATGACCAGCCGATAGCTTCCGGGTATTTTCCCGGAAAGAAGCCAGAGCAGAAGGCGGTAGGAGGCCTTCTCTCCTTTTGGTCCAAACAGAGGAATCCTCTTCTCCTGATACATCCTGTTGTAATTGTTCAGCCAGTGGTGATACCTCTTCTCCTGTTCTTCCCAATCTTCTTTTTTTACATCTTTTCTGGTATAGAGCAGATGCCACATCAGAAACTTATAGGTTGTGTAATCATATTCATCCCGGGTCACATGAACCAGGGTGGGATTTGCCTTCTCCATCTGTCCGATGGTTTCCAGCCCGTCAAGCATCTTCTTTTTCTGGACGGAGTGGAAGACCGAATCCTGGTACTGCACCCAACTGTAGCCAATATAATCGACACAGCGGATCCTGTCTGTATAATTATAGGCACTGATGGAAAATACGCAGTCCTCTCCCAGCGGAATCTCCCCGAAAGAAATATGGTGGTCCATCACATATTGACGGCGAAGGATCTTGATCCAGGATGTGAGCAGCCGGAATTTGTCCCAGGACACATAATCCCTCACGGGGCATCTGGCCAGAATCTTACCCTGGTCCGAGACCATCCTGTAACCGGCAATCACCAGATCCAGCTGTTCATCCTCGATGTAGGACACCATGGTCTCCACATAATCTCTGTCATAGACATCATCATTGTCGGAGAACATCAGGTAGGTCCCCTCTGCCAGGGACATGGCCCGGTTTCTGGTCCTGCCGGTTCCCATATTCTCCTGGTGGATCACCCTCATCTTGTCCGGATATTTTTTCTGATAGGCATCAAGAATCTCCGGGGACCGGTCAGAGGACCCATCATCCAGACAGAGGATCTCTATATGATCATAAGTCTGCCTGAGGATAGAATTCAGGCACCTTCTCAGATGTTTCTCTCCATTATAGACTGGAACGATGACCGATACCAGCGGCCGGTTCCTGACTGTAAGATCTTCCTGCGTCTTGGCGCCATGATCAGACTCATCACGGGCAAAGGATTGATCACTCATATATTATCTCCCTAACATTTTTCTAAGTTTTCTCAGAATATTCCACAGAACTGACTGCTGACCCGGCATGCCAGATCACATGACATCTGTCCTGTCAGACTCCCATCCCGGGAGACCGCCCTGCTGTACAGCAGTCATCATCCGCTTTACCACTCCCGGAGCATGGGTATTTATCTCCCGAAGAAGACAGCGGACATAGGCCCTCTCTGTCTCCCGGTCATAGGGACAGGGATTCTGCACCACTGGCAGATTATATTTATTCTGAAACCCTGTCACTTCCGACTGGGGAACCAGAATCAGAGGTCTGATCACGGTCAATCCGGTATCCTGAAAATGGGTAACCGGCCAGAAAGTGGAAAATCTCCCCTCGTAAATCAGGGACAGCATCATGGTTTCCACCACATCATCCATATTATGGGCATAGGCTATTTTGGAACAACCCAGCTCCAGGGCCTTCTCATTGAAAGCCCCCTTTCTCAGTCTGGCACAAAGGGAGCACTCTCCCTCTTTCACCAGATCAGTGATCTGTGTATTCACCACATGATAATCCACCTCAAGCTGGTCACAGAGTTTTCTGACAGGATCCAGGTCAAATCCCTCATAACCAAGATTCACGGTGATGGCGGTCAGTTCGAAGGGCACCGGGTAAAACTTCCGGAGACCGCTGAGGCCATAGAGCAGAGTCAGGCTGTCTTTGCCCCCGGACAGGCCCAGGGCAACCCGGTCGCCGGCTTCAACCATATGATACCTGTCCAGGGCTTTTCGCACATAGGTATACAGACGCTGCAGCTTCATTTCTGCCCGTTCCCTCCCATCTCTGATTTTAAAACCTGCCGCGCATCCCGCGGGGAATCGTCAACTTAATCTACAAGCTGAACTTTCAGCATATTGGTCGTTCCGGACCGTCCAATGGGAACGCCGGCAGTAATCACCGCGATATCCCCGTTTCCCAGAAAACCTCTGGCCTTTCCGGCACTGATTGCCCTGTCGATCAGAACAAAGACTTCCCACTCTTCTCCCAGGAGAATGGGTTTGACACCCCAGGACAGGTTCAGCTGTCTGCAGACCTTTTTATCAATGGTGCAGCCTATGATGGCACAGCCTGGCCGGTATCTGGAGATCATGCGGGCAGAAAAGCCGGACTTGGTCACCACCAGAATTGCCTTGGCATTCAGATCGTAAGCCGTGGAGCAGGTAGAATGGCAGATGGCATCTGTGATATCCTGTTCTGAATTCGGACTCAATTTGTGGAATCTGTTTTTATAGTCTATGGCACATTCGGCTCTTTCGGCTATACGCGCCATGGTCTTCAGGGCCTCCACGGGATAAGCCCCACTGGCTGTCTCTCCGGAAAGCATCAGGACACTGGTGCCGTCATAAACCGCATTGGCCACGTCTGTGGTCTCCGCCCTGGTGGGGCGGGGATTTTTCATCATGGAGTCCAGCATCTGGGTCGCTGTTATGACAATCTTTCCTGCCTGAAATACCTTACGGATAATTACCTTCTGGATGACCGGAACATCTTCTTCCGGAACTTCCACACCCATATCACCGCGGGCTACCATGATTCCATCGGCAGCATCGATGATGGAATCTATGTTGTTGATTCCCTGACTGTTCTCAATCTTTGCAATAATGCGGATATTCTCTCCTCCATTGGATTTGAGCAGGCGGCGGAGCTGCTTGATATCCTTGGCAGTTCTTGTGAAGGAGGCTGCGATAAAGTCCATGTCCTCCTTGATACCAAAGATAATATCTTCCTTATCTTTCTCACTCAGATAGGGAATCTTCAGTTCAATATCCGGAACATTCACTCCTTTTCGATTAGAAATAGTTCCCCCGTTCTTGACGGTACAGTGAATATCCGGGCCGTCGATGGAAGTGACAGTCATCTCGATCAGGCCATCATCAATCAGAATGCTTGTCCCTGGCACTACCTCGTTGGGCAGGTTCTTATAAGTGATGCTGACCTCCTGGTCCGTTCCCTCGGTGGCCCTGGTGGTCAGACAGAAATCCTGGCCGGCCGTCAGAATCGCTTTATCTTCTTTAAATGTTCCAATCCGGATCTCCGGTCCCTTGGTGTCAAGAAGGGCAGCCACAGGGATCCCATGCTTTATTCTAAGTTCTTTGAGCCGGTCGAGTCTCTTCTTGTGTTCCTCGTGAGTACCATGGGAAAAGTTCAGTCTTGCCACATCCATCCCATTTAATATCAGCTGCTCGAGGACATCTCCCTGGTCCGTAGCCGGTCCGAGAGTGCATATAATCTTCGTTTTTCGCATAATAAACCTCAACCCTTTCTTATTACTCTATCTTTTATAAAAAGTCCTTCAGATCTTCATCCACGAGAGTCTTGATGCCGTTTTTCCCGAGAATCTCTTCGGCACCCTCCACATCATCCACCCGGAAGACCACATAGGCACTTCCATGAATGGCTCCGGTAAAGGCGTATACATATTCAATATTCACATCTGCCTTCTTCAGGACATCCAGAACTGTCTTCAGAGATCCTGCCTGATCATTCATTTTCACCACAACCACCGGCGTCTCCTTGATCAACGTATAGTCATCCAGGGCTTCTTTGGTTTTTTCAATATCAGATACAATGATTCTCAGGATTCCAAAATTCTTTGTCTCTGCGACAGATAGAGCCCTGAGATTCACGCCTGCCTCTGTGATGGCATCCACTGCCTCGTAGAGGGTTCCGGGGGTATTTTCAAGAAATGCGGATAATTGTGTTATTGCCATGATAACTCCTCCCTTTTTACGATTATTGCCGATATGCCTCCTGTTTTAACCATGAAGTTTACGTTTGTCAATCACACGGACTGCCTTGCCCTCAGACCGTTTTATGGATTTCGGGGCCATAAGATGAATCTTGGGGCTGATTCCCAGCATGGACCGCATGGCTGTTTTCAGTTCCTGCTCTCTCTTCTGCACTTCGGAAATCTTATCAGAGAACATTTCCCTGGGGAACTCAATATATACATCAAAGGTGTCAGTATTGTTCACTCTGTCCACAACAATCTGATAATTGGGCGTATAGCCTGCATTGAGAAGAACTGTCTCAATCTGGCTTGGGAAGACATTCACGCCGCGGATTACCATCATGTCATCGCTGCGGCCAAGGGGCTTGGTCATCTTGACATGGGTTCTGCCACAGGAACATTTCTCCCGGGACAGGATACAGATATCCTTTGTCCGGTAGCGAAGCAGAGGAAATCCTTCCTTGTCAAGGGAGGTAAATACCAGTTCTCCTTTTTCTCCTTCGGGAAGCACCTCACCGGTTTCCGGATTGATAATCTCTGCATAAAAATGGTCTTCATTGATATGCATGCCGGTCTGGGCTTCACATTCAAAGGCAACGCCGGGACCGGAGATCTCTGTAAGTCCATAGATATCGTAAGCTTTGATACCCAGGCTCTTTTCGATATTATGGCGCATTTCCTCAGTCCAGGGTTCTGCCCCGAAAATACCCGCCTTCAGTTTATTGTCATCAGGGCTGTATCCCTTCTCTGCCAGGCTCTCTCCGATATAGGCGGCATAGGAAGGTGTGCAGCATAGAATCGTCGCATCCATATCCATCATAAACTGGATCTGACGGTCTGTATTCCCTGAGGACATGGGCAGAGTAAGGCAGCCCACCTTGTGGGATCCACCATGAAGGCCGAAACCTCCGGTGAAAAGTCCGTATCCGTAGCAGACCTGACAGATATCCTCATCCGTTCCTCCCGCTGCAGTAATCGCCCTGGCGCAGCACTCCTCCCACATATCCACATCTTTCTGGGTATAGAAGGCCACCACCCGCTTTCCGGTGGTACCGGAAGTAGAATGGATCCGCACACATTTTTTCATGTCCGTCCCCAGAAGCCCATGGGGATAGGAATCCCTGAGATCATCTTTGGTTAAGAAGGGCAGCTTCTTTATATCTTCTATACTTTGGATGTCCTCAGGCTTAACCCCCTTTTGATCCATCAGGTTTCTATAATAGGGCACATGGTCATAGACATGCCTGACCTGTCTGACGATTTTTTCATTCTGGATCTTTATAATTTCCTCTCTGGGTGCCGTCTCAATCTCGGGCTGATAATAATGTTTCATCTGGTTCTCCTTTCCGGGATTAAATCCTATACCAATTCTATTGTTTTCTTCCGTTTTTGTCCAGTAAATCCCGCCCTCTTTCCCTTTTTTCTCTCAGCCCGGTCCGGTTCACATGAATTAAAAAATTTCTATATGTCCCAAAAATCAGACTCAATCATTTACCGGCAATTCCTGATATGCTATACTTAACATAGAATTTGGGGCCGGATCCTCACTCCGGCCCCGGCAGACAAAGGAGACAGACACCATGGCAGGAAAAGAACGCAAAGGCGACAATCAAAAATTGAAAATGCTCTATCTGACAAAGATTTTCTCGGAAGAAACCGACGACCAGCATGCACTCACCATGCAGCAGATTATAAAAAAGCTCTCATCCTGCGGAGTAAATGCAGACAGAAAAACATTGTACCTAGATTTTGAAGAACTGCGCCACTTTGGCCTGGACATCATTGCTGTCAAAGAAGGCCGCAGCTGCTTCTACCATCTTGGAAACCGCGACTTCGAACTGCCGGAACTGAAACTTCTTGTGGACTCTGTCCAGTCTGCGAAGTTCATCACCGACAGAAAATCCAAAGAACTGATCCGGAAGCTGGAAGCTCTGGTCAGTAAGTACGAAGGGAAGCAGCTTCAACGGCAGGTCTTTATCACCGGACGTATCAAGTCGATGAATGAGAGCATTTATTATAACGTTGATCAGCTTCATGAGGCAATCAGTGCAGACTGTCAGATCCGTTTCAAATATTATCAGTGGAATGTGGCAAAAAAGATGGAACTGCGCAAAAACGGCGCATGGTACCAACTGAGTCCCTGGGGTCTTATGTGGGACGATGAAAACTATTATCTTGTGGGCTATGATTCCGAGGATGATAAAATCAAACACTATCGTGTCGATAAGATGATTCACATCGCCGTGACTGAAAAAAAGCGTGAAGGCAGGGACAAGTACAAAGCCTTCAATCTGCCCCGCTACACCAAAAGTCTCTTTGGAATGTTCGGGGGAGAGGAAACCCGTGTCACCATCGAAGCAGAAAATGACATGGTGGGCATTATCATAGACCGATTCGGCAAAGATATCTATATTACCCCCATCGACGAAAACCATTTCCGCACTTCTGTCAATGTTTCTATCAGCAGGCAGTTTCTCGGATGGATCATGGCCCTGGGAAGCGGCATAAAAATCGTGGCTCCGGACAGAGTGGTGAATCAGATGAGGGAGGAAATCCGAAGACTTTCCTCTCAATATGAGGGTGAACAGTGAATATGGAACAGGATGCAGGTATAGTCAGAGACAGCAGCATCTTTGAATACTGCCGCCTCCATGACATAATCATCCAGGCCTGGTCCCCGCTGCAGTACGGTTACTTTGAGGGCGTCTTCCTGGGAAGCAGCAAGTACCCGGAGCTCAACAAAGTGCTCGACCGTCTTGCCAAAGAGAAAGGGGTGACACCATCGACCATCGCCTTCGCCTGGGTTCTGCGCTATCCGGGCCCGATGCAGGCCGTCACCGGTTCCACAAAAGTGAGCCGAATCAGGGAAGCCGCCATGGCCGCCGAGATTCGACTCAGCCGCAAGGAATGGTATGAAATCTACCTTTCCGCTGGAAATGAGCTGCCATAAAGACAGGCAGGATTTCCTTACTCTTTCTTATGTTTTTTCATTTTAAAGATGTAAATCAGGAGAAAACAGCCTGACACAGCCGCACCTGCAGGGTAAGCTATGGACGAGCTCATCCGTAAGCCTTCCTTTGCCATGAAAAGTATCGCCAAAGCACATTAAAATCAAGCTGTGTCAGGACTGCTCCGATTCCCAGCAGAGGAATCGTGATCAGCAGCCGGTTGCGGATGGATTTCTGATTCAGTCCTGTCATCTCGCTGAGTATCAGCCTCGCACTTCTGAATGCCGTATCTCCGGAAGTGATGGGGCAGGCGACCACCCCCACAATTGCAAGAATGCTGCCGGTCTTTCCCAGCATCCCCTTGGAAATATCATAAACCACACCAGACTGCCCCAAGGTGGACAGTGCTTCATTCAGTCCGCCGGTCGCACCATAAAAGGCTACACCACCAGCCGCCCATGTCAGGGCAATGACAGCCTCACAGATTATCGCGCCATAAAAGATCTTATGTCCCTCTTTTTCACTGGTCATGCATTTTGCAATCATGGGAGACTGGGTGGCATGAAAACCGGAGATGGCCCCGCAGGCTACGGTAACAAACATATAAGGCCAGACCGGAAGCCCTTCCGGGTGGAGATTCTCAAGAGTGATTTCCGGAACAGAATAACCACCTTTGATAATGCCGAACATAATTCCTGCGGCCATGAGAATCAGGGTTACTCCGAATATCGGATATAATCTGCCGATGATTTTGTCGATGGGAAGCAGGGTGGCCAGAATGTAGTAAATCAATATTACAACAATCCAGAAGGTCACATTCAGCCTCTCCGGCGTAAGAGTGGCAATCAAAGCGGCCGGGCTGTTTACAAATACTGTCCCTGTCAGCAGCAGAAGAAGCACTGAGAAGAGTCTCATCCCCCATTTGGCAGTATTGCCCAGGTAAATGCCGGATAGTTCAGCGATGGACATCCCATCGTGCCGTTCCGAAACCATTCCCACCATATAATCATGGACAGCACCGGCAAGTACCGAGCCGAAAATGATCCACAAGAATACAATCGGTCCAAAACAGGCTCCCATGAGGGCACCGAAGATCGGTCCGGTTCCGGCAATATTTAAAAGCTGCACCAGAAACGCTTTCCAGGTCTTCATCGGGACATAATCAACGCCGTCATTCAATCGTTCCGCCGGCGTAGGGCGGTCATCGGGTAAAAATATATTCTCCACGACTCTCCCGTATATACAATATCCTGCAGCAAGAAATACAATGGAAAGAACTAATGATATCATGCGTGTCTCTTTTCAGCCGGCTCATTTTTCTTTATCTTCTTCATCTGTCTGAACCATCATGGATATTCAGATCAAAAATCAATCGTAATCGCCTCGGCGATTACGCGCGATACTCATATAGATTATTGTAATCCTTTCAACTATTTTGGTAAATCCTTTTTATGAACATGAATATATCAAAAAACAATAACATAAATAAATTCAAAAATAGTTATCATCCTTACGCAGCCATCACCATCCTGTTCTGGTCATTCGCTTATGTTCTGACCAGGCTCTCCCTGGAATACTTTACTGCATTTTCTCTGGGTTTCCTTCGATATTTTATCGCTTCCTGCACTCTGGCTGTCACTGCATTCATTACAAAGATGAAATTACCCCGCAAAAAAGATATTCCATGGTTTTTTGCTGCAGGAAGTATGGGTTTTTTCATTTATATGCTCACGTTTAACCAAGGCCAGGCCATGGTTACGGCGGCGACTGGCAGCGTAGTTATTGCCACGGTTCCCGTAATAACTGCACTGTTTGCCCGTGTCATTTTCCAGGAACAATTAAAACCCTATCAGTGGACAGCCATCGCAATTTCTTTTTTGGGGGTCAGTGTTCTGGCTTTGATGAAAGGCGGCTTCTCTGTTAACGGAGGCCTGTTCTGGCTTATTCTCGCAGCACTGTCACTGAGTGTCTACAACCTGCTGCAGCGAAAACTGACCAAAACCTACTCAGCCATGCAGACTTCTACCTACAGTATTTTCTTCGGTACATTGCTGCTTAGTATTTTTGCGCCATCTTCTTTTCGGGGGTTCATCCATGCACCTGCCAGACAGATGATCTATCTGGGGATTCTGGGGGTATGTTCCAGTGCCATAGCCTATGTTTCCTGGGCAAAAGCCTTTTCCAAAGCAAAGCAGACTTCTCAGGTCAGCAATTATATGTTTATCACACCTTTTCTGACCGGCATACTTGGCTTTCTGCTGGCCGGAGAAATCCCTGATCCCGCGACGATTATAGGAGGAGGCATTATTTTAATTGGTCTGATGATCTTTAATTTCGGAGATATACTGTTTGTCTGATTCCTTTAAATTGAGTATAAGAGCCGCCACATTAAAGGGGATTAAAATTTGAGAGAACGGTAAAGGTTCTTGACGTTTTTATCAACGAGGTTTTTGCTTTGATATGGCGGTTTTTTTACTCACATATATTCCTATAATTCCTATTGACATAGTAGGTTTATCTTGTTATAGTGTTTGAAAGCGTTAAAGCACTGTAATGCCTGCGTTAAATCGTTCAGGTGATCTCAATTGACTATTCTATTATTTATGTATTTATCTGAGAAAGGCATCTGCTTACATGTGCGAATTATTTGGACTCTCAGCGGCAAAAAAAGTAGATATTGACCGGGAACTGAAAGAATTCTATTCCCACGCTCCGGATCATCCCAACGGATGGGGACTGTACTATAATCAGGGATGCACTACGGACTTTTTTTATGAGAAAGAGAACAGGAGAGCCGACAGGAGTGACACGCTTAAAGCCATCCTCTCCAGGAAGATTTACGCCAGGAATGCCATTGCCCATATTCGGCAGGCGACCATCGGATACGAAGAGATGGAAAATACGCATCCCTTCAGAGGAACCGATCTTTCCGGCAGAGAATGGATTTTCGCCCATAATGGTACTATTTTCGAGGGCGATATGCTTCTGAATTACACTCGCATACAAAAAGGAGAGACGGACAGTGAGCGCATCCTTCTCTACCTGCTTGACAACATGAATGCTCTTATTCGCAGGAAAGCACGTCCTCTGAATCAGAGTGAACGCTTTGCCGTCCTTGAAGAGATGGTATTCCGTCTTTCCCCTCACAACAAACTGAATCTGCTGATCTATGATGGTGAAGTATTATACATACATACCAATTGTAAAGATTCTCTCCATATCAGGGAACAGGAGGGCATAATCTCTGTTTCAACGAAACCTCTTTGTGACGGTTCCTGGAAACCCGTGCCATTTACCAGATTAATATCATTTAAAAATGGCAGACAGCTGATGACAGGTGCGAGCCACGGCCAGGAATATATCCCTGATCCGGAAAGCATCAAAGCACTCTTTATGATATATTCAAACCTCTAAAAGGAATTAAGTTATGCTGCATTATAAAGAAGAAACCATTAAAACAAGACTTTTTGACGGACTAATCGGGTTGGAAAAGGAAGGACTGCGTGTAACAGAAGATGGTTTTCTTGCCCAGACACCCCACCCCTTCTCTGCCGACGAAAAGTACATTGTCCGTGATTTTTGCGAAAATCAGACAGAGATTAATACTCCACCGCTTCCCAGTGCCGGGGAAGCATACGACGAACTGTCAGCACTGACTGAAAGAATAAAGGAGACCTTGGCTAACCTGGAAGAAAAGGAATATCTCTGGCCTTTTTCCAATCCGCCTTATATTTTAAATGAGGAAAGCATACCCATCGCAAAGTTTGACGGGGAGGAGTATGCCAAGACAGAATACAGGGAATATCTTGCCATGCGCTATGGCAGGTATAAGATGACCTTTTCCGGCATCCATTTTAATTATTCCTTTGATGAAGGATTGCTGCAGGCAGATTTTGCCCTGACTAATGAGACAGATTACAAAAAATATAAAGATGATTTTTATGTGTCCCTGGCGGCTTCCGCACAAATGTACAACTGGCTGGTGGTTGCCATCACGGCAGCCAGCCCTTTGCTGGACAGCTCCTATTTTGAGAAGAACAATTGTGGAAAAGATGTATATAACGGCATGGCTTCCAGCCGATGCTCCGACACGGGGTACTGGAACTTCTTTACCCCGATTCTTGATTATGCGGACCTCGAATCCTATGCGGAAAGTATTGAAAATATCATAAAAAATGAACTCATTCAGTCTCCTTCCGAACTCTACTTTCCAGTGAGAATAAAGCCTGCCGGTTCCTATTCCCATAAAGCCCTTGCGAAAAATGGAGCTAACCACATCGAGCTGCGGATGATCGACTTGAACCCGCTGGATGATGCAGGAATCGACAGGCGCGATGTCTTTTTTCTCCAGATTTTTCTTGTGTTCCTTGCCTGCCGGGAGAAGGAAAGAACCGATGCCAATGCCCAGATCAGGGCTATAGCCAATACAAAAAATGCTGCCCGATTTGATCTTAAGACTGTTCATCTTATCAGCGAAGATGGACGAAACCTGTCCATTGCCGATGCTGCAGTTCATATCATCGAAGAAATGCAGGACTTTTTCCAGACATTTGAAAGAAAAGATATAGAGGATATTCTTTTCTACCAAAAGTCCAAATTTATAGATATAAAAAGACGTTATGCATGGCAGGTCAGATCACGATTCAGCGACGGCTTCGTAAAAAAAGGAATGCAGATGGTCCGCGGCCAAAGCAGAGAAGTGGAGAACACCCTTCGTTCCCTGCTATATAATAAGTATATTGCCCCGACAAAAAGAAAGAGAGAAGATTATATCGGCATCGAAATTGAAATGCCCATCCTCAACCTTGCCAGGGAAGCCGTAGACTTTTCCAATATCCACAGGATGACGAAGAATTTCATGAAGGAGTTCTCTTTTGCTCCGATCAAATATGATGAAAACGGAGAAGTCTGTCTTGCAGAAAATGCTGCTCTGGGGGACAGTCTGTCCTACGACTGCTCCTACAATAATCTGGAGCTCTCCCTGGGTCGGGTAAAAGACATTTCAGTGGCAGAGGCCAGATTCAAAAAATATTATCGTTTTCTTCAGGACTGCCTGTCCCACTATAATTACACTCTCACAGGCATGGGAATCAACCCTTACCGTATTTATAACCAGAATGTCCCTGTGCCAAACGGAAGGTACCGGATGCTCTTTCATCACCTTCATTCTTATACCAAATACCGGACCCTTCCTATGTATTTTCATCCTCATCCGGAATTCGGTACATTTTCCAGTGCCTCCCAGGTACAGCTGGACATAAAATATGAAGATCTCCCGGAAGTCATTAATTCCTTCTCTCTGCTTGAACCCCTGAAGGCACGAATCTTCTCCAATTCCGTTCTTCTTGGTGAAGCGGAGGAATACATTTGTTACCGTGATATCCTGTGGGAGAATTCTACCCATGGAATCAATCCACACAACGTAGGCGCTTATGAATACATATTCAAAGATACCGCTGAACTGCTGGATTATATCCAATCTACCAGCATTTACTGTGCTGAAAGGGAAGGAAAGTATGTGAATTTCAGCCCGCTCCCACTGAGAGATTATTTCGCTCAGGACGAGATTGAAGGAGAATACTACGAAAATGGGAAATACCACAAACTGATCATCACTCCTGAAAAGGAAGATCTGGAATACCTGCGGTCTTTCAAACATGAAGACCTGACCTTCAGGGGGACGATCGAGTTCCGAAGCGTCTGCTGCCAGCCGGCAAAAGATGCCATGTCTGTTGCTGCTTTTCATGTCGGATTAAAAACAAGACTTCATGAACTCACAGAACTTTTGGAAAATGACAAGATCATTTACGGGCACGGTTACAATCCGACAGAACTTCGGCATCTATTCATCCGAAAAGAACTGCCGTCTTTCGTAAATGCGGATGAGGTCTATCAATTATGTGAAAAAGTGCTGGAAATCGCGAAAAAGGGCCTGCTGGACAGGGGACTTGGTGAAGAACGATTTCTGGAACCTCTCTTTGACCGGGTGAGGTCTCAGGAGAGTCCCGGTGCTTATATGTTAAAGCGTCTGTCAGAAGGTACTGATCTTGAAGAAGTGATAAAAGAATATGCCGATCTCGGATAAAAACAAGATCTGTGCACCTAATGAACATTAAGAAAAGGGGTACGTTCGTACCCCTTGCCTATCATCATTTGACTGTTACCTTTACTTTTGTGAAAACTCCACTCTGTGAATAAACATAGACTACACAACTTCCTTTTTTCTTCGCTTTAATGACTCCTCTCTTTGAGACACCGGCAACATTTGTATTGGAAGATTCATAACAGACAGCTCTATGTTTCTTTACCTTCAGTTTATTTGATGATGGAATCTGTTTCGGTTTGATGGCAAATGTTTTACCTTTCTTCAGTTTCACTGACTTTTTGTTTACCTTCACATACTGGTAATTTCCGACTTTGCCGCCGGTCGTCGCTGCATGGACGGTTTTTGAAGAAGCAAGAACCTTTTGGAATCCGTTCTCCATCTTATAAGCAACTGCCATATACTTATAATAAGTGCCCTTTTTCAGTTTAACATGTTTCCAGGATGTACCTTTCAGTGTTTCCAATACTTTGAACTGATACTTTTTACCACCGGTATTACACATATTGCCATAGATGATATAACCGTCTGCATTTTTTACCTTGGTCCAAGTAAGAGTAATACTGTTCTTACTCACTTTCTTAGCTTTCAACTGCAGGAGTTTGAATGTGGATCCTTTGATGTCGCCGTCATTCCTATTCTGTGTCACCTTTTTTTCCAGTGCTGCTACAGAGGAGGGATTATTGACATTCGCCGGATCATTCTTTTTTTGTAATACAGGTACCACTTCCTGCTTTTTGATCACTTTACCGCAAACTGAACAGTGGCTTCCTTCCGTTAATCCTGTCCTGTCATATGTCGGAGCAACAGCATTGTCTGTAACCAGGGTGTGCTCCTTCATAGGAATACTTTCTGTGTAGGAATGATTACATGTCTTACATGTATAGGATTTTACTCCATTTTCAGTACAGGTTGCATTTTTCGTAATTACCTCAGTATAATTATGACCGGTTGCCGGGATTTCTCCAGTAACTTTATCTCCACATTTTGCACATTCTTTCTCACGCTGCCCAGGTTCTGTACAGGCGGCTTCCTTAGTGGTAATCCAATCCCCATACTTATGTTCAGTCTTTGCTATTGGTTTGGTTTCCCTGCTCAATTCAGTGCTGCACACCTGGCAATAAACCACTTCTTCATAGCTGCCTTCGGTCTGGCAGGTTGCATCTTTTTCATTCTCCCGTACCGGATTACCTTTGCTGTGTGCTATTAACGGAATTATTCTCTCGGAGTCTTCCTTGATCTTATTACATACAGAACAGTGAATGGACTCTGTGCCTTCCTCGGTACAAGTGGCTTCTTTATCTACCGTATAGTCTTTCTTCCACTGGTGACCGGTGGCCTTAATTTCTTCAGTAACTTTATTCCCGCATTCTGCGCATACTTTTTCATGCTGCCCGGGTTCTGTACAGGCAGCTTCCTTGGTGATCGTCCAATCCCCATACTTATGTTCCGTCTTTGCTATTGGTTTGGTTTCCCTGCTCAATTCTGCTTTACACACCTGGCAGTATACCACTTCCTCATAGCTGCCTTCGGTCTGGCAGGTTGCATCTTTTTCATTCTCCCGTACCGGTTCACCTTTGGTATGTTCTTTTTTAGAAATTACTTTCTCAGAGCCTTTCTGAATCTCATCACATACAGAACAATGAATGGATTCCGTACCTTCCTCGGTACAAGTGGCTTCTTTATCTACCGTATAGTCTTCCTTCCACTGGTGACCGGCTGCAGGGATTGCTTCACTAACTTTTTCTTTGCATTTTGCGCATTCTTTCTCACGCTGCCCTGGTTCTGTACAGGTGGCTTCCTTTGTGGTAATCCAATCCCCATACTCATGTTCAGTCTTTGCTATTGGTTTGGTTTCCCTGCTCAATTCTGCTTTACACACCTGGCAGTATACCACTTCCTCATAGCTGCCTTCGGTCTGACAGGTTGCACCTTTTTCATTCTCCCGTACCGGCTCACCTTTGGTATGCCCTTTTGCGGGAATTACTTTTTTAGAATCTTCCTTGATCTTATCACATACAGAACAGTGAATGGACTCTATGCCTTCCTCGGTACAAGTGGCTTCTTTATCTATCGTATAGTCTTTCTTCCACTGGTGGCCGGTGGCTGGATCCGTGAGATCTGTCACCTCTGTTTTTCCTTCTTCATCAGCAAATTTCTTTCCGCAGTTTTCGCATGTATAATATGCAATTCTTCCGTCCTCCTCACATGTAGGAGGTTCAGCTTCCGTCTTTTTCATTTTATGCCCCAGGACTACGCAATGATATTCTTTCAATAATTCCTTATACCGGGCCGGAGTAAATCCATTACCAATATTATATAAGTAGTTATTGGAAAACTGCTGACTATAGTACTGAGAGTTTTTTTCTGAATCATGGCGAACCCGGATGGCGAATCCAGTGGTAAGCATTTCCCCATTACGGTCTGTCAAGGTCTTATAATGGCCTGTTATACCTCCGTTATTCGTATCAAAATTCGTCTTCTCTTTATCATACCATCCACTGTAGGGATTATAGTCTATAGGCCAGTATGAACCATAAACAACTGCCAGGTTTTCCAGGCAGTTAAAAACCAGGGGATGTCCCCAAAAGCCATTATACCCCTGATAATTGACATCCAGCTCTGCTATAGCCATTAAAGCGCTGGATATCTTTAATGGAGCCAGACTTTCCTTTGCCCTGTATGCGTTGCCCTGCTCAGCATAGCTTATTGCCTCCTCAAGAAAGGAAAGGCTGGTGGCGTCATCTGCTGCTCCTATGTCTGTCTGCCCAAGCAAGTCATGATACGTCAGATTACTTCCTGTGCTGCTGGAAATATTCCCCTGATTGAATACTATGCTGTTATAGCGGTCATCGATCTCGTTCTTCAAAAGCTTTGCTGCAATCAAAGCGTCTTCTTTGTCATCGTCCTCAGGTAAAGTTTCTGACAGCCATATAAAAAAACCATATGAACTGTTCTTTTCAGCATTACTTAGATTATCTACGGCAGCAGCCCGGACCGGAACTGTCATAAACAGCCCAATCATCATAGATAACACAGCCAGTGTGGCAATCAAACCAGAATTTTTCATTTTGTGCCTTTTTTTCATATTTTAGTCCTCCTTTGTATGTCGATGCACTTTGTGTAAACTGCTTTCCTTCACATTATATAATGCATAATGGAAAAGCTGTAATTTACTGATTACAAAATCTGATTCATCACCTCTTTTTTCTCTTGTACGCAAAAAGAATACTATTGTGAAACGTATCAATCGTAATCGCCTCAGCGATTTAATTGCCATTATCAGGATTATACCATATTTTTAGTATATATTTTGATAAATTTGGATATGTTTTATTTCATTTCTCACGAAGCACCTAACCCAGATTAGATACATATTTTAACTTGCAATGGAATATTAATAAATATATAATTAATGAAAACATAAACAGCAATTTCCGCCTGTTTTTCATACAGGCAGCGGAATGGGGTGTGAATCCCCGCGCGTAGGGCACTGTGATACCGCATGAAAGCGGATAAGTCAGATACGTTATGGAATTGTAAAATCAGATGTCCGCCATTACCGGATGACTAACATACTTTATTACATCCACATGCCCAGATTATTGTTCGGTCATGTGGTTTTTGTTTTCACAGATCAAAATACTATATTCTCTAAACGAATCAAGGAGGAATGTCATGAAAAAGAAAACGTTCAGATATCTCATTGTCGTACTGGCAGCACTGTTGCTGCTCGCCCTGTGTGCATGCGGCCGGGGCTCCGCTTCCGATTCTACGGAGAAGTCCGGTTCTGCCATTACTGTTGTGGATATGAAGGGGCGCACCATCACCCTGGATAAACCTGCAGACCGAGTCGTTGCACTGAGTGCTGCTGACTGTGAGATCCTCTATGCCATTGGCGCCGGAGATAAACTGGTAGGCCGCGGAGAATTCTGTGACTTCCCGGCTGAGGTTAAAGACGTTCCCTCTGTCCAGTCCGGTGACGACACTAATATTGAACAGATCATCGCTCTGCGTCCCCATGTTCTGCTGATGAGCAGCATGGCACAGACTGACGAACAGGTTGCCCAGCTCGAGGCTGCCGGGATTCATGTTATCGTCAGTGACGCCCAGGATATAGAAGGCGTTTACAAGGCCATTGACATTATCGGTACAGTTATGGGGAAAGAAGATAATGCAAAACAGGTTGTTGAACATATGCAGCAGGGCTTTGCAGAATTGAAGGAGAAAGCTGCTGCTTCCGATAAAAAAGGAAAAACTGTTTATTTCGAGGTTTCTCCGCTTGAATATGGACTCTGGGCTGCCGGCAGTCATACTTTTATGAACGAAGTGGCAGAAATGCTCGGTTTAAAAAACTGTTTTGATGATGTGGACGGCTGGGCCGAAATCTCCGAGGAACAGGTATTGCAGCGTAACCCCGATTATATTGTGACCATCACCATGTATTATGGCAAGGGTCCCACTCCCGTGGAGGAGATCAAGTCCCGCAAAGGCTGGGGAAAAATCAACGCTGTGGTTAACAATGACATCCTGAATCTGCAGAACAATGAGCTCTCCCGCCCCGCGCCCCGTCTGCTGGACGGCGCTGAAATGCTTTATGAATTTGTCTATGAAAAAAAATGACAGACCAGGACCGCTGCATAAGAATTCAGGCTGTAATAATACTTCATTCATTGATAGGAGACATAGAAAATGAAACAGAGAAAAGATCGCTTTATGGCATGGGAATACGCCCTCTTTACAGTAATCACCGTGGCAATTCTCTTTGCCTGTGTCTGTCTTGGCAGCGTCAGTATTCCCTTACGGGAAGCAATACATATTTTTAAGGAAGGCATCGGATATCTGTTGGGCTCAGGTAAATTTCCGGACGAATATTCCGCTTCCATCCTCCTGACCGTCCGTCTGCCCCGGGTAATATGTGTTGCATTAGTCGGCGCCTCATTAGCCCTGGCAGGAGCAGCCATGCAGGGTCTTTTAAAAAACCCGCTGGCGGACGGCTCCACCCTGGGTGTTTCTTCAGGCGCAGCATTGGGTGCAGTCATTGCCATTGCTTTCAACATCACCTTCCCGGCCCTTCCCTTTGCGGGTACGATGGTCATGGCGGTGCTGTTTGCTTTTCTGTCATTGACAGCAATTCTGTCCCTGGCCTATAAGCTTGACTATTCCTTATCCACCAACACGATTATTCTGATCGGCGTCATATTTTCCATGTTCGTCTCCTCTCTCATGAGCATTATTGTCACCTTTGCGGCGGACCGGATCCAGCACATCACCTTCTGGACCATGGGCAGCCTGGCTGGATCTACTTATACCAACGCCGCAGTTCTTGGCATGGCTCTGCTCATCTTCGGCAGTATCATTTTCTTCCATGCCCGGGAGCTGAACGCTTTCGCTGTCGGTGAGGAGAACGCCCGCAACATCGGCGTCAATGTAAAGCGAGTAAAGCTGATTATTCTGATTACGGTATCAGGGCTCATCGGGGTTTGTGTATCCATAGGAGGTACCATCGGTTTTGTAGGACTGGTGACACCACACATGGTACGTATGATCACCGGACCTAATCACAGAAGGCTTCTTCCCGCTTCATTTTTCGGAGGAGCTGGTTTTCTGATGATCGCTGATCTGACAGCCAGGACACTGCTCAATCCACGGGAACTGCCCATCGGCGTTGTGACAAGTCTGGTGGGATCAGTCGTGTTCGTGATTATTTTTTACCGCAAACGAAAGGGGATGTAAATCATGGCTGTTATGCTTGATGTGGACAACCTGACTGTGCGTTACGGTGAGGCTGTAATACTGGAAAATCTGACCTTCTCGCTGGAGGAGGGAGAGTGGCTCATGATCGTCGGCCCCAACGGCGCGGGAAAATCGACTACCATTTCTGCCATTACTCAAAGTGTCCCCTATACAGGTACCGTACGATTTGAAGGGGAAGATCTGAGAACGAAAAAAAGTATGGAGGTAGCGCAATGTATTGGAGTACTGATGCAGAAGCACAGCGCAGAATTCGCTTTCTCCGTAGAAGAAGTTGTGGCGTTGGGACGTTACTGCCACTCCTCAGGCCTGCTGTCCGGCAAAGATGACAGCGACAGCGACGCCGTGGAAAAGGCTTTGAAATTAACAGGCCTGGAAGGACTGCGGGATCAGTCAATACTGACTCTTTCAGGCGGCGAACTGCAGCGTACGTTTCTGGCCCAGGTCTTTGCCCAGAACCCTCGCCTGCTGCTGCTGGACGAACCTACGAACCACCTGGATCTCATTTATCAGAAACAGGTTTTCACGATCATTTCCGACTGGCTGAAGGAACCCGGACGGGCGGTGGTGAGTGTGGTACATGACCTGTCTCTGGCCAAGGCCTACGGTTCCAGAGCGATGCTGGTGAACAAAGGAAAATGCGAGGCCATCGGAAGTGTGGAGGAAGTGCTTTCACCATCCAGGCTTAACCCCATCTACGGCATGGATGTCGCTGCATGGATGCGGCAAATGCTCTCACAGTGGGAGGATTAAATGCAAAGTAATTTCCTATGCAACAAAGAAAGCCCGGAAAACCGCTTAAACAGCAGTTCTCCGGGCTTTTAACAATTTGTGTGTCATTGAGAACCGTCCCCTTGACACATCACACATATCCCAGCATTTTCCCCTGGTCCGTAATATACTGCAAATATTCTTCTTTGCTTCTCTGCTTGAATTCAAAAGTAATATACTCCGGACCAATTCTCCGGATCAGTTCTTTTACTCCTTCCTCCAGGAAGGGCAGATGCTGGTCTATGTTGTTTACATGCTCATAGGCCAGACGAAAGAGCTCGTAGAAGGGAATCTCATCAAAATTCAACCTGTTATTCCCCTTCTTCCATTCCCTTTTATGTTTCATGGTGTAACTGCCGCCAAGAGACATTTGCAGGTGAATCCCTTTGATCCAATCCGTAACGGGAAATCCTTTCTTTTCATGCAGATCCAGCATCCGATGAAGGTAATCCACAGCCTGCCCGGGAGTCCGCAGGCGGGTATTTGTGTTCATGTAATGACCCAGATCCAGTATGATTCCTTTTTTCTCATATTCAATCCCTTCAATTAATCTTCTGGTCACTGCCGGCTCCTTCATGGTCAGGCCGCTGAACCAGAGATTTTCCACCAGGAAATCAAAGGAATATTCTCTCTCGGACATTAAAATGTTGATTACTTCGATGGCCGCATCAATAATCTGCCGGTTGCTGTATTTGTAACGGTAAACAAAGCTTTCTTCAAGGGTCACTTCTGACACATGGAAAACAACATATTTTGCTCCGACCTTTTGCGCGTAATCCAGATCCCGGCGGAAATAATCCAGGTAGGCATCTCTGTCCATGCCTCCGTAAAACTGCACCCACTGGTCCCTGGAGTCGAACTCTTTGTCCAGCCTTTCAAAATCCCGCAGCCAGAAGTCCATCCAGAACACCTGGAAGAATAAGTGGACACCATTAATCATCTCCGGAAGAATCTTTCCCTGATCAGATTCCCCGGCCATAATCACCTCAAGGCCATTCAGACCTCCCTGCTCATAATAATGCTGTAAATCTTTACTGTCTTTAAACTGATCCAGCATCCCTGAATATACCGGAAAATTCATAGACCGATACGGAGGTATGAAACTATTCTCTTTTTTCAGGCATGCTGTGCCGGTTTCATCCGTCTCCTCACAGGGAGACAAAAACAATCTCTTTGTATCCATCATTATCTTTCCCATGTTTGCCCAAAATTATTACTCTACCCCATATGTTCAAGCAAATAACAGATATATTTATCCATCAGTCCATCCTGCCCTTCCGTGCATTTTTCTTCTGCAGGTTTCCCTAATAAAAATCTGTCTGCCATCTGCACAGCTTCTTCGGGTCTGATCAGCCCCCATTCCAGAAGATCCATGACATGGGCATATAAAAATGCCTGCTCCACCATTTCTGGGGATGTCTTCAACCTGTCCAGACGATCAATAAAGACTGCTTTTGTCATTTCTCTGCCAGAGTTTTCTGCATCTTCATCAACGTCAGTATGATGGGTATCAAAGGGTTTCAATACAGCACGTTGATATTCTTCCCAAAGCACATCTTCATCAATGCCGTATCTCCCCATAATCCTCAGCACATCCCTTTGCTTTTCAGGGCAAAGACCGGATTGTCTGAACAGGGCCTCTTTGGTGGCTTCCATCACCGTCTTTCCAATGAGTTCTCCCAGTTTACTGTTTTTTCCTGCATTTGTCAATTTTAAAGAAGCGGAGGGATTCGCTATGGTAATAATTCCATCTGTACCAGAACCGGTAGCCAGTCCCTTCGAGTTATGGCTTCTTGCTCTTAATTCCTGTAATGCCGCTGTCTTTGCCTCCGTCACAGTCATGATCGTGCGGGCCAGAGTCCCGGCATCGAGGGCTGCATTGATGTGCAGGATCACATTAATTGTTCCAGGAGCCGGAGTTTCCCTTTGATGATCATAGCCCTTTTCCGTCAAATCATAAAATATTTCATTTTCCTCATAATATACAGCCGGATCGCCTGCTCGCCCACCATTGTGTTCGATGCCCGCTGTGACAATGGCCGTCACCGTAAGTTCCCTATATTTCATGGACTTAATCGATACATTATCCATGCTGGCGGCGGTACACAGTCCGGAACATTTTTCAGGCTTCAGTCCCAGATCTTCCAACGCCACAAGATTCATATGCCCTTCATAGGTTGAATCCCTCATGATACAGGCCATGCCCGGACCGGGATTATCGTCATGGTTAAAAACTGCCTGAAGGTCCTCCCGATAACCTCCGTTGTTCGGTCCGGTACTGATCACATGCCTCTTGCCGGAGAAAATGACCACGATTGATTTTTTATAATGATGGATGGCATCGCCATCCGGAAGTTTATAGATTTGCATTCTCATTCCACTAAAACAAGAAACCGAATCAGCGGAAGAAGATTTCCTGGTTCGGTTTCCTGTTATGATATATCATTTCTTTCTTAAACTACTTATTATATTTTCTTCCAAAACATCCTGAAGGAAGGATTATTTAATCACTCTATGGTCCAATATCCTACTCAAAAGGAATAACCGCTCCGTCGTATTTCTCATTGATAAACTTCTTGATTTCATCCGACTTGAGGACCTCAACCAGGGCTTTGATCTTATCCAGATTCTCATTGCCTTCCTTGACAGCGATAATATTCACATAGGTCTTGGCGGCTTCAGAATCAGCAGCTTCAAAGGCAATGGCATCTTTTCCTGCGGAATATCCAGCCTCCAGGGCATAGTTTCCATTAATTACAGCAACAGCGAAGTCTTCCAGTGAATGAGGAATCTGGGCAGCTTCCAGCTCTCTGAATTCCAGTTTCTTCGGATTATCTGTGATGTCATTGACTGTCGCTTCGAACCCGGCATCTGCCTTCAATGTGATAATACCATTATCCTGAAGCAGCTTCAAAGCTCTGGCTTCATTGGTAGTATCGTTAGGCAGTGCAATGATATCTCCTTCTGCCAGTTCATCCAGTGACTTTTTCTTTCCCGGATAGATTCCCAGGGGCTCATAGTGGATATCGCCGGCATCGACAAGATGTGTGCCTTTCTCTGCGTTGAAACTATCCATATAGGGAACATGCTGGAAATAGTTGGCGTCGTACTCTCCACTTTCCACGTTCTCATTAGGCTGAACATAGTCATTGAATACCGTAACTTCCAGCTCATATCCTTTCTCCTTCAGGAGAGGTTTCGCCTCTTCAAGAATCTCAGAATGAGGTGTGGCAGAAGCTGCAACTGTAATCTTCTTGTCTGAATCCGAACTACTTCCACTTGCACCACATCCTGCCAGGGATGCCACTACAAAAGCAGATGCCATTACAACAGCCAGTAACCTTTTTTTCATTGATATCTCCTCCATCTTCATAAAAAATTTTTTATTTTCTTTTATCCAGTTTCACAGAGAGGATCATCCCAATCATCTGCAGAATCTGGACAAGAACAACCAATAGTACAACCGTAACAATCATGATGTCGGTCTCATAACGATAATAACCGTAGCGGATGGCAATATCACCCAGGCCGCCGCCTCCGACCACACCGGCCATGGCGGAATATCCCAGGATAGTACCAAGAGCGATGGTCATCCCTACGATCAATGAGGTCCTGGCTTCCACCAGCAAGACCTTGAAAACAATGGTGGATGTTTTTGCTCCCATAGACCGGGCTGCTTCAATCACGCCTGGGTCCACCTCCCTCAAGGAAGACTCCACCAGTCTGGCAATAAAGGGAATGGCAGCCACAGTGAGAGGCACAATAGTGGCCGTAGCACCGGTACTGGTTCCCACAATCAGCCTGGTAAATGGAATAATAAGAATCAGCAAAATCAGAAAAGGAATACTTCTTCCAATATTCACAAAGACATCAAGAACCCGAAAGAGAACCGGGTTCGGTTTGATTCCATCCTTATCGGATATGGTCAGAAGAATTCCCAGGGGAAGACCGAACAGATAACCGAATAGTGTAGAAAAAAGTGTCATATACAGGGTTGTCAGGGTACCCATGACAATCATATTGGTTATTTCCGGACTAAACATCTCCTGTCACCTCCTCTACATCAAGCCCTCTCTCCTCTAAGTAAGAAATAATTGTCTTCTGGGCATCCGGGTCATCGGGAAGTCCGAGAATCATCTCTCCCCTGGCAGTACCTCCCACATTCCTGGTGTCTGCCCTAAGAATATTCACCGGCATTCCCGTCAGCAGAACCATGTTGGAAATCACCGGCTCATAAGATGAGTTAGTGGAGAAGACAATCCGAATCTTTCTCTCCGCCATGAGCTCTGCTGTCTGAGGCAGGCTTTCGTCATACCCGCTGTCGGGATCCTTAAGAAGCAGTTCTCTGGCTTCTCTTGACTTGGGGTGACTGAAGATCTCTGCCACCGTCCCTTTTTCTTTAATCTCACCCAAGGACATAATAGCCACCTTGGTACAGATCTGTCTCACAACAGACATCTGGTGGGTTATGATAACGATTGTTATACCGAACTCTTTATTAATCTGCTCCAGCAGCTTTAAGATAGCTCCTGAAGTCTGGGGATCCAAAGCACTGGTGGCTTCGTCGCACAAGAGAATCCTGGGATTGGATGCCAGTGCCCTGGCAATGGCAACCCTCTGCTTCTGTCCGCCGGACAGCTGGGCCGGATAAGACTTCTCCCGGTCCGCCAGACCCACGATGTCCAGAAGTTCTCTGGCTCTCTGCTTTGCTGCCGACTTCTTCTGTCCCTGGATCAGAAGTGGAAAACAGACATTATCAAGAACATTCTTCTGCATGAGCAGATTAAAATGCTGAAAAATCATAGCAATCTGTTTTCGCTCATCCAGCAGTTCATTCTCTGACAGATCCCGAAGGTTCTTCCCGCCGACAAAGACATCGCCCTCTGTGGGAACCTCCAGGAAATTCAGGCACCGGACCAGTGTGCTCTTGCCGGCTCCCGACATGCCGATAA
>JBGUIF010000109.1:0-48606 GCA_045112755.1 Anaerobutyricum sp.
TTCTGTCATACTTATGACAGTATACAGAGCAATCAGGTGACAATCAAGGGAATCAATATAAAGTCAAATCAGGAAGTCAATAACAATATGGTAAAAGTGAATTTGGCAGGGATTGATTTTCGTTTAGACCTGCTGCATGAAAAGAATAATCAGAGATTCAGGAAGTATATGGCAGACTGGGCTAAGGAGCTGGAAGGCTGCGGCAGATCAGGAAAGGATGAGGAGTATGTTTCCTGGAAAATGATCTCCTTTCAGGGGGTCAGTGAGACAGATCTGCAAAAGAATGCCAAGTGCGAATTTCAATATCTTCTTCTTCCAATCTCTGACAGACTTTTGAAGTATGGTAAATGTGTCATTCATGGTACTGCCTTTAAGTGGCGTGGATTAGGGTTCATTTTTATGGGTCCCAGTGGTATTGGGAAATCTACTCAGTATAAAAACTGGAAAAAGGAATATGGGCAGGAAGTCGAGATCCTGAATGGTGACAAACCAATCCTGGAAAAAAGGGATGACCATAGCTATTATATCCATCCTTCACCCTGGAAGGGGAAGGAAGGCTGGGCTGGTATGACTGGTGCAAAGCTTGGCGGCATTATTTATCTGGAGCAGGCATCTCATAATGATATAAAGCGTTTAGAGCCCTCTGAGGCAGCTGCTCCTATTTTTTGCCAATTGTTTTACTCTGGGGAGACCCGGGACCTGGTTGAGCAGGCGGTCTCATTTACCAGGGGAATCCTGGAAAATGTTCCAATCTGGCGTCTGCAGAATGTTGGAGACGCAGCATCTGCGATACTTACCCATAACATTTTGTCGGAGCATTTTTCAAAAGAATATTTCAAAGAAGGCTCTGGGAAAGGGGAGCAGTCATGATATACCAGTTGAAACCAGGGATAGTGTGCACAGACCTATGTGGAAATTATCTGTTGATTGCAGCAAAAGAGGCGGCAGGTTCTCTTCCCTATATTCAGGAAATTAATGATCAGGCCTATTACTGTTGTAAGATGATGGAAAAGGCGGTCAGCCTGGAGGAGATGGAGACTGAGATTACAGCCTACTATGGAATCAGCAGTAAAGAAGCGGGAAAGGGGCTCAAGGCTTTTCTGACCCAGCTGGAGACAGCGGGTTACATAGCGGTAATAGATTAAACAGGATATGGAGCCAGGGCGCTCCATTTCACACAGGGGTACAGGAAATGGAAGACTTGGATTACAGGATTCATTCTGGAATCGTATTACAAGAGATCTGCGGGAGATATTTTTTGATGGCATTCCGGCCGGCATGGGACGACTGTTCCAGGATTCAGGAATTGAATGAATATGGGGCTTTTTGCTGGGGTTGTCTGGAACAGGGCCTGAGCATAGGGGAAATGATTGATGAGATCACAAAGAGGTATCATGTTCATGAAAAGGAAGCCGGGGAAGGGCTGATGGGTTTTTTGGATCAATTAAGGAATGGCAATTATCTTATTCTTGCGGATGCACACAGCTAGTAAATAGGTGAGGGATAGTTTTGAAATATACAGATCTTCAGTTTTTGAAAATCGTAAAAGCTTCTTTGTATGGAGAACAATACAGAGAAAAATCCGGGGAAAACCTTGGAGAAAGCCATGGAGAAAGATCTGGGGAAAGCATTCAGCCTGACGCTGGTTCTCCTTGTAAAGAAGTTTTGTCAAATATAGATTATCGTCGTTTGTTCTATCTTGCTGAGATTCATAAGGTTTTGCCTCTGGTTTGTGAGACACTGGTCAGATCAGGCTTTGATGTCAATACAGTATTGTTTAAAAAGTGCTGCGATGAGGCTGTCCGGCAGGTGTATTCTCAGTTGAGCCGTACCGATGATTTTCTCAGGCTTTACCAGTTTCTCAGAGGAAAGGGACTTGAACCTCTAGTAGTTAAGGGACTTATTGTCCGTCAGTTATATGCCTTGCCCTGCCATCGTATTTCCATGGATGAAGATGTGCTGATTGAAAAGGGAGAATTCAACCGATATCATCAGGCTTTGACAGAATGGGGAATGGAACTGGTACATCCTGGCCAGGATATAGAAAAGGAATATGAGGTTTCTTATTGGGATCCGAATAGCAATATGTACATCGAGGTACATAAGACTCTTTTTCCTCCTGGTTCTGAGGTTTACGGAGATTTGAATGACTTTTTTGAGAATGTTCTTGAACATACGATTCATTGTAATATTTATAAACCCACTGACAAGGATCAGAAGGAGCCGGTTTCAGTAAGGTGTATGAATCATACAGATCATTTTCTTTATATGTTCTGCCATACATTCAAACATTTTCTTCATAGTGGTTTTGGCGTTCGTCAGATCTGCGATATGGTACTTTACGGTGAGGTATATTTTAAGGAGATCAATTGGGAGGAAATCTGGAAGAAAGCAGAAATGATTCACGGGGATGAACTGCTGCGTGCAATTATTGCCATCGGAATCCGCTGTTTTTTGAAAAAAGACGCGTTCATGAGGAGCAGATTCAAGGAGTGGAGACTGGATTCGGTAGAGATAGAACCCTTACTGACGGATATTCTGGAGGCAGGGCGCAATGGAAGAAGCAGCTATTCCAGGATTCATAGTAGTTCTATGACTTTACAGGCTATGGCTGATCAAAGAAATGAAAGGAGAGAATCCGGTATCCTTAAGAAATCAATGCAGTCGGTTTTTCTGCCTCTGCCTGCCATGAAGCACAGATATCCTTATCTAAGGAAGTGTCCCTGGCTGCTGCCCGCCGCCTGGGGTCAGAGGATGATGGGTTATATTAAAGAACTGCATCGTACTGATCGGAATTATAATAGTATTCAGGATAGTATCAGGCAGGGCAGGAAGAGAATTCAGCTTATGGAAAAATATCGTATCCTTACCCGTGACAAAGGCAGAAGATAGGAAATGCGTCAAAGGGACGGTTCTCATTGGCACACGAAAAATGTGTTAATGAGAACCGTCCCTTATGTTTTGTGTTTTGTCTGACTGTTGAGGTTAAACCCTCAGACCGGGTGAGTTTATACTCTCAGTGAATTATTGCCGGTCTGGTTGTCGATCCTCCAGTCGATGCATCGCTGCAGGTAATGAACATAAGCCGGGTTTTTGCACATACCTTTGCCTCTGGTATCTGAGATCTTGGCCACGTCCATACCATTGCAGGCCGTGGTTTTCATGACGATATTCAGTGCCGGGACATCGGTATCATTGGAGATATAGGTGCCGATACCAAAGGCAACCTTGGCACGATCCTGAAAATAGCTTTTCAGCTTGTCTGCCTTTTCAAAGTTCAGGCTGTCGCTGAAAAGAAGTGTTTTGGTCCGGGGATCGATCTCCAGATTCCTGTAGTGTTCGATCATCTTGTCGCCCCACTCATAGGGATCTCCGCTGTCGTGTCGTACGCCGCTGAATAAGGTGGCGTAGGTCAGCTGGAAGTCTTCCAGGAAACAGTTTGTTGTGATGGCGTCGGTAAGAGCTGTTCCATTCAAAACACCGTACTCCTTGATCCAGGCATCCAGGGAATACCAGTTGGAGTAGGCAGGATTATGCTTGTGGTTGCCCTGTCCCACACACATGATCCATTCATGAGCCATCGTACCGATGGGTTTGATACCGTATTTTCTGGCAAGATAAACGTTGGATGTGCCCACAAAGGTGGAGTCAGGGTATTGTCTGTCTTTAAAAGTTCTGACTGCCAGATCCTGGGCTTCTGAGGAAAGCCGTCGTCTCAGGCCAAACTCAGAGAAGGCACCGATGTTATATTCACCGCTTTCGATTTTTGCCACCTTGGCATCCAGCCGTTTTTTAAAACTTTCCATCAGCTGATCATAATCATAGGCCATACGGAAATATACTTCATTTACAATGGCAAGGGTCGGAATCTCATACATGGAAGTATTCAGCCAGGTTCCTTTGGTTTCGATGGTGAGGCCGCTGTTGGATTCTGTGCTGAAGATGAAATCTTCATAGCGGGGTGCCCAAAGTCTCAGGAAATCACAATAGGAACCCTTGATCCATTTGACGCGGTCCAGGTAATCCAGTTCTTCCTCTGTAAAACGAAGGTCGCAGTAGAGGCGGATCTGGCGCTTGATCTCTTCTACCATTTCAGGGGTAAAAAAGACGTCTTTATTGCGGCATTTGAAGGTCCAGGTGGTCTTATAGTCACTGAACTGGTGATAGATTGCCTGTCCCATGGAGAATTTATAAGCATCGGTCTCCAATAAACTTTTGATAATTGGTTCCATTATTTTGCTCCTTTTTTTCTTTGAAAATGTTCAGTACGTTTTTATGTGGCGCAGAAAAATCTGCATGTAGGTTTACTGTCTTTGCTGTACATTATATCATACTCTTTTTCCCAAATACAGTAAGTATTTTTAGATAAAAAAGGTGAGATTATCCAAGGGAAAGAATCTGATGATAAGACATTTATTCTTAGAAAAAAGCAGGACTGTGATAAATAAGTATGGTAATATAATAGTGGAAAATTCTGATCATTTTTACTGCTGGAAAACAGAGATTGTTTACTTATACAGAGGAGGATTTCATGGATATTCTGGACAATGGCCGGAAGGTAATCCGGATTGTGATTACGGGGGGGCCCTGCGGGGGCAAGACGACTTCGATGAAGCATCTGCTGGAGGAACTGAATAAGGAGGAGTACCGAAAGGATTATGTAGTCCTGGTCATGCCGGAGACGGCGACCCAATTGATTGGCTGCGGGATCGCACCCTGGAATTGTGAATCTCCTTACAGCTATCAGGTCCTGCAGATGAAGCTGCAGATGTGTAAAGAGGAGGTCTACGCTGTGGCAGCGGAGGAAATCTCAAAGAAGGAGGATAAGTCTGTTATTATCCTTTATGATCGGGGAATGATGGATAATAAGGCCTATTTGTCAGACGAGGATTTCATCATCATTATGGAGGAGATGGGCCTGTCAGAGACAGAGTGTCTGAGCTGGTATGACGCGGTCTTTCATCTGACCACAGCAGCCAAGGGGGCGGAAGCCTTCTACACTTGTGAGAATAATACCACCAGAACAGAAACGCCGGAGGAAGCAGCAGCCAGGGATGACCACAGCCTGCACGCCTGGGAGGATCATCCTAATCATATCGTTTTTGATAATTCCGGCAGTTTCCAGGATAAGCTGGACCTGCTGCTGGCTGAGCTAAGACGTTTCCTCAAGGAGGAAGTGTGTCACGGGGACGGTTCTCTCTGACACACTTTTATGTGTGTCAGAGAGAACCGTCCCCGTGACACACCCTTGACACACAAGATATAGGAGAAAGCTATGAATGTACAGATAATCGGAATTGCAGGGGGATCAGGCTCCGGGAAGTCGACCTTTACCAACAGGCTGAAGGAGGCTTTTCAGGATAGGATGGCTGTGATCTACCATGATAATTACTATAAAGACCAGTCGAACCTCTCTTTGGAGCAGAGGGCCAGGACAAATTATGATCATCCGGATGCCCTGGAGACAGATCTGCTGCTGGAGCACCTCAAAGCTTTAAAGGAAGGACAGGCCATCGAGTGTCCGGTTTATGACTTCAATGTTCATAACCGGTCCGGCCGGGTGGAGAGGGTTGAGCCGAAGCCTTTGATTCTGGTGGAGGGAATCCTGGTGCTTGAGGACGTTCGTCTTCTTGAACTTTTTGATCTGAAGATTTTTGTGGATGCCGATGCGGATGAGCGGATTCTTCGGAGGATCCTCCGGGATGTAAAGACCCGGGGACGGGATCTGGAGGGGATCATAAACCAATATCTGACAACGGTGAAGCCGATGCATTATCACTATGTGGAGCCGTCCAGGTCCTGCGCCGACCTGGTGCTCAACAGTGGGATGAATGATCAGGCCTTCGCCATGGTTGAGGCGTGGATCCGGCGGCGATTGAGTGAATGACAAAAGGGGTCTTTTGGGCGACGAAAAGACCATATAGATAAAAAAAGTGCAGTACACGATGAAGGAGGAAAGCGAGAGTATGAAAATGACGAGGAGGCGCAAAAGATTGATGGCCTTGCTTCTGGCGGCTGTCCTCATCCTGCCCCTTATGGGCTGCAATGGAGGAGAGACGGAGAATCGAGGCTCATCAAAGTACAGGGTCTGTATGATTACCGACGCGGGAGATATCACAGACCAGTCCTTTAACCAGATGACTTATGAAGCCTGCCGGGATTACTGCAAGGAACATGATATTGATTTCACCTACAAGAAACCGGACGGGGATACGGATTATGCCAGAGTTGCCATGGTGGATGTGGCGGTGGCGGAAGGCTACAACATTCTTGTCGTGCCGGGCTTCGTATTTGCGGAGGCTTTGATCGAAACCACCAACAAATATCCGGATATTAAGTTTATCGCACTGGACCTAAGTACGGCAGATATCGCCAGGACGGCGGTGGGAGACGCCTTTTATGCCAATCCTGACGCCTATGATCCTGCGGATTACTACAATACTGAAAATACCTACTGTGCCATCTACAAAGAAGCCATATCTGGTTTTCTGGCGGGCTATTCCGCGGTGAGACTGGGTTACCGCAGACTTGGTTTCCTGGGTGGTCAGGCTGTGCCGGGGGTCATCCGTTATGGTTATGGCTATCTGCAGGGAATCGACTATGCAGCCAGGGAGCTGGGGATTGAAAAAGAAGTGGAAGTCCAGTACGCCTATGGCGGCCAGTTTTACGGATCCACAGAAATTACCGCAGCCATGGACACCTGGTACTCCCAGGGCATAGAAGTAGTCTTTGCCTGCGGCGGTGGTATCTTTACCTCCGCAGCAGAGGCAGCAGCCAAGGAAGGGGGCAAAGTGATCGGAGTGGACAGTGACCAGTCAGGGATCATCGATGCCTACGGTGAAGGGATGACAGTTACTTCTGCCATGAAGAATCTTTCCGCCTCGGTTTATACCATGCTGGACTCCATCATTTATACCGACACCTGGAAGGACCATGTGGGCAAGATTGAGAGCCTGGGTCTGGTGTCGCCGACGGACAGCTCCCTCAATTATGTAGGCCTGCCGGAAGAGACCACCCAGTGGAATGAAGAATACACCCTTGATGATTATAAAAAAATAGTGTCGGACATTTATTATGATAAGATTACCATCAGCGATGATGTGGACCAGTTCCCGGCCATGAAGATTCATGTCGATGTCAGAGAAGGAACCATAAAATAAGGAGGTGCTGGAAAATATGGGAGAATATGCGATTGAAATGCTACATATCACCAAGCGTTTTCCGGGGATCATTGCCAATGATGATATTACTCTCCGCCTGAAAAAGGGCGAGATCCATGCCCTTCTTGGTGAAAATGGTGCGGGTAAGTCTACCCTGATGAGTGTTCTTTTCGGTCTGTACCAGCCGGAAGAGGGCGAGATAAAAAAAGACGGAAAAAAGGTGGAGATCAGAAACCCCAATGATGCCAATGCTCTGGGGATTGGTATGGTTCATCAGCATTTTAAATTGGTGGAATGCTTTACAGTGCTGGAAAATATCATTCTTGGCGTAGAACCGGTCAGGCACGGCTTTTTGAGGAAGGACCTGGCCAGAAAAAGAGTGATGGAACTTTCGGAAAAGTATCATCTGCAGGTGGATCCTGACGCTCTGATTGAGAATATCACCGTGGGTATGCAGCAGAGGACGGAGATCCTGAAGATGCTTTACCGGGAAAATGAGATTTTGATCTTTGATGAGCCCACGGCGGTGCTGAGTGTTCAGGAGATCGCGGAATTGATGCAGATTATGAAGAAACTGGCCAAAGAGGGCAAGAGTATTCTTTTCATTTCCCATAAATTAAATGAGATCATGGAGGTGTCTGACCGATGCAGTGTACTGCGCAAAGGTAAATATATCGGTACGGTGAATACAGCGGACACCAGTCCTGAGGAGCTCTCAGCCATGATGGTGGGAAGAGATGTAAACTTTAAGGTGGAGAAGAAACCGGCTCGTCCCGGCCAGGTGGTGCTGGATGTGAATAACATATCTGTGGCTTCGCCCCATGGAAAAAAGGATGCGGTACATCATGTCAGTTTCAAAGTGAGGAGCGGTGAGATCGTCTGTATTGCGGGGATTGACGGTAATGGCCAATCAGAACTGGTTTACGGCCTTTCCGGATTGGAGCCGATTAAGGAGGGGACGATTCGGCTGGAGGATCAGGATGTGACCAAAGAAAGCATCCGAAGACGGTCAATCCTTGGAACCAGTCATATTCCTGAGGACCGGCATAAGCATGGAATGGTTCTCGATTATAGTCTGGAAAACAATATGGTGCTTCAGGAGTATTTCATGCCGGAATTCACAGATCAATTTGGTTTTCTGAGAAAGGATGAGATCAGGAGTTATGCCACGGAATTGATTAAACAGTACGATGTACGGTCCAATCAGGGGCCGGTGACCATCGCCAGATCCATGTCCGGGGGTAATCAGCAGAAAGCGATTATCGCCAGGGAGATTGATAAGGATCCCAAGCTGCTGATTGCTGTTCAGCCCACCAGAGGCGTGGATATCGGAGCCATAGAATTCATTCATAAAAAGCTGGTGGAGCAGCGGGATGCCGGGAAGGGAGTCCTGCTGGTCAGTCTGGAACTTGATGAGGTCATGAATGTTTCAGACCGGATACTGGTTATGTATGAAGGAGAGATCGTAGGAGAGTTTGATCCTGATCAGGTGACAGTGGAAGAGCTCGGTCTCTATATGACCGGGGCAAAAAGACAGGAGGTGAAGGACCATGAATAAGAAGGAAAAGACACCTTTGCTGGCCAGAAGCGGTGTTCAGACCTTCCTCGCATCCTTGATCTGTATTGCACTGGGCCTGATTGTCGGTTTTCTGGTACTCTATTTTATCAACCCTGCGGGGGCAGCCAGAGCCATGCTGTCCATCCTGCAGAACTTCCTCTATTTTCCAAGACCTGAGGTGGCCTTGGAGTATTTCGGAAGTACTCTGGTAAAGTCAGCTCCTCTTTTGATGTGTACTTTATCTGTGATATTTGCCTATAAGGTTGGTTTATTTAATATCGGCGCTTCCGGCCAGTATACGGTTGGCGCAGGACTGGCTCTCTATCTGGCCCTGGCTTATAAGATGCCCTGGTTTGTCTGCATGCTGGCGGCCATGCTGGCAGGCGGCCTTCTGGGCGCCTTTGCCGGAGCCCTCAAAGCCTACCGGAATGTCAATGAGGTTATTGCCTGCATCATGCTCAACTGGCTGTCTTTGTACTGTGTGAATATGCTGCTGACCAATGTAAAGGAAGCCAGCACAACCTACACCAGTCCTCTTAGGACCGGCAATCCGGCTGCCCGGATCCCATCGCTGGGACTCAATAAGCTTTTTGCCGGCAACCGCTATGTGACCATCGCCATTCTCCTGTCCGTGCTGACAGCCATTCTGATCTGGGTGATTCTGGAGAAAACCCGGCTGGGATTCGAGTTGAAGGCCACTGGTTATAATAAAAATGCGGCTAAGTATGCCGGCATGAGAGAAAAACATAATATAATCCTGACCATGTTTATCTCCGGCTGTCTGGCTGGTCTCGGTGCTTCCTTCCTCTATCTGAGCGGAATCGAACAGTGGTCCTGTGCCCAGACTGCAGTTCCGGGCATGGGCTTTAACGGAATCGCGGCTGCTTTCCTGGGAGGTCTTCATCCCATCGGAGCTATCTTTTCCTCCTTCTTTATTCAGCATATTACCAGCGGCGGTTCCTATGTGGACAAGATGGTCTACGCTTCCCAGATCTCTGATCTGATCTCAGCCATCATCATCTATTTCTGCAGTTTTGTCTTCCTTTTCAGGCATCTGATGAATCAGAGAGCCCAGAAGATGAATCAGAAAAATATCAATGCAGAGACTGATGCAGCAGAGGCTGATTCAGTAGAAGATGTTATTGCAGAGGATACGGCTGTGGGAAAAGAGGCGGATGTGAAGGGAGGTGAGGACCTGTGACACTATTATTACAGTATACTTTTATTTATGCTTCCGTATTGTTTTTGGTTGCTCTTGGCGGCTGCTTCTCAGAACACAGTGGTGTGATCAATCTGGGACTGGAAGGTATTATGGTCATGGGTGCCCTGGGCGGGGCCTTGGTTATGAAGTATATGTCCGGTTCGTCTGATTTTACCATGATTCTGATGGTAGTCCTCGGAAGTGTCTTTTTCGGAGTCTGTTACTCCCTGCTGCTGGCAGTGGCAGCCATCAATTTCCAGGCGGACCAGACCCTGGTGGGCACAGCCATGAACATGCTGGCAACAGCAGCGGCTACGGTTTTTGTCAAGACCATGAATATGAGAGAGAATGTCAACAATGTCTCCTCAACAATTCAGTATATCAACGAGAAAAAAGTATTTTCTTATTCATTGGGTAAATTTCATCTGGACTTTTTTATGGTTCTCACAGTCCTGGTGTTGATTGCATCGGTGATTGTCCTTTACAGGACCCGGTTTGGTTTGCGGCTGATGGCCTGCGGAGAACACCCCCAGGCTGCGGATTCTGTGGGAATCAATGTCTATAAGATGCGCTATGCCGGTGTCATGATCTCCGGCGCCCTGGGCGGTCTGGGTGGTATTGCCTACATTACGGCGGGCGTCAGTGAGTGGAAATTTGAAAATGGTGTGGCAGGTTTTGGTTTCCTTGCCCTGGCTGTAATGATTTTCGGACAGTGGAAACCGGTAAATATCGCTCTGGCAGCCCTCTTATTTGGTCTGCTCAGGGCCTTATCCAACGTCTATACCGGCTTTTCGCTGCTCAAGGATTTAAATCTGCCCAGCACACTGTATAATATGCTTCCCTATATCATTTCCCTTCTGGTTCTGGCCATTGCTTCCCAGAACTCAAGAGCCCCCAAGGCAGAGGGTATCCCCTACGACAAGGGGAAGAGATAATTCTGCAGGAAGTAAAAAATGCCGAAATCTCTTATTTCTGTGTGATAGTACTGTGACGATTACTATGTTACAATGCAGTCATCCAAAAGAAAACAGACTGGAAATACAAATCATAGAATCACAATGGTAGAAGGAAAAACAGATCTTAGGAGGTGTATGAATGATGAAGAAATTAATTTTTACAGGTATGTGTGCAGCGATGCTTCTGGCTCTGACAGCCTGCGGCGGATCTGGCGGAAAGAATCAGACAGACAAGGGTGCTGCAAATAAAACCGAGCAGGTTGAAGCCACCATGAAAATGGTCACCACGACGCAGGCAGCAGCTGGTGAAGATGGCGAACTTGTGGTCAAGCCGGTTCCTTCAGAGGTTTATTCCCAGGAGGATATCGATGCTGCTATTGACGTGATCGTCAAGGAGTTCAATGCAGATTGGACAGGCTGTACGTTAAAAGAAATCTACTATGCCGGAGATGAGATGGTGAAGGAAAATGAGAGCAGGGCTGCTGACTATGATGCAGATCAGGTAATCGTTCTCCTGTCCACCTTCGATGTGGGTGCGGATTACCAGGGCAGCCTGGAGCCAGGCAGCACCTACAAAGACTGGAACTGGATTCTGGTGAGAAAGGCCGGCGGAGAGTGGCAGCACGTGGATCATGGCTATTGATTAAGAGCCGAAATTAATCACTTCGATTCATTTTTATTAAAAAAGGGTTTATGTGCTAAAGCAGCAGCCCTGTTTACGTAAAAGGTAAAAGAACTCTCAGTGTCCTGGGTGTCAAGCAGATGGTGGCTTAAACAGGACATGAGAGTTCTTTTTTTATCACAATCACTTTTTCACAGTTTCTTTATCATACTTTTTTCATCATGATTCCTTCATCACAAATAGTAGAGCGTTTCAGGGAAAATTCATGCTTTTATCCTTATTCTGTGATCACAATTCGTCCCTGGCCATAAGGATCTGCGTAGTCATCACTGACCTTGCCGCCAAGAGTGTCTCTGATATAATCGGTAAACAGCTGGAGATCCTGTTTTTTACCTTCTTCCAGTATTGTCGCTCCCTCGAAGGCGGTATGTCCGTCCCCCTGGTTTAACAGGATGTAATCACTGCTGGCAACGGTATATTTCTTCTCAGGGTCAAGGGGCTCCGTCCCGACTTTGACATTTCGGACGCGGCGGGGACCTTTCACACCGGCAAATTTCAGGGATTCATCTTCGATACATCCGCTGTCAATGCTGGTATCAATTTCATAAGTCAAACCGGAAACCTGAAGAAAGGATCCTGATGAATCCGGGAGTTTACGGCATCCCCATTCCAAAGCATCCAGGATCTGCTGACCGGTGGCTTCGACGACGACCAGGGAATTGTTATATGGCTGTACCTTGATCAGGCTTTCATAGGTGATGGTACCCGCTGGTATATTGGCACGGATACCTCCTCCGTTCATCACAGCGATGTCTGTGCCGCCCTGATCCCGATAAGCATCGGCACAGAAGTCACCCAGGTTTGTCTCAGCGATTCTGGCTTGCAGCAGGGGAACTCCTTCGGAATACATTTCGACAGGGTCATCTACCAGCAGGTCAAAGGCTGTTTCTCCCACAGCCTCAGATAGTGCTTCTTTCACTTCCGCCATCTCTTCGTTCAGTTTTTTATCGATCTTTGAATGAAGGCCGAAGAGAGAGGGGGCACTTTCGGTATTTTTCCAGGTCCAGATGCCAGTTTTCAGGATCCCTTTCTCAGGGGAAATGTGGCTGTAACCAATATTTTCGAGTCTGGTTCCACAGGCAGAACGAACCACCTCTTTTCCCTCTTTATTCTTCATCACAATCTGGTCAGAATCATGGCTGTGACCGTCCAGAAATACATCAATCCCTTTTGTATGGGATATCACATCGGCATAGGTCCAGGGGATGCTGAGACTGTTATTGCCCATATGTCCCATGAGGTAAACATAATCGGCTCCCTCCTTCCTTGCTGCGTCCACTGCTGTCTGAACAGCATCGTAGAGTTTCTGACCGGTCTTATCCTGCATAAATCCATAGATGTACTCCCCTTTATCATTCTGAAAATATTTCGGGGAGGCGGAGGTCAGGCTCTCCGGTGTTGTGACTCCTACAAAGGCGATTTTAAGGCCGCTGACTTCCTTCATCAGGTAAGGAGGAAATACCAGTTTACCTTCTTTGTTAAAATTACAGCTGATTACAGGAAAGTCTGCCTTATCCACCAAATGAAAAAACTGATCCAGGCCGTAGTCGAATTCATGGTTTCCGGGAATCACGACATCATAATGCATATCATTCATGAGATCAACAATTGATTCTCCCTTAGTGACAGATCCTATGGGAGCTCCTTGTATAAAATCTCCATTATCCACCAGCAGGACCTCGTACCCCTGCCGGGACAGATTCGTTCTGATCTGGTCCAGTCCTGTGAAGCCGAAGCCTTCATTAAGCCTGCAATGGACATCGCTGGTAAAAAGAATCATGATATCCTTTTGTTGATTGGAGACCTGACCATCAGGCTGGCCGTCTGCTGTGTCCTGAGGCTGGCTGGCTGCTGTGTCCTGCGTCTGGTTCTCTGCGATGTCTGCCGGCTTTTCTGAGCCGGAAGCAAATGAGCAGGCTGCCAGAGACAGGGCAAATAGTAAGGTGATTAACAATAATAGATATTTTTGCACCCTTTTCTCCATAAAAAAACCTCCCATTGGTTATGATAAATATCATTATATCATAAAAAACGGGAGGAATTATCAATAAATCTCAGATTATCTTCGGGTGGAAGCTTCCAGGAGTTTCTTCCGGAGCTGGTCTTCAATCTGAGCCAGCTCAGCCTGGGCAGCTTTTCTCTTTTCCCGGCCTTCCTGCTGAATCAGAAGAACCTGGTCCAGGGTGGAGATCAGACTCTCGTTGGTGTGTTTGAGGGTTTCGATATCCACGATGCCCCGCTCAGCTTCCTTGGCGCTCTCGATGGTGGACATTTTCAGGGCGTCAGCATTTTTCTTCAGGAGAGCATTGGTCATATCATTGACCTGACGCTCAGCCTTGGCAGCCTGACTGGAATGTTCGATTCCGATGGCGATGACCATCTGGTTCTTCCAGAGAGGGATGGTGTTGACGATGGTGGACTGGATTTTTTCGGCCATGATCTGGTCAGAAGCCTGCACCAGTCTGAGCTGGGGGGCTGTCTGGAGAGCGATGGTCCGGGTCAGTTCCAGGTCGTGGATCTTCTTTTCAAAGCGCTCGCACTGGGCAGCCAGGTCAGAAGCCCTCTGAGCATCATCTAAAAGACCGCTCTCGGCTGCCTGCTTCTGCAGGGCTGGGAGTTCTGTGGACCGCACCTGTTCCAGTTTCTTTTTGCCGGCATAAATGTACATGGACAGTTCCCGGAAATAAGTCCGGTTCAGGTCGTACATTTTATCCAGGATACTGATGTCCTTCAGCAACCGTACCTGGTGTTTCTCCAGCTCCCGGCTGATGGCAGTCACATTATCTTCCACTTTGGCATACTGAGCTCTCATGGAGGTCAGTTTATTGCTTCCCTTGCGGAAGAAACCAAGGATACGCTTCTGGTCTCCCTCCAGGTCAAAGGTCTTCAACTCGGTCACCAGCCCGCTGATCATATCGCCGATCTGCCCCATGTCCTTGGTCTTGACATTTCCTATAGCTTTCTCTGAGAAATCGGCCATTTTTTTCTGGGTTCCGTTTCCATAATTCATGACGGCCTGGCTGTTGGTCAGGTCGATCTTGTCGACAAAGTCATCAACGATAGCAAGCTCTTCCGGGCTGAGCTGGATGTCCGGCACTTCCATAGGCTTTGGCCTTTTTTCAGCTTCCGCCACCGGGGCAGGCTCCTCATCAGGGATGTCGAAGGAGAGGGTGGGAGCGGTGGGGATTTCCTCCAATTCGTAATCTTTCCATTCTTTATTCATGGCTGCTCCTTTCTTGATCATCCGTCAGACCATCCTGGGAAAGCATGGTCTTCATCACGGAGATATCTGAGGATACGTCCCAGGCGATATCCTGGAACAAAGAGTTCAGTAAGTTCTCAAAGGCCTCATTGACCATATCAATGGCATCGGAAATCTCGGCCTTGGTATTGGTGATGTTTTTTCCCACATCCGGCTGCTGATAGAGGTCTGCATAGGCATCGATCAGCTTTTGGGTGGTGGGCAGGTAATAGTCCATAAAACGCCGCAGGTTGTGGGCAGTCTCCGGCTGCTTTTCCACCTGCTCAAAGATCCGGCTTACGATCATTTCCTGCCGATAAAGTTTCTGGGAAAAAGGATCATCATCGGGAATCATCTGGTTGACTTCTTTGAGGTGGGCAATGTAGACCCGCCCTTCCTGGAGCAGCCTGGAGATATCCTCCGGCATTCCGCTGGAAGCTTCTTCCATTTCTTTCCTCCATTGATTCTCTCTGGCTTCCCTTTCTTTTCTGCTCTCCTCTGCCTCACAGTACTGGCGGTAGGACCGGTCGGTGAGCATGACGGTGGTTTTCTGACTATCCATCCTGGCCATGGGAAGCATGCCCTGCTTCTTCATGTCCAGCAGATTGCGGGTCAGCAGATCCTGGGAGATCCCCAGCCTGTCGGCAAGCTGACTGATCGAGAAGTATTCCTGCCCCTCCAGATACGAGCCATATTCGTAGTAGAGCCCGGCCAGGTTCCGCAGTCTCATACCGCTCCTTAACAGGAACATGGAGGCTGCGGTCAGACCGCCGAATATGACCAGCATATAGATGGAGAGGACGGTTCCGACGCTGCTGCCAGCGACAGTGAGAGAGAGAATCAGGTCAATTACAGAAAGGGAGGTAAGGAACCATCCAACGACAGAGAAAAAACCTCCCAGAATAACCCTGCCTATACCTGACTGCCGATTCACTTTCTTTGCCAGAAAATAATTCTTTTTTTTATTGAAGATGGACTGCCTTTTTTCGGAGAACAGAGGGAACTCTTTTGTGACCTGGTCCTTGATCCTGTCGCTGAGTCCCTGAAAATCCCCCTGGTTGACTGAGGTCCATACTTCATTAAGTATGGCGTTTCCCGCCTGCATTAAATCTTCTATATCCATTTTTGTCACTCCATATTCAGATAGCATTAGCACATTTTATAATATTTTACTGCATTATTTCTATAAAATCAATTCCAGGTAAGGAGACAGGACATTTTGTTTTTTTCTGTTTTTACGGGGGAAGTGTTTAGATGGAAAATGGTCTGGAGAAGACCTTTCCTTGTTGTTATCCTTGGGTGAGAGATGTGGAATAATCCTATAAATTCGGTTTTTGAGACCTATTTTCCATGTCCTATGTCTGTTACTATGGTATTAGAGATAATAGGGATTTGATGGTGCTGGCCGTCAAAGAGGGTATGTGAAAAAAGGTAAAGGGGGGAATGTGATGACACTGCAGCAAGTGAATGAAAAGTGGATGTCTTTTAAGAGGGAGCAGGGCCTGATCTGTGATCTGCAGATTGAGGAGATCCTCTCTGACGCACCCAAAGGGGTGGAGGCTTCTTTTGATCTTCAGGAACTGATGACAGGAAGGGTAGTACTGCATGTGTCAGACCAGCTGGACTTTTGCAGGACAGACTATGTGGATTTTGTTCTTTACCATGAATTTACCCATCTCTATGATTTCTACGGCTGTCCTTATGCACAGGGCAGACAGGAAGACTTTTACGGCTATATGAACTCTTTTTCTGAGTTCCATGCCAGCAGATTGTCCCTGGCTGAGATCCTCAGGGCAGATATCTCCTGCAGGACTTTCATCGGCAGTCCCGCCGGCAGCGGCCCAGGGCTTCCCATGACCATCATGGACAGAAGCGATCTGCTTCCCCAGCCAGACAGAACCGGCAGTATCCGCCAGCTGTTAAATCGTTGTTACGGTATGGCTAAAAACGGTTTTGAAAAATTCCAGGAACTGAGTATACCACAGATCTTCCAGTTCTGCTTTAAACAGGTGATGTATATATTCGGTTATGTCTCTCTCTTTGAGAGTGCAGATGTGATGGCCCGTCAGGTCTGCCGGGAACTCAGGCTTACGGAAGAACATTATATGAATCTTTACCGGGCTCTGCTGAAGTCGGAGACGGATGAGGTTCTGTCCGCCACCAAAAGCATTTATGAGGAGGCCTACGTTCCCTTTGTCAAGGCCTTTGCCGGCAAGGACGGCAGTTCCGAAGAGGAAGGAGCTGATTACTGGGAAATGATTGGCGGCGACAGCGGTGATTGGAATTGGGGCGGCCGGTCCCGGGCCAATGTAGGCGTAAAGCAGAAATTTAAGGGCTTCCGCAGCGGGCGCCATAATACACCAGTCAAGTCGGTGGAAGACCTGAAGCGGGAGATCGGACTGAAGGAATAGAAAAACAGCTTGCTTTTCCTGCCTTCGTCATTTAAAGTATTTATGTGAGCATCAAGGCTCCTAATCTTTAATTGACGGAGGTTTTTCATGTTATACGAAAATGTATATACGATGACCGGCGGGATGGTAAAGGACTATGTGCTTCGCATCCTTTGCAGACATATCATCATGTTCGGCTCTGTGCTGATTGCTGTGGGCGTGGGGATGATGATCTATGTGGGCGGCTTCCAGCCCCTTTTCTTTTCGGTCATGGTTACCGGGATCTGCTGTGCAGTGGTTCTTCCCATGGTGATACTTACTCAGTACAAAAAGGCTCTGATGGGCTCTGAAAAGACCCGGATCCGGTTCCGGGACAGAAATATCGTTCTGGAAAATGCCATGGGTCACATGAATGTTACCTATGACCAGATTGAGAGAATCAGGAAAACCAAATATTTTTATGTGCTGGACACAAAGACCAAGGCAGCCATTTTAGTTTATAAGGATGGCTTTGTCAAAGGGAATCCTGAGACCTTCTATGATTTTATCCGGGCCATCGTGCCCCGGGAAAATAAGTCCTGAAAAGTTGAATTAAGTGGCAGCCGCATTAAAGCGACTGCCACGTTTACTTAAAAGGTAAGGATCCCCATGTCCTGTGTTGTGTCAGTTGTTGGCATTTGTTCGTCTGATGACAGACTTAAGATCAGTCCGTCCCAGAACGCACAGACACCATCAAATGAAAAACACGCTGGACATGGGGATCTTTGTCTTTATTTCAAGTCCCTGAACCGCTTTAATACGGCAGCCCCCTTTATTTTTGTCAATGTTATTGATTTCTAATTAAGATTATACTAAACTAACTACAGTTGGAAGTATAGTACTTCTATGTTCATAGAAGGGATACTTTTTAAAAGATTACTCAATGATAGGACTGTGGAAGGATGAGAGCTTATGTATCTGGAAATAAAAGACTTGAAGAAAAGCTACGGAGAGGGAAGCAGTTATGTGAAAGTGCTTAAAGGAATCAATACCAGTCTGGATGAGGGGAAAATGTGTGTAATCCAGGGGTCCAGCGGGTCGGGTAAGTCCACTCTGCTCAATTGTATCGGGGGACTTGATCAGGTGGATTCCGGTTCTGTCAAGGTAGATGGACAGGAGATAGCCGGTCTGAAACCCGATGCCCTGTCGGAATATCGGAGAAAGAATCTGGGATTTGTCTTTCAGTTCTATCATCTGATTCCGGATCTGACGGTGAAGGAAAATATTCAGATCTGTCAGTACCTGACCAGGAATCCTCTGCCCATGGCAGACCTTTTGGAGACACTGGGAATTGTGGAACAGCAGAATAAGTTCCCATCCCAGTTGTCAGGCGGGCAGCAGCAGCGATGTGCCATCGCCAGGGCTTTGATCAAGAATCCCAGGCTGCTGCTCTGCGATGAACCCACAGGGGCCTTGGATTCAAAGACTTCCAGAGACATCCTGGGTCTGTTGGAGAAGATTAATGAGATCTACGGGACGACCATGCTAATCGTCACCCATAATAATGCCATTCGTAAGATGGTTCATAAGGTCATTCATATTAAGGACGGGGAGATCAGCAGGGAGTACGAGAACCAGGTCAGGGTCCCTGCAGCCCGGTTGGAGGATTTATAATGCAGAGGATATTGAGAAAAAGGATTCTGAGGGACCTTAAGAAGAATTTTCCTCGCTATCTGGCACTGAGCCTCATGATCGTCTTTGGAATCTATATCATCATCAGTCTGATTGGGTCTGCCGATACCGTGATTGTCCGGACCAGGGCCAGTGATGAGGAACATCAGCTTGAAGATGGCAGGTTCAGGACATTCGTCCCTCTGAAAGAGGAAGAGATGAAGGAATTGTCCCGGGAAGGGATCAGCCTGGAGAAGTTATTCTTTCTGGATTTCCAGTTGGAGGACCAGTCTTCTGTCCGCCTGTTTCGGGTAAGGAAGAAGATTGACCGGATCGTCTGCGACCAGGGCAGAGAACCCAGGGACCAGGAAGATGGCCTTTTAGAGGTGGCTTTGGAAAAGCGATACTGTGAGGAGCATAATCTTCATGTGGGAGACCGGATTCGTATTGGAAATATAGACTTACAGGTATGTGCGGTCTGCACTTCTCCTGACTATCAGAATCCGGTCAAAGAATATGGAGATAATACGGCAGACAGTAAGAATTTTGGGACTGCCTTTGTCACAGATCAGGTTTATGAGGCGCTGTTGAAAAGCAGTAAGAGCAGTCGGGCTGAGACCTATGAGTACGGCTATCTGCTGAACGGGTCCATGTCAGACAGAGATCTGAAAGAGAAAATCAAGACCTTCGAATTTGATGAGCTGGATGTTTCGGATCCCTATTTTAAGGATTACTGGGATAAGAATTTCGGAGATTTAAAGGCTCTTAAGAAAATGCTTCGTTTTGTGGGGGCAGGGTCTGAGAAAGAAATTGATGACCTGCTCAATGCGGATATTACGAATCTGGAGGAATTTATTACTGCCTCTGACAATCCGAGAATCGGCGGGGGAAGAGATGATGTGGAGATCAGCCGGGTGGCCGGTGTGGTGGCAGGGCTGATTCTTATGGTGTTGTTCACCTATGTGATCTCAGTCTTTGTCATCCATAATATTGAGCAGGAATGTCAGGTTATTGGTGCTCTCTATGCCCTGGGTATAAAACAGCGGGATCTGCTGACCCACTTTCTTGTGCTTCCTGTTCTGATCACCTTTACAGCCGGTCTGGTGGGGACAACCCTGGGCTACAGTCCCATCGGTGTGAATTATCAGATGCAGGATACCTACGGTTATTATTCTTTGCCCGATGTCGATATCCTCTTTGAACTGCCGGTTATCCTATATGGGATAGTCATGCCGCCGGTGGTGGCAGCCATTGTCAATTATTTTGTAATCCGAAAGAAACTGAACAGCCCGGCTTTGTCCCTCCTTCGCAATGAATCCAGGGCGGCCAGGGTCCGGGAGATTCCTCTTGGCAATATGGGTTTTGTGGCCCGGTTTCGGATCCGGCAGATGCTCAGGGAACTGCGGTCTGTCTTTGCTGTCATTTTTGGAATGTTTATCTGTCTGCTGATTCTTATGATCAGTCTGGATTGTTATGTCATGTGTAAAAATGTTCAGATTGAAAATGTGGCAGACACCAAATTTGAAACGATGTACATCTATAAATACCCTGAGGAGGAACCACCTGAGGGAGGGACAGCCTGCTTTGTACGGTCGCTGAAAAAAAGCCGGTTTGGTTATGATTTTGACATCAGTCTGATTGGTATGTCCAAAACAGGGAAGGAGGCCAATCCCTATCTGGCTGGGGACATTTCCCGGGAGGCTTTCCCGGACAATGAATGTGATGTCATCATTTCCAGTGCCATAGCTCAGAAATTTAACATCAAAGCGGGGGATGACCTGGTCCTCAAGGACGAGGAGAATGACCGGTATTACGCATTTACCGTAAAAGGGATCAGTCAGTATTCTGCCGGCATGTTCGTCTTTATGGACCTTCAAAGTATGAGGAATCTGTTCAGGGTTAAGCCAGACTACTATAATATGGTCCTCTCAGATCATGCTCTTGATATACCGCCCGGCCGTCTGGCTTCAGTCCTGTATAAAGATGACATCAGGAAGAGTGCCGATATTTATGTGAGCATGATGATGAGCATGATTATCATCATGGGAGGGGCTGCAGCCTTGATCCTCATGGTGGTTATGTATCTGATGATTAAGGTCATGATCGACAGATCTGCCTTCAGTATTTCCCTGGCTAAGGTGTTCGGTTATCGAAAAAGGGAAATTCGCAGACTGTATCTGAATGGAAACTTCTTTCTTGTGGCCGTCGGGGCGGCGGTATGTCTGCCCCTGTCCAAAGCATGTATGGATGCCATGTTTCCTTATTTTATCAGTAACGTAGCCTGTGCCATGAACCTGCATTTTCCCTGGTATATGTATGCAGGAATCTATGGAGGAGTACTCTTGCTTTATCTTTTAATCAGTGTTATGCTGACTAAAAGATTAAACCGGATTCTGCCCGCAGAGGTACTGAAAAACAGAGAATAGATGAGTTCGGCAGGGTCTGAAGCTGATAAAGGGGTGCTGACTCCGGGGAGGGTGTAAGATGGGATTCGTCAGAAAATGTAAAGAGGACAGGCCGGTTCTGGCGATCTGTTATGACTTTGATAAAACGCTGTCGCCGGATAATATGCAGGCTCAGGGATATATCCAGTCGGTGGGTTTTGATGAGGACCGGTTCTGGGAGGAATCCAATGCAGTGGCTGTGGCCAATGATATGGACAGCAATCTGGCCTATATGCTCAAGATGGTCCAGGAAGCAGAGGGCAATCTGGTTCTGACCAGAAAAGCTCTGGCGGAGTATGGGTCCAGAGTCCGGCTTTATCCCGGGGTGGAAGGTTGGTTTAACCGGATGCGCCGCTATGGACAGGAACATGGCGTGATCGTGGAGCACTATATCATATCTTCAGGCCTTAAAGAGATGATTGAGGGAACGAAGATTGCCGGCGAGTTTGAAAAAATCTATGCCAGCGCCTTTTATTATAACGAGCGGGGCGTAGCCAAATGGCCGGCCCAGTCCATCAATTACACCACCAAGACCCAGCTCCTGTTCCGGATTGAGAAAGGAGTTCTCGACATCAATGACCCGGCAGTCAATACCTATTTTCCGCCGGATAAGATGAGAGTTCCCTTCCGCAATATCGTCTACCTGGGAGACAGTGCTACGGATATCCCATGTATGAAGCTTGTCAATGTGAATGGAGGGCACGCCATCGGGGTCTATGATCCGAAATCCAAAGATATGACCAAGGTACATGAAATGATTCGTGAGAACCGGATCAAGTATTATGCCGCTGCCGATTACAGAGATGACTCTGACCTGGACCGGCTGGTTAAGCTGATTATCAGGAAGACAGCGGAGGATGAGAAACTGGAGGACTGGTATAACAGAAATGTAGAGGAGGCCGGGTATGAGAAAACTATTGAAAAAAATCAGGAGGATAAAAAGGATACGAAAGCTGAAAAAGCTGATTAAAGCCGGGAAGACAGCGAAGGCAGTGAAGCTGTTTAACCTGTTGAAGACGGAAGGTGTCAAAGAATCAAAGAGACTGAATAAGCTGAAGGAGCTGAAGAAACTCAGAAAGCTTAGAAAAAACCGGAAATTGAGAAAATCCGGGATGGTGAGTCTGCCCGGGATTTTCCGTAAGCACGGCAAATGGAAAATACTCAGAAGGATGCTTCTTCTTGCCCTTATTGTCAAATTACTCAAGCCGGGGAAGCTCAGGAAAATCAGAAGGATTAAAAAGCTGAAAGAACGGCGCCGGAAAAGAAGAGAGGATAAGCTGCTGAAGGAAAAAGAAGCAGAGACAGGAATAGAAGAAGGGGCGAAGGAAGAAGCAGAGATCGAAAAAGAAATGGAAAATGAATAAATAAACAGAAATATCAATAGAAATAAATAGATGAAGAAAAAAGGTTTAAAAAGACTGCTCTTATGATATAATTTCTATTGGAAAAGATTCTTTGTGCAGCATGAGAGAGCATGAGAGATTGTGTGTGAAGCACCATCTGCAGTTGTATGTCAATGCCCATCCTGCCTGAGAATGGCAGCTTTATGATTAAACGAATAGATAGGAGGTACTTATGAGAAAAAGAATTGCATTTCTTCTTGCTTTTCTCCTGATGGTATCCGTGGCATTTACCGGTAAGACTACTGTTTTTGCCGCTGATTCCTCAGAAACCACAGAGTCAGCAGCAGGGGGATCACTGGAGATGGGTTCGAAACTTGAAGACTTTACGGTCAATCTGGTAGATGGAACCCAGGTGAAGTTTTCAGATATCCTGAAGGACCATAAGGCTGTTATGATCAACTGCTTTGCCAGCTGGTGCATCCATTGTATCGATGAGCTTCCTGCCATGGAAGAGGCTTATCAGAAGGTTTCTGACGATGTGGCTATTATAGCTATTTCCACCGATAAAGATGATACACTGGAGAAGCTGGCTCCCATTAAAGAAGAGAATAACCTGACTTTCTATGTGGGCATAGAACCCACAGGGATGTTCAGCAGCCTGACAGAAAAAGGTTTTCCTTCCTCCCTGCTGGTGGATCGTTATGGCGTCATTTGCTGGAAAGAGGATGGAGCGATCAAGGACAGCGGCAAGTTTGACCGCCTGTTCCAGGCCTTTATCGGAGATGATTACACCGATTCCCTGATCAATTTTGAGATTCCGATGCAAAAACCTGACGCAGAGCCGCTGTCTGATGAAGAGCTGACTGAGGCAGTGAATGCCGACGGCAGCCAGATTAAGGTGGAAAATGTCGCAAATGAGTTTGCCTGGCCATTTATCAAGGATGATGACGGCGGCGTAAAGGCATCTAATTCAAAAGCGCAGGAGTCTTGTGCCATAATGCATTTTACGGTGACCAGCGAAAAGGGAGATGTCCTTGCTTTGGAAGCCAGAACGGATTGTGATCCTTACAATTATCTGCAGATTATGATTGACGACGATAATGCAGGAATCATCACCGGTCAGAAAGACTGGCAGACCTGGACCCACGAATTTGAGGAAGAAGGAGAGCACGATGTTTTGATAGCTTTCTACAATAATATGTGTAAGGATCAGGAGCAGAAAGCTTCTGTCAGAAATCTTGTTCTATTATCCGGCGATGAGGCGAAAGAGGCCTTATCCAAGGTTAAAACTTACCCCCAGACTCTGGATGGCGATGATTTGAAGATTGATATTGTCAGTGATTATAAAAAAGTAGCTGTCAAGAATGCAGAGGAAGAAACCGTGGGTTACATGTATCTGCTGCAGGATCCTAATCTGAAGGTTCACTTTGCCATCGGAAAAGACGTTGATCCTGACCAGGTGACCATTGCTGCCAGCGATAACAAATCAGTGGATAGAAAGGCTATCACAGACCTTGAAACGGATGAAACCGGTTTCAATTACAGCTATGATATGTCAGGTGTAGGTGATACTTTTGGTGTTGTCGGAATACAGTACGGTGACGCCAAGGATGCTTACTATCTGGCCGCATCTGAGGCAGGCCTGGATGCATTTTGTAAGGCCATCGGAGAATCTTATGAGCAGGAATTAACCTGGGCCTATGAAGATGGGTCAAAGAGGGCTGAAGAGGCATCACCATCCACAAAATCTGCTGCCCCGGCTTCCACAGATCAGGGAACTGCGGCCGATGCGAAGAGCAAGTATGAGCTTACTTTTGTGGATCAGGATGGCAAACCGGTGGAGAATGTTGTGGTCAGTGTTTGTTCTGACAGCTACTGCCGGATGATGCAGTCCGACGCAGAGGGCCGGATTGTGATTGAGAATGCAGAGGGTGCTTATGATGTCCACATCCTGGTGGTGCCTGATGGATATGAGATTTCCGGAGATGGCGCTATTACTTTGGATAAGGATACCAGAGCTTACTCTTTCTTGTTGAATAAGAAATAAGACCAGGCAGGGAAGATAAATCAGAAATGATGGCATCAGAGTTGATTCTGATGGAACTTATACAGGGCTGTCCGAATCGGACAGCCCTTTTATTACGGTATTGGAAATTGTTCCACATTCCCTATGTGTTTCATGAAAGAATCGGTCAGGACAGGAAGGAAAGAGGACAAGAAGGGGAGTGACTGAAGGATATGAACAAGGATGATCGAAGAATCAGTGTTATGGAGAGGGAAGAACCCGTCAAGGCGGTGCTTGTCATGGGGCTTCCGGTGGCCATGGGTATGCTCTTCATGGTGGCCTATAATCTGGTGGATACCTACTTTATCGGCCTGCTCCAGGACCCCTTTCAGCTGGCCGGGGCCAACCTGTCCTATCCCGTCCTTATGGTCATGATTGCACTTTCAGGAATTGTGGGTAATGGCGGGGCTTCCTATATTGCCAGATGTATGGGTGCAGGGAAAACAGAAGAGGCGGAAAGAACCCTCATGCAGGGTTTTGAGTTAATTCTTGTTATAGGCCTTGGGCTGGCTCTGGCAGGAATCTTCTTTGCGGGGCCCATTGCCAGGCTGCTGGGGGCCAGGGATGATACCTTTGATGCCACTGTTGCCTACAGCCGGGTGATTCTTCTGGGATCTTTCTTTACCATGGGCAACTATGCCTTCGGACAGCTGCTGCGCAGCGAGGGATCCACAGTCTATTCCACCATAGGTATGATCCTGGGCACGGTGGCCAACATTATCCTGGACCCCATTTTTATCTTTACTCTGGGGATGGAGATCAAGGGGGCCGCCATAGCCACTGTTCTTGGAAATGCTCTCAGTGTCTTATATTTCCTCTGGATCTATCAGTCCGGCAGATCCCTGCTTAAGCTTAACCTTCGCTTCACTGGCTTTTCCCTCAGGATCTTTAAAGAGATTATGCTGGTAGGAGTTCCCCATACGCTGGAGCAGTTTCTGAGCACTGCGGCCATCCTGGTTCTCAATAATCTGGCGGCGGCCTACGGCGGTCTCACCGTGGCAGCCATGGGAATCTCCAGTAAGATCATGAGTTTCGGCAATTATATGTACCAGGGAATCACGGCAGGCTGTCAGCCACTCATGGGCTATAATTACGGAGCTGGGAATTATGGCCGGCTGCGCAGGTTGATCCGGGCCGGGATTCTGGTGGTGACTGTGGTGGAAATGTTGGTGATGGGATTCTACGCCCTGGCAGCCCCTGGTCTGATTGGCCTTTTTACCAGGGATCCGGTGGTTCTGGAAAAGGGTGTCAGAACCCTTCGGGCAGCCCTGCTGATTCTTCCCTTCGTGGGAACCACGGCTATGGTCAGGAATATGTATAATGCCATCGGCATGCCTATGTACGCTTTTGGCATTACTCTGGTGAGACAGCTGATCCTGTACATCCCCTTCCTGCTGCTCTTTAACCGGCTGTGGGGATATGCCGGCCTTATTCATGCTCAGCCGGCGGAGGAAGCTCTTTGCCTTTTTGTATCTGTCTTTTTGCTGCACTTTACCCTGGAGCGGCTGAACCGGAAGCCAGGAGCAGGTCAGATTTAAAAGTCACTTATTTATTCTGCGAATACAGGTTTGTTTAAAATCAGCATATCGGCGCCAATGGTTTTTAGGCGTCTGGTTTCTTCTTCGTCATCAATGTTATAGTAGCAAACCTTCAGCCATAGTTTATGGCAATAATCAACCAGGTACGGATCATCCGTTTTTCCGGGGGTATATCTGGAGATGACAAAATTACAGTTGTGTTCATTTTTAATTCTGTCTGCATATCTTTTCAATGAGTCAGGATTTTTGCGAATGTTGAGTCCGCCCCGGAAATTTGTGATGGTCCCGTTCATGTTTTTTACAGTTTCCGGATCGCTGGAAAACAGATAAGCATTATTCTGCATTTCCTCTTCATCGATCGTTTCCTGCATCTTCCTTAAGTCGTCTTTGGTAAAATGTACTTTTCCGGCTTTCAGATGAAAAAAGGCATCTATTTCATTTTCTTTTGCATACTTCAGCATCTCAGAAAAGGTTAAAATATACTGGACTCCGTATTCTGTATTTTTGTATGGATAGTCTTTGATCGTCTTGGAGCTCACTTCAGATATGTCCTTTTTTACGCCGCATAATTTGTAAAGATCAGAATCGTGGAACACGAGGTATTCCTCGGATGTTGTTTTCCAGACATCACATTCAATTGCTCTGTATCCATTTTCAATCGCCATATCCACCGCTGCATAGGATTCCTCAGGTGCGTCGTCGATATCTCCTCTGTGAGCGATATACAGGCAGTCCTTTGCAAGGCAGACTGGAGAAAAAAGCAGCAGGATGATACAGAATGTCAAGAAATAATATTTCACTTTTTTTCCTTTCTCATGAATTCGTTTTTAAATATGTGACAGATTTTCTTCTTTTCAGGGGAAGGATCTTCCTCATGCCCGTACAGCCATTCCGCTTCTGCAAGTCTCTCATGGTTGAGGTCAGAGTCCTCATAATCGTAATCTTCCACACCTTCCAGTTGATAAGGTTTTTCCAGTCCGGCATCACTGAGGGCAAAGGTGATTCGTCTCCGCATTACTCCTGAATCAATCAGATTTTCAAAACCCTTGGCCCGAATCATGTCGTTTAATGAGTGGTCATGTTCGGTGATATAAAATTTTATACCCCGGTCGTTAAGTTTTCTGATCAGGAGGACCAGCCTGTCCAGAGCCGTGATATCAATATTGCCGATGCCTCTGGCATCGATGACAATCTGCCGGGTATCTGGTTTTATGGCAGAGAGGATATCATTTTCAAATTTATCAATATTGGCAAAAAAGAGATTGCCGCTGAAACGGTAGATCAATGTATGACTGATGGGGTAGGAATGTCTGTTGCGGCTGATGGAATGATAATTGCCCTGACCTGGAATCCTGCCAACAAAAGTGGTCGGCGGGTTCACGCTTCTTACTGTAATTTCACTGAAGGACAGGAAGCAGCCGATGACAACTCCTTTTATGGTTCCGAATAAGAGGACGCCAAAAAAGGACACCAGGAAGATCAGGGACTCATTTTTATTGTATTTGACCAGCCGGAGAAACATGTCCAGTTCTATGATATTCATCAGGGCAAAGATGACGATGGCGGTTAAAACCGGCACCGGCATGAACCTGAGCAAGGGAGTGCCGAACAGTAGAATCACTGCCATGGTCAGAGATGCTGACAGAGACATAAGCTGGGATCGTCCCTTATAGGAATCCGCGATGCCGCTTCGGGACACAGACCCGTTTACCGGACAGCAGCCCACCAGAGAAGCGGCCATGTTCATGGCGGAGTAAGCAAGAAGTTCTCTGTTTTTGTCGATGACATCATCATATTTTGAAGCGTAGGACTGGGTGGCCAGCAGAGTCTGGGCCATGATGACAGCCGCGATGCTGACTGCTTCCAGGACCAGGGTGTAGACACTATAGTCCGTCAGAAGACTCAGGTCAGGTAAATGCAGTTCTGGAAGGCCCGGCACCACCTGCGGCAAAAGTTTTACGCCGTGAAGGTCCAGTCTGAAGAGGATCTGAAGCAGGAGGCCCCCCAAAAGTAAGAGGACTGACATGGGTACTTTGGGAATCAGTTTTTTGGATAACATGAGAATCAGGATGGTTCCGAATCCCAGAACAGCGGACATAGGATTGAAGGCAGAGATTTCCCGGCAGATATTAAGAATCAGGGCAGGAAGCTGGCCGCTTGAAGGAGAGCCGCCATAGAGTTTGGGAACCTGCATGAGGATGATGGTGGCAGCGACACCGGAGATAAATCCCCCCATCACCGGCATGGAGATATATTTGACCACACGGCCTGCTTTCAGAAGATAGAAAATGAGGAAACAGACAGCCGCAAGGAAGGAAACCAGAGGAACCAAAGCCAGCGCTTCACTCGATTCCGGTTTGATGGAAAATGTTGTGAGTAAGGTGCCGACCATGGCTGCAGGCATGGCATCCACCCCCACGATGAACTGAGGAGACGTCGTGACCAGACCATAAACCAGAATGGGCAGCAAGGAGCCATAGAGGCCGTAGATAGCCGGCAGGCCTGCAATCTGAGCATAGCCCATGGAAATGGGGATGGAAACCAGGGCGACGACCACTCCCACCAGTGCGTCATGGAGGGGATGTTGTATGGTATGATTTTTCAACGCGGACCAGATTGTCATAGAGCATCCTCTTTTTATTCTTAAAAATAATGATAAAAAAGCCGCCTTATCCCAGGAGACAGAACCTGCTGACGAGGGATTATGTCTTTGAAAAAGGACAGATAGTTTTTAAGGACTTATGATAAAATCTATAGTATTATTATATCGTAAATGAAAAGAAAAGAAAATATGATCAGGCAGGGAGTGAATGGATATGATAGAGAAAATGACAGTGATTGTACCGAATGGGAATAAAGAGTTATATGGTCTTTTAATCCTGCCGGGTTCAGAAGAAGGCTGCGGGAAAACAGGGGAATGCGGACACACTGCGCAAAAAGCTCTGCCTTTGGTCATTGGCTGTCATGGTTTTGATGGATCTTATACCAGCAAACTGGACTATGCAAAGTTTCTGGCAGAACATGGGATTGCCTTCTACGGCTTTGATTTCTATGGGGGAAGTAATGCATCCATGAGCGGCGGGACTATGGAGGAGATGTCTGTATTGACTGAGGCAGAGGACCTTATGGCAGTGGTATGCTATTTCAGAAAAGATCCACGATTTGACCCGGAACGAATCGTCCTCTGGGGACACAGTCAGGGAGGCTACGTGGCTTCTTATGTGGCAGGTGCTCACCCGGATTGGATCAAAGCCATGATTCTTCTTTATCCGGCCTATGTGATCCAGGATCATGTCAGGGATATTCAGCAGGAATATGGTGGGATTCCTGACCGTTACAGTCAGTGGGACTGTGACCTGGGCAGGATCTACGGAGAGGACGCCCTTTCCCATGACATTTACCAGGTTCTGGAGGCCTATCCGAATCAGGTATTGATCGTTCATGGTGATCAGGACGAGATGGTTCCCCTTCCTTATTCTGAAAGAGCACGGAAGCATTTTCCTGATGCTTCACTGTATGTGATGAGGAGGGCAGGGCATGGTTTCGAAGGAGAGGACCGTGAGACCATGAAAAGGCTGGCGCTGACCTTCCTGGAAAAAGTCCTGTTGTGACAGGCAGGAAGAGAAAAACTAATTTAAAATTAAACATAGTATAGCATAACCTTAAAAGTGGCATTTTTATTGTTGAAATAAAATGTCACTTTTCTGTCGTTATGAACATATTGGTTCCTGAATCGTAGATTTTTGAGATATTGTTTGTTCCGAGGATGCTTACTCACAATGTTTGTCATGTTCTTATTGTGACAAAAGTAAAATATCATTTTGTTTTATTTTGATAATTAATTTCCTATAATATTAACAACAGAGGAGGAAAGAGACAATGTCAAAGAAAGATCTGCATGTTACCGGAAACGGCTCGTCAAATAAAAAAGAGAAACGAAGTCTTTCAAAACGACAAAAAAGTATCATTCGTACTCTGGTGCAGATGAAGGGGCGGCCTGTGACCGTGGCTGCCATCTCTGAGAAATTAGCTGTTTCCAATCGGACGGTACTTCGTGAACTTCCTTCCGTGGAAAAATGGCTGGACGAAAATGACTTTCATTTTATCAAAAAAAGGGGAACCGGTCTTGCTATAGTTGAGGATCTGGAAACCTACGGCCTGCTGGAAGAACTTCTTTATATAGAAAATGAGGCAGTACTCTACAGTAAGGATGAACGAAGAGGAAGAATTCTGGGGACTCTCTTTTTCGCAGTGAGTCCTGCCAAAGCTTACAGTTTCACTTCCAAATATGACATATCTGAAGGAACTCTCTATTCAGATCTTGATGTGCTGGATAAATGGCTGGAAGATTATAACATTAAGATCAACCGCCGTCCCGGTCTGGGGATCTTTATGACCGGCGATGAGGCCAGCCGCCGTCAGGCCATCGTCAATGCGGTATTTGAGTTTTTTGATGTAAATCGAATGCCCATTCTCATAGACAATTATGAGGAAGAATATGATAAAAAAACATGGCTGAACCATCCCCTGATTCCTTTTTTTACAGAGGAGATTATCCAGTTTGCCAGAAGAGCCTGCAAATATTGTGAAAAGTCATTAAATGTCACTTATGTGGATAACAGTCGGATCAGTCTGGTCAACCGGATTTCCCTGGCAGTCTACCGGATGCAGCATGACAGGTACTTAAGGACCATGCCTGAGAGCGTGAACCATGTGATCAACAGCAAGGAGTACAGCCTGGCCAGAGAACTTGCCAGCATGATCAGCAGTGAATTCGACCTGGAAGTCACTGAGGAGGAGATTGCTCATATCACGACGTATCTCTTAACGTTAAGAGTTGTGACTCCCTCTTTGAGTCTGGACGATCCCTTGAAGGCCATCAATGTCCGCTATATTGTCCTTTCCATGGTGGGTGTCGTGGAACAGCTGACAGGCATTCCTTTCCGCAGTGATGCCGTTATGATTGATGATCTGGCAGAACATATCACCCTGATGCAAAAAAGGATTTCCCTGGACCTGATTGCCGGCAATACCCAGTCCGCTGTCATCAAAGAGAATTATCCTTCTATCTATACAGCAGTGGAAACAGCATGCCAGGTACTCAGAGAGTGGATCTATCCAAAAGACCTGAAAGAATCCGATATTGGTTTTATCGCCATGCATTTTGCTGCTGCGGCAGAGCGACTGCAGAAAAATGCCAGAAAAGTGGCTGTAGTTGTGGTCTGCCCTGTGGGTGTAGCCAGCTCGAGGATGCTGGCAGCTTCCCTGGTAAAGAGTTTCCCCGAGATTGAGATCCGTCACATCAGCTCGGCATTTTCCATCAATGAAGGTCAGTTGAGAGAAGAAGGAATTGACCTGATTATCTCCACGGCAGAGATCCGGACCGACTTTCCTCACCTGTGTGTCAACAAAGTACTGCAGGTGCAGGATAAGATGATGGTTAAAAATGCACTGAATGAGGTTAACCGAGGACATCTTCAGGACAGAATCAACCGGAAAACGGGAAGTCACTCCAATCTTTCCATGGATAATATCAGAACTCTCTCCGCCCTGGGAACAGAGATTGTGGAGCTCACAGAACATTTCCGTATTGTCCCGGTGGAAAAGGTGGATTCTGTGGATGGATTGATCGAGATTGCCGCTGCTTCCCTCGCCGATTCAGGAAGACTGCAGCAGAAGCTGATGGAAGGCTTCCGCAGCAGGGAGCAGATCAGTGATACTTATGTGAAAGAGATGGAGATCTGTCTGCTGCATTGCAAGACTGACGCAATGCACCACAGCAGGTTTATATATATCGCTCTTCAGCAGCCTTTGGCTGGAGATAAGGGCAGCATAAGAGGTGCTGTCGTTATGACAGTGCCGGCCCTGGCGGAAGACGAGATTCTCCTGGAGCCGGCGGGGCGCTTAAGTTCCCTTCTGGTGGAGGATGACCGATTTCTTCAAGCCCTTTTCGAACGTGATACGACCGCGGGTATCACGTATATCGAAAAGGCGCTTGTGAAATATTATCAACATGAAGTCACGAAAATTATGGAGGTATGATCTATGAAAAATGCATTACAGAAATTTGGTAAATTTCTTTCTGCAATGGTAATGCCCAATATTGGTGCTTTCATTGCGTGGGGATTTATCACAGCTTTATTCATCCCGGATGGCTGGATTCCTAATGAGAAGCTCGCTTCCATTCAGCCTTACATGTTGTTTTATCTGCTTCCCATTCTGATTGCCTACACAGGCGGCCGGATGGTCGGCGGAGCCAGAGGCGGCGTTATCGGCGGAATCGCTGTCATGGGTTGTATTGCCGGTGTCGGCGGAATAGAAGGCCAGCCAATGCTGATGGGTGCCATGGTAATGGGACCGTTGGCAGGATGGATCATCAAGAAATTTGATCAGTTTATGGAAACCCGTATGCCGGCCGGCTTTGAGATGCTGATTAACAACTTCTCTGTCGGTATCATAGGTATGTTGATTGCCATCTTCGGCTACTATGTAATAGGACCGTTCATGACAGCGATCCTCACAGTACTGACAGCAGGTGTTGACGTGCTGATCAAGCACAATCTGCTTCCGTTGTCCGCGATCTTTATTGAGCCAGCCAAGGTACTTTTCCTGAACAATGCGATCAATCATGGTATCTTTACACCGATTGGTGCAGAGCAGGTTAAGACTGCAGGTCAGTCCATCATGTACATGCTTGAGGCCAATCCCGGTCCTGGTCTTGGTGTTTTATGTGCATACTGGGCATTTTCCAAAGACAAAGCTACCAAGGATTCCGCACCCGGTGCGATCATTATCCACTTCTTTGGTGGTATCCACGAGATCTATTTCCCCTATGTTCTGATGAATCCGGTGGTTATTATCGCCCCGATCGTTGGTAACATCTGTGCCATTACCTGGTTCACCCTGACCGGATGTGGTCTTAAGGGACCGTCCTCACCTGGATCAATCATCGCTTTCCTTGCTATGGCACCAAAGGATAAGATTTTCCTGATCTTTATCGGTGTTATGCTTGCAGCTGTAGTGTCCTTCGTGATCGCTTCCGTGATCATCCGTGCTACCAGCACCACTGCTTCCATTGAAGAAGCACAGGAGCAGATGGCAGACATGAAGGCCCAGGCCAAGGGAAATGCTGCAATCACTGACGCAGCTTCTGTAAAGAGTATCATTTTCGCCTGCGACGCCGGAATGGGTTCCTCTGCTATGGGTGCAACCAAGTTCCGCAACAGGATCAAAGCTGTACGTCCTGACATTACTGTTAAGAATACTTCTGTTGATAATATCCCGGCTGATTGTGATATCGCCGTAGTTCAGACCACCCTTGCCGACCGTGCAAGAAAGTCTGCACCTCAGGCTCAGCTTGTGACCATCGGCAACTTCCTCAATGACCCGGCATTAGATCAGCTCTATCTGCAGGTTACCACTCTTGATGCTCCGGCAGTTGCACCTGCTGAAGGTCAGACAGAGACTGCAAAACCGGTGAGAAAAGATGTTCTGGTTCGTGAGAGTATCAAACTGAATCAGCCTTCCGTAACCAAGGAAGAGGCCATCCGCCGTGCCGGCGAGCTGCTGGTGGAGAGAGGCTGTGTAGAGCCGGCTTACGTGGACGCTATGTTAGAGCGTGAGAAGCTGGTCAGCACCTACATGGGCATGGGTATCGCCATTCCTCACGGAACCGCCCAGGCCAAAGGAACCGTTAAGAAGACTGCCATCACCATGGTTCAGTATCCGGATGGTGTAGATTTCGGCGATGAGAAGGCTCAGCTTGTCTTCGGTATCGCAGGAATCGGCGATGAGCATCTGGATCTTCTTGGAAAGATCAGTATTGCTCTTGACGATCCTGATACACTTGAAAAGATGAAGACTACTGACGATGTAGATTGGATTCTTAAGGTACTTAGCTAAAGACAAGACATTTACCAGGGAAGGAGCTGGATAAGGTTATGAAAACGGCAATTCAATTTGGCGCCGGCAATATCGGCAGAGGTTTTATTGGAATGCTCCTGGCACAGGCAGGGTATAGAGTTGTATTCGCTGATGTAAATCCTGTGATCATTGACCGCCTTCATGAGGATAAAAAGTATGTAGTACAGATCCGGGATACAGAGAATCAGGATCATGAGATTACGAATATTGACGGTATCTTTTCCAATGGTCCCGAAATCGTTGATGAGATTGCTCAGGCAGAGGTCCTGACCACAGCAGTGGGACTGACCATTCTTCCAAGGATTGCCCCGGCAATCGCTGACGGAATCAAGAAAAGATTTGACAGTCAGAAGAAAGATTACCTCAATATCATTGCCTGTGAGAATGCCATCCGGGCAAGCTCCCAGCTTAAAGACCATATCTACAAGCTGTTGGATGAAGAGCAGCAGGCCTACTGTGATCAGTATGTCGGTTTCCCGGATTGTTCTGTAGACAGAATCGTTCCTCCGATTCACAATGAAATTCCCACCACGGTTGTGGTAGAGAATTATTATGAGTGGAATGTGGAGAAGGCATCCTTCAAGGGTGAGATTCCGGCAATTCCGGGCATGAACCTGGCAGACAACCTGGATGCTTACATCGAGCGTAAGCTCTTCACTCTGAATACCGGACATTGTATCACAGCCTATCTGGGTGTCCTGAACGGACTTGCCACCATCAAGGAGGCCATCGAAGATCCTAAGATCTATGCACTGGTTCATGAAGCCATGGAGCAGTCCGGTGCCGGCCTTGTGAAGAAGCATGGTTTTGATCCGGAAGCCCATGCGGCCTATATCGAAAAAATCATCAAGCGGTTCAAGAACCCCTATCTCCGGGATGAGGTGACAAGGGTAGGACGTGAGCCCATCCGTAAGCTCAGTGCTTCTGACCGTCTGGTTAAGCCAACCCTCACAGCAGCAGGCTTTGGTCTTCCTGTAGACAAGCTGATCCTGGGTATCGGGGCAGCGCTCCACTATAATAATCCTGAGGATCCCCAGAGTGTAGAACTCCAGGCTATGATTCAGGAAAAAGGTGTGAGAGAAGCATTTGCCCAGATTTCCGGCATCCAGGATGCAGACCTTCTTGACCAGGCTGTGAAAGCCTATGAAAGCTTTTAATCAGTAAGCGGAAGGGTATTATGATTACACGTTCTTTTGGATTCGATAAAAAACTGAATATCCATGCCAGGCCGGCCGCTATGCTGGCCCGTCTGGCATCCGGATTTGAAAGCATGATATTCTTTTCAGCCGGAGATCAGGTTGCCGATGCAAAAAATGCCATGAATCTTTTGGAGTTTTTTTCCGAAAACCGGAAGAACTTTGATCTGGCAGTGATGGGCGCTGATGAGATGTCTGCCATAACGCAAATGGAAGAAATGCTCATGTCTTTTCAATGATTCCTATGCTGATTTGTGGAAGGGTTGACAGATTATGGATACAGTAAAAAAGAGACGTACATCCATTGAACAATTAATCAATGAACGGGGAAATATTACTTTTGTTGAACTGAAAGAGGTATACCCCCATGTTTCAGACATGACACTCAGGTCCGACCTGAAATCTCTGGATCAGGAAAGAAGAATCGTCCGGATTCACGGCGGAGCAAAATCGGTAAAAGATGTGGTGGGGATTGAAGACAGTCTGCAGATGCGGACTGCCCGTCATATGGTGGCGAAGAAATCCATTGCCAGGAAGGCCTGCAGTCTGATTTCAGAAGGCCAGACGATCTTTCTGGGATCAGGAAGCACTACGACAGTGCTGGCAGGAATGCTCCAGGATTACAACAATCTTATCGTCACCACTGGTGTCAGCTGTGCCATGAAACTGTCAACAAGAGAAAACAGTAAGGTTCTCATGCCGGGAGGCATGCTGGATTTTCACAGTATGGGTCTGAGTGGGATCAATACTGTCAGCCAGCTTGGCAGAATGAATTTTGATCTGGCTATAATGAGTGCCGCAGGTTTTCATCCGGATATCGGATTTTCCTGTTTGAATGAAGATGAAGCCGTCCTGAATCAGACAGTGATGAAAAGGGCCAAACAGACGATTATTCTGATGGACTCTTCAAAATATGATAAAGTAACTACTTTTTCTTTTTCTCTATTGAATGATATAGATGGATTAATATCAGAGGCGTACCCTCCTTTGATTCAGGAGTTGTGCCAGCAGAGTAATGTGATGCTTTATTGATGGAAGGTCAGTATTGAGTATCTTAAAACTATACGGGAACAATGTCATAGTACATTGTTCCCGTATAGAATATTTCATTAAGGTCTGATTATCAGCTATAAAAAAATCCTGCAGTCTTTTAGTTAAGACTGCAGGATTTTTTTCCATGTACTGATCTTTTCGGGAGGATAAAGTGGAAGCATTGTATCAGTTTCCACCAAAGTAATGGTATCCTGGCCGGAATCGATCAGGAGAGTCAGGGAAGTTAAGTCGAGCTCCTCCACGTCATTATAGCAGTTGGACTCGATGATGTGATTGAACACAGTCTCTGACAGGTCCAGCAGGGCCGCCTTATCTTCCGGGCTGCAGGGGTCGTCGCTGCAGCGAAAATCTGTCTTGATTTCTTTTAATAAAACCATAATAGCCTCTCTTGACTTTTGAAATAACATATATTGTTAATTATATATTGTTGTTATAAAAAAATCAAGAACCGGAGCAGACCAGGTGGTGCAGGAGAGGCCTCTTTGCATTCATCGTAAATCGTGATATCAGAGGCCCACTTTAGCCAGGGCATAAAGAATCTGTCCTTCCGTGTATCCTTCATATTTCAGCTGGTCATAAAGTTCCTTCCGGGTGTAGTTTTTAGATCTTAAGTATGCCTCAGCATCCTCCACTGCTTCCTGATTCCAGTCAGCCCCGCAATTGGCTGCTCCATACTCAGCATCTTCTTCGGAGAAGCCTTCGAAAACCAGCATTTTGACCAGACCCTTTTGAGAGTATGAATTATACTTGGTATGGAATTTTGCTCTCTCAACAGCAGTATCTTTGTTAAACTCAGTGATTTCATTGGTCTGGCTGCTGCCAGCCGTATTCTGTTTTGCCTGGGTTGTGGCCGTTTCAGTGCTTGTCGAATCTACATCATCCAGTTTGACTGACGCAGCAACATCATCAAGGACTGCCGAATCATCTGCTCCATTAAATGAATTGATGGTGAAGGCGCGTAATTGCTTGGCATTGTCGAAGACGATGGCATACATCAGGCTGTCATTGGAATTGATGGAGATGTTGGCTTTAAAGCTGAACCCGGAATAAGGTCCAACGGTGTAAGGATTCTGCTCAAGTAATTCAAATTTGTCAAAACTTTGTTCGAGTCCTTTTAAATAGAGTTCCTGATCTGTTTCATCCAGAACTGTTTTTCCGGATGTTGTAGAACCATTATTTACCATGATCATACTGGTATCTGAATAATAATAATGGTTTATTTCAGTGCTGTTGCCTATCTCTTTCCACGCCACTGGAATCTCGTAGGTCATATTGGCAAAGGTGTATTCTTTCACCTCCTGATCCGAGGCGGCCGCAGTTTGAATGGCATATAAACCGGCAGCACTAAATACCAGGATCATTGATACAAGTATTGACAGCAGCTTTTTTTTCATAGATACCCCTCCCTTTTATTCATGGGTTTAAATTGCTGATAATATGGTATCATTTATTTTTTACTTAAACAATATTTGATATAAAATATTATAATTTTCAAGAAAAATATCAGAGTTAACGTATTAGATAAAAAAGTCGCCTTCTCAGCGACCTTGAATAAAAAATATTTAGTATAATAAAAGTATAAGCCAGAAGAACCATCCAAGATGCATAAAATCAAAGATTCAATTTGTGAAAACTGATGAAACAGAAATCCTGCAGGATTTAGTACGAATTATGGGACATATTCCTATGCTATATCTATAATACTTGATAATACTTGATAAGGAGGTATGCCGGATGATTGTCAGAGGAATCCGTTGGGATTATAACAAAGAAAGTATAGAGAAAAGGGCGGAGGCGAACAATGTGGTTGTGGAACTTTTTGTCACTTATGATAATCACAGCTTTTTTGTGAGCAGCAGCCAGCATTCAGAATATATCAGTGATAAGGTCACTTCCTTTTCTATTATTGATCTGATCACGGGACTGAATTATGAGGAGATTGATCAGGATTATGAGATCGATAAGATTTCAGATATCGTATATGAGGCTTATGATTTCAAGGAGAACGAGGTGCAGGGAGAGATCAGTGAGTCAGATTTCTATGAGGCTTTTAAACTTTCTCATCTTGTGAGGCAGACAGCCTTGCCCCAGTCTGCCGAAAATGTGGAAAAAGTGGAGGGATTGATTCAGGAATGGCTGGGACGCGATCTGACGGAGATTACAGTCTGACTGGTCGAAATAAAAATCCTAAGTTGACAGATACCCCCTTTGGGTATATAATGTGTTCAAAACATTATACCCCGAGGGGGTATCTGCATTAATCAGTCATAATTATTCTGGAGGTAGGCTTTATGGCAGAGAAAGATTGTTCCTGCAGCAGTAAGTGCAGGAGTGAGAAGGAGATTAAAAATCTTTTGAACCGGCTTAGCCGAATTGAGGGACAGATCCGGGGAATTAAGCGGATGGTGGAAGAGGATGCCTACTGTATTGATATTCTCAATCAGGTTTCTGCAGCCAACTGTGCCCTCAACAGCTTCACGAAAGTGGTTCTTGCTGACCACATCAAGTCCTGTGTGGCAGAGGAAGTGAGAGAAGGAAAAGAAGATAAGCTCGATGAGCTGGTACGTACTCTGCAGAAGTTGATGAAGTAATCAGAGAAAGAGAGGAAGGATATGGACCAATATACAGTAACAGGTATGAGCTGTGCGGCCTGTCAGGCCAGGGTGGAGAAGGCGGTATCCAAGGTGGAAGGCGTCACATCCTGCAGTGTCAGCCTTCTTACCAATTCCATGGGGGTGGAAGGAACGGCCAGCCCGGCAGATATTATTCATGCCGTGACCAGTGCCGGTTATGGTGCTTCCATCAAGGGTTCTGAGAAAGAATCCTCGGCCGGTATTTCCGCCAGACTGGCCGCGGAGGAGGAGGCTCTGAGCGACCATGAGACACCCAGACTCCGTAGAAGGCTGATTGCTTCCATCGCTTTTTTATTTGTGCTCATGTATTTTTCCATGGGCCACATGATGTGGGGGTTTCCCCTGCCTGTCTTTTTTGAGAATAATCCCATCGCGGTGGGGATCGTCCAGATGCTTCTGGCCGGGATTATCATGGTGATCAATCAAAAGTTTTTCATCAGTGGTTTTACCAGCCTTTTCCATGGGGCACCAAACATGGACACCCTGATTGCCATTGGCTCATCGGCCTCTTTTGGTTATTCTACTGTGATGCTTCTGGCCATGACCAGGGCCCAGGTCGATGGAAATATGGAGGCCGTTCACAGCTATATGATGGATTTCTATTTTGAATCCGCAGCCATGATACTGGCTTTGATTACCTTGGGAAAGATGCTGGAAGCCTACTCCAAAGGGAAGACAACTAACGCTCTCAAAAGTCTCATGCAGCTGGCCCCGAAGACGGCGAACCTGATCCGTGACGGGCAGGAAGTCACGGTGCCCATTGATTCTGTGAGAAAGGGAGATATTTTTGTGGTCAGACCCGGAGAAAACGTACCGGTGGATGGCCTGATTCTCGAAGGAAACAGTGCCCTCGATGAATCCGCTCTGACAGGAGAGAGCATTCCGGTGGACAAGGGACCGGGAGATGAAGTTTCTTCCGCCACCCTCAATCAGTCCGGTTTCCTGCGATGTGAGGCAACCAGAGTCGGAGAGGACACCACCCTGGCCCAGATTATACAGATGGTCAGTGATGCTGCCGCTACCAAAGCTCCCGTAGCCAGACTGGCAGACCGAATCTCAGGCATTTTTGTGCCGCTGGTGATCCTCATTGCCATCTTGACGACCTTGGTTTGGATCCTTCTGGGACAGCCTGTGGGATTTGCCCTGGCCAGAGGAATCTGCGTTTTGGTGGTCAGCTGCCCCTGTGCACTGGGCCTGGCTACACCTGTGGCCATCATGGTGGGTAATGGCGTGGGAGCCAGGAACGGTATCCTCTTTAAAAATGCGGAAGCCCTGCAGGAGACGGGAAATGTCCAGATTATTGCTCTCGATAAAACAGGAACGATAACCAGGGGCGAGCCCAGGGTCACTGATTTGATCCCTGCCTGGGACGGTGGGGACGAGGAATTGCTGGAAGCGGCTGTCGCCCTGGAAGATAAGAGCGAACATCCCCTGGCAAGGGCGGTGGTCGTTTATGCAAAAGAACAGCAGATGACTGCAGGCGAAGTCAGTAATTTTTCTGCCCTGCCCGGCAATGGACTCACCGCTTCTTATCAGGGTAAAGTCTTATATGGCGGCAATGGTTCATTTATTCGGTCCAAAGTGGCAGTTCCCTCCGATATGGAGAAGGCCGCCGGAGATCTGGCGGCATCCGGTAAGACCCCTCTCTTTTTTGCTGCCGGAGACAGATTTCTCGGTATTATCGCCGTGGCAGATACCATCAAGGAAGACAGCCCTCAGGCAATCAGGGACCTTCGCAACATGGGAATTCATGTGGTCATGCTGACCGGTGACAATCAGAGGACAGCCGAAGCCATCGGCAAGGAAGCTGGTGTCAATGAAGTGATAGCCGGTGTTTTGCCGGACGGTAAGGAAGCAGTGATCCGACAGCTGCAGAAATCTGGCAAGGTGGCCATGGTGGGAGACGGAATCAATGATGCGCCGGCTCTGACCAAAGCGGATACAGGAATTGCCATCGGTGCTGGCACAGATGTGGCCATCGACGCCGCAGATGTGGTGCTGATGAAGAGCCGACTCACTGATGTGGCCGCAGCCATCCGTCTGAGCCGTCAGACCTATAAGAATATCCTGGAGAATCTGTTTTGGGCTTTGATTTATAATATGCTTTTGATCCCGGTTGCTGCAGGAGCCTTTTATAAGCTGGGCATCACTATGGCGCCCATGTTTGGTGCCGCAGCCATGAGTATGTCAAGCTTTTGCGTGGTTTCCAATGCCCTGAGGCTGAATCTCTTTAAGGTTCATGATGTTTCCAGGGATAAAAAATTAAAAAATATGGTTCATCCAGATAAGGATGGAAGACTTCTTCCCCCTGCAGGTGAAGAGACTGAAAAAAATGATCATTCTATACAAGATATCGCCGATAACGGCGGGAAAGGAAATGCTATGACAAAGACGATGAATATTGAAGGTATGATGTGTGCTCACTGTGAGGCAACGGTAAAGAAGGCTCTGGAAAATCTTTCCCAGGTTCAGTCAGCTGAGGTAAGCCATGAGAAGAATAGTGCAGTGGTGACCCTGACTGAAGCGGTGGATGATGAAGTGTTAAAAAAGGCAGTGGAGGATAAGGATTACAAAGTGATCAGTATTGCATAGGAACAGACGATTTTGATGGAACATCGTTCTGACATCATTTATAAAAAACAGGATGCTCATCCTTTTTTACCTTTTGGACCGAGGGGATACAGCATCCTGTTTTTTTGTAAATTATTTATTGTTTCTTGTTTCGTATTTTTTATTTTTGGAGGGATTCGCTGGTCTTCTGAAATTTCGTCAGCACCTCCATCAACTGGGTATCGTTGGCATCATTGTATTTTCCGGCAACAATGGAATCTCCCAGGTTTTGGGTTAAGATCCAGTAGTTGTACGGATACTGGCCCTGAGGAATCATGTAGGGCATCTGCCCATTCAGGGCTGTCAGAGCCGGGTTGGCTTTGACGGCCTCATTGTCCTTGGCTGCTTTATTGGATGGCCCCCAGCCTCTGCTTTCAAATCGGTCAAGCTGGGATTGTTCATTGGACAGGTACTTGGCCAGAGCCTGACACGCAGCAAGCTTGTCTGTGTTTTTCTGGGGCTTAACGCCCAGAAGCTTAAAGCCGCCGAAACCGCTCATCTGGTAGTTCTTTCCTTCTGCATGAAAAGTGGGGAGCTTGGCACAGCGATAATTGCTGCCAAATACTTTCTGGTATTCTTCTGAATCCCAGGTTCCGTCTACTACAGCTGCACAATTATCGGGATTGGTGGGGAGGGTAGTATCTTTAAAAGCTTTGGATTTACTCAGTTTGATCAAGGCTTTGAAGGCAGCCAGCCCTTCAGGAGTTGCATAGGTAATATTGGAATCGACAAAGGAGCCTTTACTATCAGTGAAGTACTCCAGCTTACATCCTGTTCCTAAAAAGAAAGCCGCCTGATACCAGCCGTTGCTGATTTCCATACAGAATTGTTTTCCTGCCTTCTCACAGTCTGCCAGTATGCTCTCCAGTGTGGAGGGATCAGACACGACGCTTTGATCATAGTAAAGAAAATAGCCATTGTCTGAAGTGAGAGGGTAAGCGTAGATCGTATCCTTCAAGGATGCCGCCGCCACAGATTTCTCATCGTTCTGTTCCTGGACCCAGGAGATATTCTCTTCGCTGACAGGGGCTATGACATCAGCTGCCACCAGCATAGCCAGCTGGTCCTGGGCAAAAGCATAAAGGTCAGGCGTCTCTGCCGTATTTGTGAGGATATTGCTGGCGGTTTCGTCCTCCTCGACGCTCTTTATGACGATTTTATAATCAGCCAGATCGGGATTATTGGCCTTGAAGGCAGCCACCTGTTTCTGGGTTGTGTTTTTGACAGCATCCGAAATCCATATTTCAATGACTTTGTTTCCCTGGCTGATCTTTTTTTTCAGCCGGGAACCGCCAAGACAGCCGCCCAGACTCAGGGTCAGCAGGATGGAGAGAATGACAGATGCAAAAACTCTTTTTTTCATAAATACCTCCATAAGCTGTGCTATGAATCGTTATCATCTATGTATTAATATTTAACCCATGATAGCACAGTCAGATTTGATTGTAAAACAATTGAGGCAAGAAATATTGGTTTGAAGATTCCTGTTTTTGTTATCAATAATGTCACTTTTTTTGACATGAAATAGTGTAAGATGATATAGGAATAAATAGTTTTCAGATGGAGGAAGAAGAATCATGGCGACAATGTTGGCAGATAATCAGGAAAAGGTAGTCTTTCAGTGCGATATGATGGCACAGATCCGAAAAGTGAACAAAGTGGAATATGCTGTGTTTGAAGGCCACCATAATAATGGGGCAGCAGTGGTTGATTTTGAAATCAGAATGAGGAATTCTTTTATCAAAAAGCAGGGAAATGATTTGATTAAGAATGATCATATCCTGATGCAGAAAAGGAACCATCTCTTCTTTTTCCTTTTTGAGGCTGATAAAAATAAATTTGTGAAGGAAGAGGATGACACCAGGTCCTTTGTGGAGACAGGAAAAAAGAAAGATTATCAATACAAGATTCGTTTTCAGCTGACCGGAAATGCCACGCCCAGGAAAAAATCCAGACTTGGCGGCACTGCGGGAGAGAAGATGGAGCAAGTAGAGGAACTGCTGAGGAAAAATGGTATCACGGAAGTGGATGCTTCCTCCCCCGTTGAGAGTTATATGAGGACCTGGAAGCTGGGGCATCCGGACCAGGAGTAACCACCTGTAAAAAGAAAAAGACCGGCGGCCATCCTTTAGAATTAAAAGGATGGCCGCCGGTTTTTTCTTTTTTAATTCAGGGCTTCCTCCAGTATTTTAAGATTTTGTTCCATGACGGACAGATAACTGACCTTGTCCAGATCTGTTGTGCCGGTTGACTGCATGGAGTCCATGCGGAGTATTTTCTGGTTACCGGTTTTGCTGTTATTGACAATGGTCCCTGCCACTTTCCCATCCCCGCCATCGATGATGATGACAGCCGGAAGGCCCAGTTCATCCAGTTTTCCTGCCAGGAAGGTAATGGTTTCAAAGCTGGCTTCCGTTTCTGCAGAGCAGCCGGCAAAGGCTGCATAGTAGTTGAGACCATAATCATTGACCAGGTAACGGAAGGGGAAACGATCTCCAAACAGAAGAGTTTTGAATCTGGACCGGGAGACGGTATCTTCATAATCCTGATCCAGGGCTTTCAGTGATTCCTGATATGCCGCCAGATTATCCTTGTAGATACTTTCATGTTCCGGGTCCAGGGAGACCAGAGCTTCCTCAATCCTGTCGCAGATGACAGAAGCGTTGCGCAGAGAGAGCCAAACATGTTCATCATATTCCGGCAGGTCCTGAGTTTCATGGCCTGCGTTTTCTTCCTCAGCCTGCATGCCCTCCACTTCTTCCTCCTCTTTGACCTGGCTGCCAAGAAGTTCCATGAGATTTATGACTACCATATCTGGGTTGACAGCGTCTGTGAGCACGTCTTCCACCCATTGATCCGAAGGGCCGCCAACATAAATAAAGAGGTCACAGGAAGAAATTTTGAGGATATCTTCTGTGGTGGGCTGGTAGGAGTGCAGATCCACTCCCTGGTCTGCCATTAATGTGAGAGATGCCTTTGCCGGATTGTCTCCCAGGATCCTTTTTGCCCAGTCATATTCCGGAAAAATGGTGGTAACGATGTGAAGACCAGAATTTTTTCCATCGGGCTGGTCTGCTTTTTCAGTCCTGGAACCACAGGCAGTCAGGCTGCCTGTAATCAGCAGGACTGTCAGAAACAGCCCCACGGCCTTTCTTATATATTTTATCATGGGTAAACCTCCTTTATATTTTGAAAGCTATCATAGTTGAAATGACTGAATTTGAGAACTGTTCCCGATTTTAGCACTATCTGCAGCCCCTTGTCAATGAAAATGGAAATGATTTTCATATTCTTTTATTGATCACTGAAATAGGCATGGGTCCCGATTCAGTTGTTTTAAGGAAAACTTTATGGTATCATTAAAACGTTACCGGTTTGACTTACTTTTGGGAGACAGTAGATGATGCAGTTTAAACCTTTATTATTGATGATTCCATGTGTTTTTGTTTTAGCGGTGCTGCTGCTTGTGGACAGCCCGCTGCCTGAGTCTTCAGCTGCTTCAGCAGGCGAGGATCTGATTAAGGTTGAGAGCAGGAAAGAAGAGTCTTCCCCTGCGGTGGTCTCCGAAAAGAAAGAAGGAAAAACAGAGAGTGAAGAGGAGAAAAAAGATAAAATCAGTATGACGCTGGTGGTGGGACAGACCGGAGATCTCAAAAAAGGCGGGTATGAACCTGTCTATGAAGCCCCGAACACGGAGTCTGAAGTGATTGCAAAGCTTCAATATAATTGTGCCGTGCTTCAGCAGACTGATGGAAATGATGATGAATGGGTCCATGTGGATTTGCAGGATAAAGGTGATGGTTATGTCCTTAAGGAAAATGTGAATGTGATGCCTGTCACCATCACTTCGGAGGAACCGGTGCGAATGGGTATCATCACAGATGCCTTAAAATATCTCGGCTTGCCATTTGTCAGGTATGGCAAATCCCTTAAGACAGGGATAGACTGCTCCAATTATACTCAGCAGATTTATAAGATGAATGGGCTGAATATTCCCAGTGAACCAAAAAAACAGAGGGACAAAGGGACTGTGATTTCCGACGAAGAGGCGAAACCGGGAGATATTATTTTTTATGATAAAGCCAATAATGGCTACGGACATGTAGGCATTTTCCTTGGTTCCGGCTTTGTGATCAATGCTTCGGGTCATTCCGGCAGAAATTATCCGGAAGGCGGTGTCAGAATCGTCAGTACTCTCTATGATGACAGGACCCACTATGAAGTTGTCAGCTATCTGCAGACAGCACCTGACGCAGAGTTGGATGAACAGCTTAAAGAGGCACAGGATCAGTCAGGAGTATCATCCGGACAGACTTCTGCAGCACAGAAAACAGGTGATAAAGATGGCCGCTAATCGAGTAGCAAAATGGGATAATACAAAGTTCCTGATGATCCTCTGTGTGGTGTTGGGCCACTGTTTATATGAGTTTATGGATAAGCATACAGGAACTGCAAAATCCGTCTATCTTTTTATCTATACTTTCCATATGCCGGTATTCATTTTTCTCACGGGGATGTTTGCCAGACATATGGTGGTTCAGAGAAGGTATGACCGGGTGATCAATTATCTGTTGATCTATCTGTTTATGAAGTTTCTGGAATATTTCGGCAGATGCATGACTTCCAAAACCAGGAGGGAAGATTTCTTCTCTCTGTCTTATTTAAGGGAGATCAGGGAGGGACTGACCCGGCCGAAAAAGGGATTCCACTTGTTCTGGGAGGATGGTCCAGCCTGGTTTGCCCTGGCGGTGGCTGTCTTCATTCTGGTCACTATCCTGATCCAGGATATTGACCGGAGACTTGTCCTCACCGCCGCAATCATTCTGGGATGCCTCGCAGGCCTGGATAATCATCTTGGCAATCATTTTGCTTCCATGAGGATATGTACTTTTTATCCTGTCTTTCTCTGGGGCTATTATGTGGACAACAGGTGGTTTCAACTGACAGACAGGCTTCTGGTAAGGATTCTTTCGGGACTGTTTTTGGTCGTTACCTTGATCTTTTGTCTGAAGTTTGGTCCGAACCTGTATGGCAAGGTAGATTTCCTGAAGGGAAAATGCGATTATATGGCTCTTGGCCTGGGTGTGAACGGTATGGTTTACCGGCTGCTATGCTATGGCCTGTGGCTTGTACTCATCACGGCCATTATCAGTGCCTGCCCAAAGAGAAATTATTTCTGGACCTGGCTGGGTACGCGGACCATGTCTGTTTTTATCTGGCATAAATTTGTGCTGATCATTCTTTTGCGGCTGTTCTGCCTGCAATATACTATAAAACATGAGATGCCCCACAGCTACATGATCGCAGCCTGCTGTATCGCAGTGATTGTCACTGTGCTGACATCCTACCTTCCTGATCTGCGGATGGACAGACTGATCGGCAGGGCTGCCCGGTCATCTGCGGAAAAGAAACATTTACTAAGGAGATGAGTTTCTATGAAAAAAAGGATTGTTTTCGTGGTGGTGTTCCTGCTGCTGGTACTTGCCGGAGCGGGACTGCACAGGGAAGAGGCCAGTGCTGCAGTATTGGATCAGTCACAGATTGCCAAAGTAATCTGGTTCGGGGATTCCAGAACCGTGTTCTTTGCCAAGGCGGTCTACGGCAGCAAGGCTAAAAAAGGAGTCAGACCTACGACCATATTGAACAGCCATGTGGTTGCCCAGAGGTCTGCCACCTACAGCTGGGCAAACGGGGGAGGATACAGAGCACTGGCAAAAAGGCTGAAGGCTCGCCCTGACAGTGTCGTCATTTTCAATTTTGGCGTCAATGACCTGGGAAGAGGCTACAACCGCAGGAGCAGCTATGTGAATCTGGTCAAAAAGATCTGCCGGAAGTTTCCCAATGCAACCGTCTGTATTATGTCTGTCAATCCTGTGAAGGCCAGTTCCAGGAATCCTTATGCCAGGACGTCGGCCAGAGCCCGGAGCCTGAATCGCAAGATTGATGCCTTTAACAGGTATATGTACAGGCATCTTTATCAGTCATGCCCTTATATCAACACAAATAAGGCGGTGAAGTTTTCCTACAAGGATGGCCTGCATTATACTTATCGTACCTACAGAAATATTGCCTATTACATATTCGGCTATGCAAGACTTCAATCTATGATGCAGGGTTCTCATTGATTAACCGGGATGGAGGTGCCTGGCATGGTATTACATGTATATGGGGATGACAAAAATCCTGCCATTGTACTGCTGCACCCGATGGCGGTTACAGGAGAGAAGATATATAATCTGATCGGAAGCAGGATGAAAGGAGACTATTGTTTTCTGGTGCCTGACATGGGTAATCACGGAGACGATTATGGAAACTATCAGTCCGCTGAGTCGGAAGCAGCCTCTCTCTATTTCTTTCTCAAAGACAGGGAAACGACCAGGATTGCTCTTTTGTACGGAGCTTCCATGGGGGCAGTGACTGCTCTGGAACTTCTCAAATATGATGATCTGAAAATCGATAATATTTACCTGGACGGGGCACCCATCGCCCGCCAGAGCTGGATTATGCGCAGGTTTTTTGCCCCGGTGCTTCTAAGGCAGAAGATTGTGTTTGCCAAAGGGAATTACACCGATGTCAAAGAGTTTCTGGACCGATGGGGAAGAGACATCACAGAACATATGTCTTCCTGTTTTGAGAGATTCAGCAGCAAAACAATACGCTGTATCAGCAAGGATTGTGTACGGGGCATCAGCCCGGTGATTCCGGAAGATCAGCAGCGGCACATGTATCTGGAGTGGGGGTCCAGGGAGCTGTATGCAAAAAGCAGTCCGAAAAAGGTGAAGAAATGCTGGCCTCTGGCCCATATATGTGTCAGAAAAGGCTATAATCACTGCGAGTATATGATGAAAGAAAATGAGAATTATATCTCCTTTATCGAACGAATTCTTCACCCGCAGGAATCCGGTCTGTAAAAATGGGCTGTCGTATTAAAGCGGATCATGAACTTGAGGATAAGAAAAGGAT
>JBGUIF010000110.1:0-6727 GCA_045112755.1 Anaerobutyricum sp.
CTCTGTGAGCTATATATTGACAGTTTTTTGCTAAGCAAGGAGTGGAGAAAAGGAAGAGAATGATGCCAAGCGTAAAAAAATAAAATAAAAAAGTCAAAGGTTTTTTTCGTTGATTTTTATCGTATTCCTTTGGTGCGGTCTGATCAGTGTCAGGATGCTTTTTAAAATACGATGATAAAATATTATATTTATTATTTTGATTCAATAATTTCATTTCTGTTACCAGTTTTCCTTTCTAATACAATAGAATTGTGGTTATGTGCAAGTGTGAAGGTGCCTGTCACTATACAGATGCTTATGGATAAATGCAATTGATGCTATAAGGTGACTGCTATAAGGTGACAGGTACCCTGTTTATTGTGCAACAATTATATCATAATACTCTTCATTTTCGCTAGTGATTCGGAAAGCATAATAGTGTTCTTCGAAGTTTTTTTCCAGAAAGATATGATATGCAGGAGCGATTTTTAAAACATCTGTGCTTTTAATGGTAATTGTATTTGTTTCTCCTTTTATGGTGATGGCTTCCTCACTGAGGACCAATGTGTTTGCGAGGCATTGGTCAAGAGAATTTTTACTGCATATTTTGAGGATTTTTTCTGGCGTGTTTTTAGCTACAGTGAGGAACAGTGCCAGAGAGTCGAAATCTTTGACATTGGAAAAATAGAGATATTCCAAATCGTATGTTTTTTCGGGATCGAATTTTATTATGCTGTCTTTATCAACGAATCCTACCATTTCGTAAGAGTTTAGTTCCAGGATTGTTTTTTCATAACAACAGCGGATCAAATCGGAAAGACTGGATTCTGATAGTACCAATCCATTGAACAGTTCCAGTCCTTTAATCTTTTTGTGCGTCTCAGCTACTTTTTGTACTTCTACCTCTTTGTGCGTCTCAACTGATTTTTGCGCTTCAATCTCTTTGTGCGTCTCAACTGATTTTTGCGCTTCAATCTCTTTGTGTGTCTCAACTGATTTTTGCGCTTCAATCTCTTTGTGTGTCTCAATTGTTTTTTCTACCTCAATCTTTTTGGCAACAGGGTCTTTGGTAGTGGAGTTTTGGGCAGGTGAGTCTTTATCAGGTGAGTCTTTATTATGGAAAACATTTTCCTTAAAGAAAATCTCGCTGCCGGATATATCAACTCCCACACCGGCACCAATATATCTTGAGCCTCGATATTGTATCAAATATCTCAGATAGTTTAAAAGCCCGGATTCTTTGAGGAAGTTCATAATGGAAAATAAATCTTCACCATCAACACAGATATAAGGATATATCAGAGCATTTTCCACTATGATTTTGGCGAAATATATGTCGTCGCAGACTGCAATGTTCTTCTTTTTAAAACCAAGTCCCACCATGCCTTTGATTAGATAATCGTGAAATTTTGCTTCTGGTGTGATGATCAGAATGACATCCTCCGGTCCGGGGCGTATCCAATTTTTCAGTAAATGCTGTCCTTTTTTTGAATTGATATTGGGGGACATTAAAATTAACGGCTCCATGTCAGGCCGATATTCGGCGTTATTATTCCAGCGGCTTTCGAAGTCCTTTTTCTGGCGAACTGCAAAGTCCTTTTTTGTTGGTTTTATGACATCGACTTTGTCTTCTCCGGCATCATGAAGGAAAAACAGTTCCTTTTTGGAGTCGCTGGTAAAGATTCCTCCTGATATCCAGTTTACCCTTTTCAAGAGATCAAGATCGTAATCCTTATGTAGTATTATTTTTAATGCCATGGGTATTTTGCTGCTTAAAAAAGATGCTTCCCTGATAGAATATTTTTCCGGTTCATATATTCCCTCTAGATCTGTTACCGGCTCTTCTTCCTTTAGCATGAATAAATGGAAATCCAGAAAGGTCTCCCTAACCTCTTTCTTTTTCAGCTTCATTTCAAAAAGCCACAGTTCATAGTCCATGCGCTGCATCGTTTCTGCTAAATCTGATGAAAGCTTATTTTGTTTTTGAAAGTTTTTATCCATTCTCAACCCTCCAAGGGTATCGGGTACCTATCGGATGCCTGCCTATCGGGTGCCTGTCACCTTTCAGGGATATATGCATTAATGCAAATGCAGTCATATGGTGACAGGTACCCTTCAGGGATACTTGCATTAATGCAGATTCTGCCATAGGGTGACAGGTACCCTTCAGGGGTACCCTGCAGGGAGAATCCTGCTTTACCAGATGGCTACGCGGTCTTTTGGTGCCAGGTACATGCCGTCGCCTTCATGAATATCGTAGAAGTTCAGGAAATCGTCGTATTGCTGGAGGACGGTATTAATCCGGAGGTAATACATGGGATGTACGTCCTCGAGCCGCATTTTGATTACTTCCATTTTATCTTTGGTCAGGTAGTGATCGGCATAGGCGCGGAAGAAGCGGTCGTAATCGAAACCTGGCTTTTGGGCAGCTAAGCGCAGCATGCATTTTATGGCTGCCATATCGGCACAGGCCTCGCCTGTCATGATCTCGCCGTTCAGGTCCTGCCCTTCCCAGGGATGAATGGCATCATAATAAGCTGCCAGTTTCTTACTCTTCTCTTTGAAGGCTTCCATTTCCTCATCCGTCCACCAGTTGACCATGCTGCCTTCCTTGTCAAACATGGCTCCGTAAGGATCAAATGCGTGGGAAATCTCGTGGCCGATGACAGAGCCGAGTTTGGCGTAAAGCTCTTCATCTGACATATCGGAATTATAATTATCTCCCCTTGCATATCCGGCCAAGATGAAAATGCAGTTGATATGCTGGTCATATTCGCAATTAATTGACATGGGATACAGATTCCACAGAGTTTTGTCAACAGGTTTCTGGAGCCCAGCTACCTCCTTGGCATGTTCATATTTTTGAACAGCACGGGTGGCCTCCCAGTAGCTGCCGCCCTGGTCAGATGAGGCGAAATCACAATCATTATAGCTGTAGGGTGTCCAGTCGTCCGGGTAAAGGATTTGTTTTCCCATACTATCCAGTTTGTCAATCGCTGCTGCACGGGTTTTTTGAGAAAGAAAATCCGCTTCTTCGATAATACCGTGGTAAGCATTTACAATCTCATCCACCATACGGGTGATTCGCTCTTTATCCTCCGGGTCCACATACCTTTCCACATAGAGCTGCGCCATCGGCCAGCCCAAAGAACGGAGGATCATGTTTGGCGAGTTCTCCAAATACTTCTTTTTGTCGGTGCCGGGATATTCCGTTCCATCCTTGGCATATTCATAGGTTTCGGCCATCACATAGCTGTCCCAGTCCAGGTCATAGGCAAACTCGTTGATACCATTGACAATCAGGTAATCCCGCAAAAGGGAAATGTTTTTTTCGTTGTAGACCTCGGCAAGCTTTTTTATGAAATCTGGCTCACGTACCAGAAAACTTTTCTGGACAGGAAATGCTTCTGCCTGCTCCAGGGTTTCCACGAGGGGTACATTACCCGCCTCCTTCTGCAGCTGGGCACGAGAATAATGGTTATTGGTGAAGGTATCATAATCCGGACGGTTCATCTCCTTCTGGTCCATGCAGGCAGACATCAGCATCGTCTCCAAAGCAAAAGCATTTTCTATTTTTTTACTGGCCTCAGACTTACTGTAACCGAGTTTTAGAAGCATTTTCTCAAAATAATCTTCGCTGGCCTTCTTGATCACGGTGCCTTCCGGCGTCAACTTCCGGTACTCTGCCGGATCGCCCAGGAGGCAGGCGGGACGTATGATGTAAATGATTTTTTTGTTGGCATTATCCAGATCCGGCCGAATATAGGTGCGCCAGAGGCAAAAAAGGCGGTCCTCAATCGGGGTCTTGGTGAAGTAATCTGTGAGGGCTTTGAGATCTTTAATCTCCTCCACAGTATCAATCATCTTCTTCAATGGAGCGACGCCCTGGGCATCCCGGGCTTCCCAATCATTGATCAGCTGATGCATGCTGTATGCCAGCCTGGCATCATGGGATTCAGGTACATCGCCAAGGAACATATTTTGAAAATCTTTTTTGTTTTGTATAGTGAGGTCCGTGGAAGTCCCGGCGCTAGTGAAGCCCTCAGGAATCTCAAGGGCCAAAATCTGTTCTTTATTGGCGTAGAGCGCAAAATCATCCTTGACATTGGTGGGTGTGTCCGCCGTGACGTTCCCTTCCAGATCGCTGCAAAGCCAAGGCGTGCCGGTGGTATAGTCGGTTTTTGCATATAGTGGTGTAGATGTAAGCAGCGGGGCTGTCAATAATGGAGATGCGAAAAGCACAGCTGCAAACAGAACAGAAAAAAACCTTTTCATGGCTACTTCCTCCTTGTAAATACCCCTGGTAAATGAGCAGGGATTTGATTTTTCTTTTTTAGTCAGTCAAATCGTGATCTTGTAAAGTTAGATCCAGCGAGGCTTAATCTGGCAAAGCCTGATAAGACAAAGCTTAATAAGGCGATACTTAATAAGGTGAATCCCCAAAAATGATGGATCAAGAAAAGCTCAGATTTTTCACCCGCAATATCATGTATAATCCATGAAATGATTATAGCATGAAACACAAAAGTATCAATCTTTGTATTGAATTGATGTGACATGAGAGACATGATTTATAGCTGATAGGGCTTGTTGATTATTTATCAATCAGGATGTGATTGTTAGTTACTCAACAGGCAGGCATTAGGGGAGGTACTTGGAACCTTAAGGGGGTAGCTATGGGGGTACCATGGGGGTGCCTGTCACCTTTTGTAATCATTTGTATTAATGCATCTGTTAGCGCAAGGTGCCTGACACCTTATATTAGACACCTTATATTAGCGCAAAAAAAGCCTGTCACTGTGAAAACTTGTAACTACATAGTTTTCACAGTGACAGGCTTTCCTTGTCGTCTCTAATTTTACGGGCACGGCTGATGATTTTTTCTGCCCAATCGTCGTCCTGGGCATTGAGCTGAAAAACGTTAAAGCCGTAAGTTTTTCCATAGGAAGCCACGATACTCTCATCGTCCACATGAAGTGAGATTCTGTAGTGGCCAGGCATTTTGGACGGTAAAGTCTCGTGGTGTTCTTTCTGGACCTCTTTGCGGTGCCTTTGAGCATTGACAATCCCATCAAAACGGATTCCATAGAAGGCGAAAAGCCGGCGGATATAATTCTCTGTTCGATGAGACGAAGTGTAGATCCAGACTTCAAACCCCTGCCTTCTCAGTTCAGGAATCAGCTGTTTTGTTCCATAGCGTAATCGTTCTTTATAAATCCGGTTAAAGGGAAATGGCAAGGCTGATTCTGTTTTATGGTCCTTTGGAGACACAAAGAGAACTTCATCCAAGTCAAAGGAGACTCTCATCCGATACTTTGAACTTTTTTCAGTATGCTTCATACCCTCTCCTTCTGGATGTGCGCTCTAAGTAATATTTCGTGCTAAAACAGGTTATTCAGTTCATAAGATTCCGATTGAATTACTGATGGAACGACCTGAAAATGTTACAACCCACGATGCTCTTTTTCCAGAAAATCTTTAATCACCTTATATACATTCACAGCCCAATCTTTTCCCTGAGGAACATCAACCCAGTCATACTCTTTGCTTCGAGTATCAATCCAAAGAACACTCTCATTGTCTACATGCATCATAATCCTATAGTTCTCGTGAAAATATTGCCTGACGGATTTACGGAATTTCTGTTTCTTCATTCCATTAAGGACCTGACAATTCTTGATTCCATAGCATTTCAGCAAAGACTGGATATATTTGCTGGAATAATAGCCCCCTGTGTACACCCAGACATCAAACCCCATCTCCTGCAGCTTGTCAATCAAGGCAGCAGCATTTTTCCGTACTGCTTTCGGATAAAAGCTGTTCATAAGTCCAAAATAGATCCTGGCTGCCAAAGCATCTTCCTTGTCGCGCAGAAGAACCTCGTCAAGGTCAAAGGCGACGCATATTTCATGGTCAGACTGTTCCAACGCTGAAAGGATCTCATCCTTATTAATGTGATTGACAATTCTTACTGGCAGCATTTTCATATGAAGCATCCTGGCGGCAAGCCAACGATGATGACCATCGAGAATCTTGTAGCCGCCGAAAAGCATTTTCTCGACCATCAAGGGCTTAATGTTCAAGTGGCCCAAAGTCTTCATATCATGAATCATTTGATCCCTGTACAAGCTGATAAGTTCTTCGTTGGGCCCGATATCTTCCATAGAAAATTCATCGTCCGGATTGGCGTGCAGCTGGTCATTGGGTACTTGACGAACCCAAAGCCGCTCGATCATAGAGGCGTTTATGGTTGCGTCCAAGTCCTTATATGTCGCGAGATCCTCCAGTATTTCCTGATAGCAAGGGTCAGAATTAATGTTCATATAAGTTACCTCCCTGGGAGGGTGCCTGGCACCCTACTGAACATATGTTCAATACTTTTGCAGTCATAAGGTGACAGGTACCTAATCATGGGTCATATTGTTGACCATGTTGATATCCCTATTGCTGAGGGTCACAATGCTATTGTCGTTGGTTTGGATTTTGATAAAGCGCAGACCAATCTCTTTCACTTCTCCATGATATTCTTTCCCACCAACTCCCACATCAACAATATCCCCGACATGGAAGGTTCCTTCAAATACGAAGGTCAGTCCGGCAATAACATCTGAAACAAAATGCTGAGCGCCCAGAGATACAGCGATGCCCAGTGTGCCAAGAGCCGTAAGAATCACAGCCATGCTGATTCCGATGTAGGTACAGGCGATGATCAGGAAAGCAAAAAGGGCCACATACATGGTCAGACTCC
>JBGUIF010000111.1:0-4000 GCA_045112755.1 Anaerobutyricum sp.
CTGTACATATATTTTGCTGGAATGAATCTCCTCACTTTTCTCCTGTTTGGTCTGGATAAATATCAGGCAGTCAGACACCGCTTCCGTATTTCTGAGCGGGTACTACTGGGAACGTCTGCGCTAGGCGGCGCCCTGGGCGGCCTCTTTGGCATGCTTTTGTTTCATCACAAGACCAAAAAAGCGAAGTTCCGGATTTGGATTCCTTCCCTGCTGGCGGCCTATCTTGTCTTTTTACTGCTTTTTGTCGGGTTTCGCTACCGGGCCCGGCCGGAAGCTTTCAAAAGTCTGCAGTCAGACAGCGATATTTCCGTGAACTATGTGACCAACAACCTGATTCTGATGACACCGCAGCAGCCCAAGGCTGGAATCATTTTTTACCCGGGAGCTCTGGTACAATTTGAAGCCTACGGTCCTCTTATGAGAAAATGTGCCAAACGGGGCTATGCCTGCGTCATTGTACGTATGCCTCTGAATCTGGCATTTCTCAATGGAGATGCTGCAGTGAAGATCAGGAATTATTATACCGAGGTTCCCCACTGGTTTATCGCCGGCCACTCTCTGGGCGGGGTCATCGCCGCAGCCTGCGTTGGCAGCCATCCGGCGGATTTTGACGGGCTGATCCTGCTGGCGTCCTATTCTGTGAAGGACCTCCGGGACAGCGGCATGGGCGTTCTCTCAGTCTATGGATCCAGGGACGGGGTTCTCAATATGGAAAAATATCATAAATATAATAGTAATCTTCCTGACAACACGAAAGAGTACATCATCGAGGGGGGGAATCATGCCTTCTTTGGGGATTACGGCAGCCAGGCAGGAGATATGGAAGCCTTGATCAGTCGGGAAGAGCAGATGGAACAGACTGCCATACAGATGGATATGTTTATTGAGCAGACTGTGGAGCGGCTGGCTCAGACTGGAGAGTAATCATTAAATCAGGAAAAAACTGACGAGGCAGAAGACGGAAAGACTGACAGGTTAAAGGAGAGAAGAACTGACGGGATAAGGGATAGACGGATTGAGTGAAAGAGTACTATGGGGATCATTACTTCCAAAGAAGATTTGAGAGTTTACGTGGAGGAAACAGGTTTTCTTCCTTTATATCAGAATGAGATACCGGGCTTTTCTGTGGAGGAACTTACGGGTTCCGGCCGCTTCCGGTCAGGAGACAGAACTTTGGACCCTCTTTGCTGGAAAAGGGAACTGTCTGGGGATAAGAGTATGGCTTTTGCTGCTTTTTTTGATGGCAGAGAAGGATATATCAGCAGAGAATGGTTTCCTGTCTTCAGGGCTTACAGAAGGCGCTGCCAACTCCCGGGACAGGAGGAGATCTGCTGGGATCATCTGCGCAGGGAGATTTCCAGGCAGGGGTTTGCCACCAGAAACAGCTGCAGAAAGCTGCTTGAGAACTTTGGTTCTGTCTCTGGACCGGATCGTTTTTTGAAACATCTGCAGGCAGAAACTTATCTGATTCAGGAGTATTCAAAGAGAGAGATTCATTATATTCTCCCTGAGCAAAGATGGGGGGAGAGTCATGTCTGTTCGTGTCCCGCAGGGAAGGAGGAGGCGTGGGAAAAAATGACTGTACGTCTTCAAAAGCTGTATCCCGGACTGACTCAGAGACAGCTTTTAAAGGTGCTTGGGGCAGGAAGTGACCGTCGGGCAATCGTCCGCCAGAAGAATTCTTATCCGGACAATCTGCTCGGAAGGCTCTGCCAGAGAGAAAGCATTTCAGGCAGGAACAAAGAGGACTCTGTACAGCTGGATCTTCTGCTCAATCGGGTGCCTGACAGAGAGCAGAGAAAGAGCCTGGCAGAGGACCTGCTGGCGGGAATCCGGGAAAGGGAAAGGGAACTGATTCTGCTTCGCTATAAAGAACAGATGACCGTTGCCAAAATCTGTGAGAAAACAGGCCTTTCTGACGAGTATGTGAGAAAGCGTATTCGGAACGGCATTCGCAGGATTCAGTCTCAGACGCAGGGTTCCTTTCTCATTTCCCCATAAATGTATGGTATTTGCCACTCAGAATTTTAAATAGTATGAGACAGGCCCTGATTATAATGTTATAATGATAATGGTTTAATATATACATAAATAAAGTTTATTACAGAAGGGGGAAGGGTTCAGATATATGAAGGTATTATTTATTAACGGCAGTCCACATCCGAAGGGCTGTACCTGGCGTGCATTGGTGGAAGTCTCGAGGGCGCTCAATGAAGAAGGGATTCAGGTGGAGTGGATCCCCATGGGCGGACAGCCGGTTCGCGGCTGCATGGGATGTGGTGCCTGTAAAGAAAGCGGATTGAAACGCTGCATTTATGGGGATGACGCGGTGAATGTTGCCATCACCCGTATGGAGCAGTGTGATGGCCTGATCGTGGGATCACCGGTTCATTATGGCGGTGCTTCCGGTGCCTGTACGTCCTTCCTGGACCGTATGTTTTATGCCAGCGGTGGTTTTGCAGGCAAACCCGGAGCTGCCGTGGTAAGCTGCAGAAGAGGAGGCTCAACAGCTGCCCTGGAACAATTGCAGAAATATTTTATGATGAATAATATGCCGCTGGTACCCTCCTATTACTGGAATATGGTTCACGGAAATACCATCCAGGAAGTGGAGCAGGATGCAGAGGGGATGTTCGTCATGCGGCAGCTGGGACAGAACATGGCATGGCTGCTCAAATCCATCGAGGCGGGAAAGGAAAAGGGCGTGGTATTCCCGGTCAAAAACCAGGATCAGATTATCCGCATGAATTTTATCCGTGGGACAAAAGATTGATAAAAGAGTGAAAATTGTGTGAGATTTAATTATAGTTTTTTCCTGATTTCTATGTTATAATTTACTATATCTATGGCATATTATGCTGTGAGATTCAGGCAACAAGTAGATTCATTTCTGCACAAAGGAGGAAAACTATGAGAAAAAAGGTTAGAATGATAATGCTTTTTGTCTTTATGGTTGCAGCGGTATTTGCTGTTAAGGATACAGCAAATGCCAAGGTAGAGTACTATAGAGACGTAAACATGGCAGCAGTAAGTGTAAATGCCATACGAAATGGAGTAGTTGATTTTGACGTATCCTACAGAGGCATTTTGTTGGAAAGAGACGAACATTATCGTCTCAGCGAGTGCCGGATTTTCAAGAAAGGTAACGGTTACGTTGTAAAAATGGCTATCGACGGTATCAAGAGAGGCGGATATTGGGGATCCAAGTTCCAGGTTGTCCGTTTTGAGAATGGAGATAAGCCGATTACGGTCACTGTCAAGGAGGGCTCGGTTGCCGACGACAGTAAGATTCAGCTTGCGGTTTCCGGCGGATCCGGTGACTATAAGTTTACCAGCAACACCCCTGCAATAGCAGCTGTTGACAAGAACACCGGCATTGTGTCCGGGCGCAGACCTGGTTTGGCAAAGATTACTGTTACAGATTCAAGCAACAGTTCCACAACTGCATTTTTTACGGTTCAGAATAAGCGGATTAACGTGAATAATTACAATTTCCTTTATGATAAGAACCTTAGTTATATTGGAAAAAGTATTCGGCCGCCAGTTATCATTTACAGTGTAATCAACGGCAGGGAGACTCTTCTCCGGAGAAATGTTGATTACACAATTGCCTACAGCAATAACAAGAAAGTGGGAACCGGTAATATAGTCATCAGAGGTATCAAAGCCTATAGGGGTGGTGCTGTCCTTAAGTTTAACATTAATAAAGCTCGGGCACCTCTCAGCGGCTACATCAGAAGAGATGAGATTTATGCCGGCCAGTCCACAAGAGTTGTAATTGATCCGGATACAGTCTTTGGCAGGAAACTTAAATTCTCCAGCAGCAATAAGCGTGTGGCAAAGGTAACCTCCAGCGGAAGGATTATTGCAAAGAGTAAGGGAGTCGCCAGGATTACTGTACAAGCAAAGGGCAACAAAAATATCGAGAGTTCTAAAATCAGTTTCAGGCTGGAGGTTCATTCCAACGGAACGAAGATCAAGAGCCTTACCAGCAGAAGGG
>JBGUIF010000112.1:0-25525 GCA_045112755.1 Anaerobutyricum sp.
CATGAATAAAAAGAATTATATGAGACTACACGAATATTTTTCCCGTCACAAAAGAGCGGCCCGGCTGCTGAAAGGGTTGAATGTTGCAGCCACCCTTCCTGCCTTTATCATGTATCCTTTGCTGCTGATTCGCCTGTTCAGGAAAAAGGATTCGGGTTTAGGGGTCAGTCTGCTCATACCAGCCTCTTCTTTTATCCTGGTTTCTGTCTTCCGCAAGGCTGTCAACCGGAAAAGACCTTATGAAAGCTATGGTATCCCTTCCCTGATTACTAAAGAGAAGAAGGGGCAGTCATTCCCCAGCAGGCACGTTTTCAGCAGCTTTCTGATAGCGGTTCTCTGGCTGCCGGTGATTCCGGCCGCAGGGATTTTTCTGCTCCTGGTGAGTATATTTGTTGCTCTGGTCAGGGTGATCGGCGGCGTACATTATGTCTCGGATGTTTTGGTGGGTGCTGTGGTGGGCATTCTGTCCGGATTGATTTCCTTCCTGGCAAAATAAATTTAGTCTGTTAAACTTTAATGTGTTAAATTTTCCGGTTTACTTTAGTAGGAAAAAGTGATATGATAGCTACATGGCATAAAACATAAATCATAAATTCGTTTAATGGAGATGGACAGTATATAAGATTCAACCTGAGGAAGGATCCCTGAGGAAGAGCAAGCAGAAATGGGGAGGACGAAGCTTATGGCCAGGAATATTACCAAGAAACGCAATGAGGCAATGTATAAGGCGATCCTTGAGATTCAGACGCTGGAGGAGTGCCTTGATTTTTTTGAAGACTTGTGTGCAATCACGGAACTTCGGTCCATGGAGCAGCGCTACGAGGTAGCGACGATGCTGAAGCAGGAGAAAGTATACACGGAGATTATGAAGTGTACCAATGCCAGTTCCGCCACCATCAGCAGAGTGAATCGTATGTTGAATTCCGGAACAGGCTGCCTGTCAGAGATGATTGACAGAATGCGGGACAAGAATCAGGAAGACAGCGGAAATTTATAAAGCATTTTGATCAGACATCTGCCGGAACTTATGGGTATCGTTCCGGATAGAGATAAATATGTGATTTAGAAAGGATGTTTCTATGAAACAATTAATGTTGGGTAATCAGGCGTTCGCAAGGGGCCTTTATGAGGCCGGCTGCAGCGTGGTATCAAGTTATCCCGGCACTCCCAGTACGGAAGTGACGGAAGAAGCGGCAAAGTATGATGAGATTTACTGTGAGTGGGCTCCCAATGAGAAAGTTGCCATGGAAGTGGCTTTTGGCGCCTGTATTGCAGGAAAGAGAAGTTTCTGCGGCATGAAGCATGTGGGACTGAATGTGGCGGCGGATCCGCTCTATACTCTGTCCTACACCGGCGTCAATGCTGGTATGATCATCTGTGTTGCTGATGATGCGGGCATGCACTCATCTCAGAATGAGCAGGACTCCCGCCATCATGCCATTGCTTCCAAGGTTCCCATGCTGGAGCCATCAGACTCAGCGGAAGCTCTGGAATTTGCCAAAATGGCTTATGACCTCTCCGAGGAATATGATACACCGGTCATCATGAAGATGTGCACCAGAGTGGCTCACTCTCAGAGTGTCGTAGAGACTTCTGAACGGGTGGTTCCGGAACCCAAACCTTATGTTAAAAATATTGGTAAATATGTCATGATGCCTGGCAATGCCATCCGCCGTCATCCCATCGTGGAAGAACGGACCAGAAAGCTTATTGCCTACGCCAATGACTGTCCTTTCAACCGGGTGGAGATGGGAGATACTTCCATCGGAATCATCACCGGGTCTACATCCTACCAGTATGCCAAGGAAGTCTTTGGGGACAAGGCCAGCATCTTAAAACTGGGTATGTCCAATCCGCTGCCTGACAAGCTGATTCTTGACTTTGCGGCCAAGGTGGATAAGCTGGTCATCATAGAAGAGCTGGATCCCATCATTGAGAATCATTGCAAGACTTTGGGCCTGACGGTCACAGGAAAGGATGTGCTGCCCATGGAGGGCGAGTTCTCCCAGAACCTGATTGCCGAAAAACTGGGCGTTGAAGTTCCGCAGCATTTCAGCCTTGACGAGGCGCTTCCCGGAAGACCTCCGATGATGTGCGCCGGCTGCCCCCACAGAGGTATGTTCTACACCCTTTCCAAAAATAAATGTACGGTTCTTGGTGACATCGGCTGCTATACCCTTGGTGCGGTTGCTCCACTTTCTGCTATAGAGACGACGCTCTGTATGGGCGCCTCCGTAAGCTCCATCCATGGCTTTAACAAGGCTCTGGGCGCTGAGGCAGAGAAGAAAACCGTAGCGGTGATCGGTGATTCTACCTTTATGCATTCCGGTATGACCGGTCTTGCCAATATTGCTTACAATCAGAGTAATTCCACAGTGATTATACTGGATAACTCCATCACCGGTATGACAGGTCATCAGCAGAATCCTACCACCGGTTACAATATCAAGGGAGATCCGGCAGGCAAGATTAACCTCGAGGCGCTCTGCAGTTCCATGGGCTTTAACAGAGTCCGGGTGGTGGATCCCTATAATCTGGCAGAGTGCGATCAGGCCGTCAAAGAGGAGCTGGCTGCGGAGGAGCCTTCTGTCATCATCAGCCGCAGACCTTGTGTTCTTCTGAAATATGTGAAACACAATCCTCCTCTTCATGTGGAGGCTGACAACTGTGTCGGATGCCGGTCCTGTATGAGACTTGGCTGCCCGGCAATCAGTTTCCGCGATAAGAAGGCTGTGGTGGATGAGACCCTTTGTGTTGGCTGCGGCGTATGCCAGCAGCTCTGCCGTTTTGACGCATTACAGGATTAGGAGGTGTCTGTGACATGACCAGGAATATTATGATCGTTGGCGTGGGTGGACAGGGATCCCTCCTTGCCAGTAAATTATTGGGACATTTACTTTTAAAAGAAGGATATGACGTGAAAGTGTCCGAGGTTCATGGTATGAGCCAGAGGGGCGGAAGCGTGGTAACTTATGTCAGATTCGGAGAGAAGGTATATTCTCCCATCATCGACAAGGGTGAGGCCGACTTCATCGTATCTTTTGAGAAACTGGAAGCTGCCCGCTATCTTGAATACCTGAAACCAACAGGCCGAATTGTGGTCAATACCCAGCAGATAGATCCTATGCCGGTAATCACTGGTGCTGCTGAGTACCCGGCCGACCTGATTGAGAAGATGGAAGCTCTGGGCGTACAGGTAGATGCCATGGACTGTCTGTCACTTGCTAATAAAGCCGGTTCAGCCAAGGCGGTAAACATTGTTCTTATGGGCAGACTGTCCAGATATTTTGAGATTCCTGAGGACAAGTGGCTTCAGGCCATTGAAGAGTGTGTGCCGGCCAGATTCAAGGATCTTAATCTCAAAGCATTTGCTCTTGGAAGAGGAGAATAAAAAAGATTTAATCACCAGAAGTCAAAGACGGAAAGTGATTTTATAAATGACTAATCATCGAGACAGCATTATTAGAAAAGGGGAGAGTAGAAAAATCAGGAACTAAAAAGTGACCGGAGGCAGATCAAAAATTGTCTGGCCGAGTCGAAAAGCTATGAAAGACAGGAGTAAAAAATGAAAAAGTATTTCCAACCTGAAATCGAAACCATGCCGTTGGAGGAGCTTCAGGCTCTTCAGAGTGAACGTCTTGTCAGGCAGATTGCTCACGTTTACGAGAACTGTGCCGCCTATCGGGAGAAAATGGACGAAGCAGGCATCAAGCCGGAGGACATAAAGGGGATTCAGGATATATCCAGGCTTCCTTTTGTGACCAAGGATGATCTTAAAGATGCCTATCCCTATGGATTTTTGTCTGTGCCCTTAAGTGACTGTGTCAGAATTCAGTCCACCAGCGGAACCACAGGAAAACGTGTCGTGGCCTTTTACACTCAGGAGGATGTGGACATCTGGGATGAATGCTGTTCCAGGGCTATCGTTGCCGCAGGCGGCACAAAAGATGACGTTGTCCATGTTTGCTACGGTTATGGTCTGTTTACAGGTGGTCCTGGTCTTAATGGCGGTTCCCATCTTCTTGGAAGTATGACTCTGCCCATGTCCTCCGGTAATACGGACAGACAGCTGCAGTTCATGACGGATCTGGAATCTACGATTCTGTGTTGTACTCCTTCCTATGCAGCAAACCTTGGCGAAGCCATCACAGAGAGGAACATGAAGGATAAAATTAAGCTGAAAGCCGGTATCTTTGGCGCTGAGCCCTGGACGGAGGAGATGCGTCATGACATCGAGGAGACCCTGGGCATTAAAGCCTATGATATTTACGGTCTTACCGAGATCTCCGGTCCCGGCGTGTCCTTTGAGTGTGAGGAACAGGGAGGTATGCATATCCAGGAAGACCATTTCTATGCCGAGATTATCAATCCTGAGACTGGAGAACCCCTCCCGGACGGAGAGATTGGAGAACTGGTATTTACCTCCCTCGATAAGAAGGCTTTCCCGCTGATCCGCTACCGCACCCGCGATCTGTGTTATCTTACCAGAGAAAAATGTTCCTGCGGCCGTACCCATGTCCGTATGCATAAGCCCATGGGAAGGTCTGATGATATGATGGTTGTCAAGGGTGTCAATGTATGGCCCTCTCAGATTGAACAGGTTCTCTTTAACCAGGGTTATCAGGCCAACTACCAGATCATGGTTGACCGTGTGGATAACAGGGATACCATTGAGGTTCAGGTGGAAATGACTCCCGAGATGCAGAGGGAGAGACAGATTCCGGTGGAAGCCCGCGAGAAGAAGGTTGTTGCCGGCCTTAAATCCATGCTTGGTATCATGGTGGATGTCAAGGTCCTGCAGCCTAAGAGTATCGTCAGGAGTGAGGGTAAGGCTGTCCGTGTTGTGGACAAGAGAAATCTCTATAAAAAATAAACGGAAGAGATATAAAATTTCATTATGCAAGGATCCCCATGTCCCGTGTTGTGTCAGTTGTTGGCATCTGTTCGTCTAATGACGGACTTAAGATCAGTCCGCCCCAGAACGCACAGACATCAGCAAACGACAAACACGTTGGACATGGGGATCCTTGTCTTATCCTCAAGTTTCTGATCCGCTTTACTGCGACGCCCCCGTTGACATAAAAGGCAGGGGCCTTCATGTCCTGTGTTATGCCAAAAAATGCAGACACTTTGGAACATGAAAGTCCTTGCCTTTATATTTGATACTTTTTCTTTATATCAGGGGCAGCCGCCCTGCGGCAGTACCCTGCAGTAATTTTTCTGCATTATCGCCCAGAATAGAGGCTTTTTCCTCCTCCGTGAAGGGAAGAGACTGGATTTTTTTCACATAGGAATCCTGATCAGCCCAGGGAGAATCTGTGGCGAAAAGAATCCGGTCTGTGCCGTGCTTTCTGCAGATTCTTACAAAGTCCTGTGCTGAAAGCATCTCAGAGACAATGGGCTGGTCCTTGATTCTTTTATATGGGGTGACAGGTCCCAGAGAGAAGGATGTGTCCATCCAGAGGGGGGCACCGGCCAGGTCACTCTCCACCTGATCCCAGCAGCCCCAGTTGCCCATATGAGCCAGGACAAACCGTTCCGGGGCCACGTCCTTCATAATCTGGAGGACGTGGTCAACAGAAGCGTAATTATGGTCGTATATTCCAATGTCAATTCCTGCGTGGATAATGGTGATCAGCCCCTCCTCTGAAATGGCTTCGATGAGTTTCATCATTCGGAGGTCGTTGAGATCAATCCCCATATAAGCCGGATGCAGCTTGATGCCTGCCACACCTTCCCCACAAAGCCAGCGGAGGACCTGGCGGTAGTTCCGGCAGTCCGGATGCAGTCCTCCGAAAGAGAGGATATGCTGCTCCTGGAATAGATCCCGCTTTTTCAGAAGGGAAGCATTGACCTTTTCCACTTGGCTGCCGCTGGTCATCACCGGCAGGTTGACAGACCAGTCTACAGAAGATGCGGCCATGGAGGCGGCCAGGGCATCGGCTGATCCGTCAGTAAAGGGATGAATCCGGGCCTCACAGGCCAGATGATGCACAGTGGAGGCGGCTATTTTTCCAGGGAAGATATGGGTGTGAAAATCGATAATCATCAGCGGTAGGATTTAGCCAGCTTGTCAAAGTATTCAAGAGACCTCTCCACACGCTCTGTAGGTACGCAATAAGAGATCCGGGTGTGGCCGGGACAGCCAAAGCCTGTACCGGGGACAATCAGGAGATTGTAGTCAAGTTTAGCCCTTTCACAGAAGGCAATGTCATCGTCAATGATGGTTTTCGGGAAAATATAAAATGTTCCGCCCGGTTCCACCACAGAATAGCCCATATCGCGAAGTCCCCGTGTGAGAAGATTGCGGTTGGTCTCATAGACAGAGATGTCAGAGGTCACGTCGGCACAATGGGCACAGACCCGCTGGAAGAGACCCGGGGCACAGACATAACCCAGGGATCGTCCTGCTCCGGCTATGGCAGCGTAGGCCTGCTCAAAATCATCCATGGCAGTGGGAACCAGAACATAGCCCAGTCTTTCACCCGGCAGGGAGAGGGACTTGGACCAGGAATAGCAGACAAAAGTATTCTTATAGTAGTTGGGCAGATAAGGTACCTCCACCCCTTCAAAAGCAATCTCACGGTAAGGCTCATCGGCGATCAGATAGATGGGATGGCCATAGTGGGCAGACCTGTCCTCAAGGATGGCGGACAGTTTCTTTACGGTATCCTCAGAGTAAACGGCACCTGAAGGGTTGTTGGGGGAGTTGACCAGGACTGCCTTGGTATTTTCATTGATGGCCTGCTCAAAGGCCTCAAAGTCAATCTGGAAGGCTTCGGTATCTGCAGGAATCAGCTTTACACTGGCTCCTGCTCCCTCGATAAAGACCTTATATTCCGGGAAATAGGGGGCAAAGACAATAATCTCATCCCCGGGATTGGAGATACCGTGGAAACAGCAGCACAAGGCAGCAGCAGCTCCTGCGGTGAGATAAAGGTTATCCCCGGTGAAATCTGTGCCAAATCGCCGGTTGATGGAATCTGCAATCATTTTTCGGGATGCGGCGTCTCCCTGGGCACTGGTATAGCCGTGGAGAGTGATGGGGTCCATCTCTTTGATGATTCTGAGGGCAGTCTCATTGACGGAGGCAGGCGCCGGCACGCTGGGGTTGCCGATGGAAAAGTCAAAGACTAACTCAGGACCCACTTCAGCAATCTTTTTATTGCCGTACTCGAATAATTCCCGGATCACAGAACGCTGCGTACCAAGACCGACCATTCTTTCATTTAACATAGTATTAACCTCATTTCTATCGATTTATCAATATATTTTTGAATATCCATAATCATAATAATGCAAAAGACTATAGCTGTCAAAGAAATTCGGGCATGGGGGAAAGCCGCTTGTCAAGATCAGCCTGGAGACAAGAGAAGAAAAGGACTTGTATTGACTTTTTTCACTGGGTATGTTAAGTTAATCTAGGATGAGCACTTTAATAGATAAAAGAGAAAAAGTTAAAAAGCAATAAAGCTTAAAAGTGTAAAAACGCAAAAACTAACACTCGTTTAAAAAAGTGTGAATACGCAGAAATAATAACCAGGTTATTTACCTGTGAAGAGGAGAGACAAATTATGCCTGTAACAGATTTATTGGAGAGAAATTGTAAGTTATACGGAGATGAGGTTGCCCTGGTGGAGCTTAACCCCATGATCAAAGACACCATGAAGAGAACCTGGAAAGAATTTGATCTGGTTCAGCAGACGTCTTCACAGCCTTACCGGCGGGAGATCACCTGGAGCGTATTTGATGAGAAGGCCAATCGGGTAGCCAACATGCTGCTGAGCAGAGGCATTAAGCGGGGCGACCGGGTGGCCATCCTTATGTTCAACTGCCTGGAATGGCTTCCTATCTATTTTGGGATTTTAAAGAGCGGCGCCATTGCAGTCCCCTTTAACTTCCGATTTGATGCCAAAGAGATTCAGTACTGTGCAGATCTGGCAGAGGTTCATGCCATTCTTTTTGGACCGCAGTTTATCGGCCGAATCGAGGCCATTGAGGAGAAACTCAGCAAGGGCCGCCTTCTGATTTATGTCGGAGACAACTGTCCTACCTTCGCTGAGAGCTATAGAGAACTGGTGGCGGACTGCTCCAGCCAGCCTCCCCTGGTCCGCCTGGAGGACGAGGATGACGCTGCCATCTACTTCTCATCGGGAACGACAGGATTCCCCAAAGCCATCCTGCACAACCATGAGAGTCTTCTGCAGGCAGCCCAGATGGAGCAAAAGCACCATCTGACCAACAGGAATGATACCTTCCTTTGTATCCCACCCCTCTATCATACCGGGGCCAAGTTCCATTGGATGGGTAGTCTCTGTGCCGGAAGCAAGGCAGTGCTGCTGACAGGTACCTCGCCTGAGATTATCCTGGATGCTGTTTCCAAAGAACATTGTACCATCGTGTGGCTTCTGGTACCCTGGGCTCAGGATATCCTGGATACTCTTGACAGGGGCGACCTGAAGCTGGAAGACTATGAATTAGACCAGTGGCGCCTGATGCACATCGGGGCCCAGCCGGTACCGCCGTCATTGATCCGCCGCTGGAAAAAATATTTCCCGCACCATCTCTACGATACCAATTACGGCCTGTCTGAGTCCACAGGACCCGGCTGTGTCCATCTGGGTGTGGAAAATATCCATAAGGTCGGCGCCATCGGTATTCCCGGATATCGTTGGGAATGCAAGATAGTAGATCAGGATGGAAACGAAGTAGAACAAGGTAAGGTAGGGGAACTCTGTGTCAAGGGCCCTGGCCTTATGACCTGCTACTATAATGATCCCGAAGCCACAGCCGAGGCTTTGAGAGACGGCTGGCTTTTTACCGGAGATATGGCCATGGAAGATGAGGACGGCTTTATCTTCCTGGTGGACAGAAAGAAAGATGTGATTGTCAGCGGAGGAGAGAATATCTATCCGGTTCAGATTGAGCATTTCTTAAGCTCCTATGACAAGATCAAAGACGTGGCAGTCATCGGACTTCCCGATAAACGTTTGGGAGAGATTACCGGAGCCATCATCTCCATCAAGGAAGGTATGGAGTGCACAGAAGAAGAAATCGAGGAGTTCTGTCATGAGCTTCCCCGCTACAAGCGCCCCAAGAAATATATTTTCGCTGAAGTTCCGCGAAATGCCACAGGAAAGATTGAGAAACCGCTTCTTCGTAAAATGTACGGAGCTGACCAGCTGGTAGCCCAGCAGAACAGAGGATAGCGGTCTGACCGTGAAGAAGTGAATAGAAATGATCAGGAAAAAAGGGATTATTTTCGACATGGACGGTGTCTTATATGACACAGAAAGAATCTATCAGGAAAGCTGGGCCAGGACGGCTCTTGATATGGCAGGGAGAGAGGAGAAGACCTTTCCTATGGCTATGTGCGGCAGCAGCGGCGCTTCCGGCCGGAGGATCATCCATGAATACTTTCCCCAGGTTGATGTGGAAAAGTTCATGGAGCATTGTTATTCCCTGTATCGGGACAGGATTGCCCTCAATCTGCCGGAAAAGCCGGGAGTACGGGAGATTCTGGAGTATCTGAAACGGACTGGCGTTAAAATTGCCATCGCCAGTGGTTCCCCGGTCTCTGTGATTCGCAGTAATCTGGATCGCAGCGCCATAGCATCCTATTTTGACGCCATGGTGGGGGGAGACGAGGTGGCTGATGGAAAGCCTGCACCGGACATTTTCCTGAAGGCCTCTGAAAAGATAGGTCTGGGTCCGGAAGCCTGTTATGTTCTGGAAGATGGTCGAAACGGTCTGCTGGGAGCCAAAGCAGCCGGCTGCAGTCCTGTGATGATTGTTGACCTGACTAAACCAGACAAAGAATTAAAAGAAATCTGTACGGCCGTTTTTGATAGCCTGACCAGCGCTCTAGCGGCCATGAAAAGCGGTATCCTGTGATTTAAATGGCAGCCGTATTGAAGCGGCTGCCACATTTGTACGCTAAAACAGGGCTGTCGTATTAAAACGGATCAGAAACTTGAGGATCCTTGCCTTTTTTATGAGACAGCCGTTTTAATGTGACAGCCCCTTATACGTCAAAGAGACTGCAGCTTTAATGCGGCAGTCTCTTTTTTTGAGGTATATATATATAGGTATTTTATGAGGGTTTTCTCTAATCGCTGAGGGCTGTTTTCTGCTTGACAGGTGTGGTCTTTTCGTAGCAGGCGAAGGATTCTTCCACCAGATTTGTGTCAGGCTTAGGTGTCAGAGCGCTGACCACCGGTACGATAATGAATCCTGCCAGCATGGCGATGGCACCGCAGTTGATGGGGCTTGCCATGATTTGTGGAAGAATCTGATTGCCGGTGAGGTTTCCAATCATGTCAATGATCATGAGTAGAGAACCAAAGATAAAGCATACCCAGCAGGAAGCCTTTGTGGTCTTTTTCCAGTAGAGGGAGAAGAGGAATGGCGCCAGGAAGGATCCGGCCAATGCTCCCCAGGAGATACCCATGAGCTGTGCAATGAATGTCACGGAGCTCTTATACTGGATCAGGGCTAAAACCGCGGAGATGGCAATAAATACTACGATCAGTGCCCGGATGTAGAGGACCTGCAGTTTCTCACTCATATTTTTGATGATATTATCCTTGATCAAATCGATGGTCAGTGTCGAACTGGACGCGATTACCAGGGATGACAGAGTGGACATGGATGCTGATAAAACCAGGATGACAACCAGGGCAATCAGTCCGGGACTTAAATTCTGCAGCATGGTGGGAATGATGGAGTCAAACCCGTTGGCCTCTACATTAATCTGATCGGAGAAAAGTCTTCCGAAGCCGCCAAGGAAATAACATCCGCCGGCCACCACTAAAGCGAAGAAAGTGGAGATGATGGTTCCTTTCTTGATGGAGGACTCATTGTCAATGGCGTAGAATTTCTGAACCATCTGGGGCAGTCCCCAGGTACCTAAGGAGGTCAGGATAACCACGAACATAAGGTTCAAGGGATCGGGTCCCAGGAAAGAGGCGAAGATACCGGGTGTGGTGGCGACACTCTCGTCTGTGACCCTTGCCAGACCGTCCAGAGCTGTCATAAGACCACCCTTGCTCTGGATTACCGCCACAATGACTGCCACGATTCCGAAAAGCATGATGATACCCTGGATAAAGTCGTTGATTGCCGTTGCCATGTATCCACCGGCGATGACATAGATCGCCGTGAGAACTGCCATCAGGATGATGCAGATGGAGTAGTCAATGTTGAATGCCATTCCAAAAAGTCTTGAAAGACCGTTGTAAAGGGAGGCAGTATAGGGAATCAGGAAAACGAAGATGATCGCCGAAGAACAGATTTTTAAGGCATTGCTGTCAAAACGTTTTCCGAAGAACTGGGGCATGGTGGCTGAATCCAGATGCTGGGTCATGATTCTGGTCCTTCTTCCAAGGATTACCCAGGCCATCAAAGAGCCGATAAAAGCATTTCCCAGTCCTGCCCATGTGGCGGAGATCCCGTATCTCCATCCGAACTGGCCGGCATAGCCGACAAATACGACGGCCGAGAAATAGGAGGTTCCATAGGCAAATGCGGTGAGCCATGGACCTACATTTCGTCCGCCCAGAACGAAGCCGTTCACATCCGTTGCGTGTTTACGACAGTAAAAGCCGATTCCTACCAGAAGTGCAAAGTAGAGAATTAAGATGATTAGTTTCATAACGATCTCCTTTTTCTTGATAAAATTACGTCTAAGAATTGAGGACCACAGCTGCCTGACAAAAAGGCGGCAGTCCAAGCTTTGTTTAATAGTTTAAATCTGTAAAGCTTTAACTCTTAAAACAAGTAAACTTTAACACATAAAATTGATAAAGTCAATACAAAAATCCATGAAAAGTGGAGGATCGGTCTATGCCGGTTATTTATGATTTCAATCTGAAATCCTGCCAAATCCTTTGGATTAATCCGTGGGAAAGATCGTGGGAGTATGCTATAATAATTGGCAAAAGGAGGATGATTCATGAGAAAGATATTATATGCGGCATCGGAATGCGCGCCATTCATCAAGACAGGCGGCCTTGGGTCTGTTCTTGGGTCACTTCCCCGGGAACTGGATCAGGGGGCCTATGATGTTCGAGTGGTCATTCCTGCCTATGAGTGCATTGATGGAAAGTGGAAGAAAGAAATGAAAATCATCGCCACATTCCCTGTCTGGCTGGGATGGAGAGAATTGACTGCCACCGTGAAGTGTCTGGACCTTGACGGTATCAAATACTATTTTATAGAAAACAGATACTATTTCTGCGGAGATTCCCCCTACGGGGACCTGGGCGCCGACGTGGAGAAGTTCTGCTTCTTCTGTAAGGCCGTTGTAGATATGCTGGCCTTTTTGAAGTTCCGTCCGGACATCATTCACTGTCATGACTGGCAGAGTGCCATGATCCCGCCCATGCTGAGAGGTTTCCACGGGGATGATCTTTTCTACCAGACCATGAGGACCATTATGACCATCCATAATCTGAGATTTCAGGGGATCACCGGGATCGATGCCATGAAGGATCTGACCGGTCTGCCTGACTGGATGTTTGGCTTTGAGTATCTGGGCCATTACGGCAATGCCAGTATGCTGAAAGGGGGCATTGCCTTTGCGGATCAGGTGACCACAGTCAGCAGGACCTACGCCCAGGAGATCCAGACCCAGGAGTATGGCGAGGGACTGGAGGGAATCCTTTCCTGGCGCAGCAAAGACCTGTCCGGTATTGTGAATGGCATCGACTATGACATGTATAATCCGGCTAAAGATGAGTTCCTTGAGCAGACCTACAGCTACAGGACTTTTGCCAAGGGACGGCCGGTCAATAAGCTGGCTTTGCAGCGGACAGCAAACCTGCCTGAAGGAGGTCAGTACTTCACCATGGGCATTGTCTCCAGACTGACAGACCAAAAAGGTTTTGATCTTTTTCATGATACCATTGGGGAAATGTTCGCCCTGCCGATGCAGCTTTACATTTTAGGGGGCGGTCAGCCGGAGTATGAGACATTTTTCAGGAAGTGCCAGGAGACCTATCCGGAGCAGGTGTATCTTGAGACCAACTACACTGATGAAATGGCCAAGAAGATCTACGGGGGCTGTGACTTGATTCTCATGCCTTCCCGGTTTGAACCCTGCGGTCTCTGTCAGCTGATGAGTCTTCGTTATGGTGCGGTTCCACTGGTAAGAAAGACCGGCGGCCTGAAGGATACGGTATCGCTCTATGGAGAAGAAGAGAAGGCAACCGGTTTTGGTTTTGGCGACTATGACGGCCAGGCTTTTCTGAATGCTGTTCTGCAGGCCTATGAGGTCCACCGGGACAAGACCGAGGACTGGAATGAGATTGTGGCCAGGGGTATGAGGAAAAATTATTCCTGGAAGAGTTCGGCCAAGAAATACCAGAAGATGTACGATCGATTGTTGGATCAACAGTCATAGAAAGCAGTAAAAGTAAGTTATAAAAGGAAGTTGTAAAAGGAAGTAGATAAAATGCTGGAAGTAACAGAAAAAGACCGGTTCGAATTCCGTCAGATCCGCCCGGCGGAAATTCAGGAATGTGTAGAGATCGAAGAGATCTGTTTCCCTCCCGCTGAGGCCAACAGCTGGAGGGAGATCGTTGACCGGGTTGCCATGGCCTCTGAACTCTTCCTGGTGGCCTTTGACCGGGGAGAGGGCAGGATTGCCGGTTTTCTGACCGGTATCGCAGTAGAAGAAGAAGTCTTTCGGGATGATTATTTTAAGAATGCCACCCTCCATGTGGAGGACGGGCCCAATGTGATGCTTCTTGGCCTTGATGTGCTGCCGGAATACCGGCACAGAGGATTGGGGACAAGAATCATGAAAGAGTATATTCAGATTGAGAAGGAAAGAGGCAGGAAGAAGCTTTTTCTAACCTGCCATGAAGATAAGATTCCTTTTTATGAGGCCATGGATTACCGCCATCTCGGCCCCAGCGATTCCAACTGGGGCGGCGGAAACTGGCATGACATGGTCTGCGAGATCTCAGGTTAATTCCTGAATCTGACTGATGTCAGGCTCTATGGTCATGGAATAGTTGGTGTGGTAGATGACGAAACCAGGCTTGGCATGGGGCGGTTTGCGAAGATTCCTGCGCTCTGTGTAATCCACATCCACTTTGGGAGCTTTTCTTCCTTTGGAATAGAAGGCTGCCAGACGGGCTGCCTCCTCGTAGGTCCGGTCAGGCAATTCGCTGGCGGTTTCCAGTTTGACGATCACATGGGAACCAGCCATCTGCTTGGCGTGGAACCACATATCTTTGCCATTGGCAAGACGGAAGGTCAGCTCTTCATTTTGAAAATTGTTCCTGCCCACATACATATGGAAGCCATCGGAGGAGATGTAGTGGAAGGGCTTGCTTTTTCCGGCAATCTTTTTGCCCTTCTTCCCTCTGTGGTGGCTTTTGAGATAGCCATATTCCATCAGTTCTTCCCGGATTACTGTCAGGTCATTCTCATCCCGGGCAATCTCCAGGGAGTTGCTGATGGACTCCAGATGAAGAAGCTGGGCGTGGGTCTCCTCCGTCAGGCCTGTGAGGGCTTCGAAAGTCCTTTTCAGCTTGCCGTAACGGTCAAAATATTTTTTGGCATTTGCCATGGGATCCAGGGTGGGATCCAGGGGAATGGTCAGTTCCTGATTATCATAATAGTTGATGCATTTTAAGGCTTTCTGCCCGGGTTTGATGTCATAACCATAGGTGTGGAGGAGTTCCCCATACACTTTATATTTCTCTCTTTTTTCCGTGTCCTTCAGTTGTTTAAGCTGGAGGTCATATTTTTTTGCCGTCCGCTCCAGGGCATTTTGTACGACCCGTCTGAGGTCAGAGGATTTCTGTCGGACCCGGGTCACCAGTTCCCGCTCGGCATAAAAGGTTTCAAGAACCTGGGAGATGGTCGGGAAAGGCCTGGCTTCCAGGTCGCAGAACATGGTCAGGTCCACAGAGGCAAACTCTTTTGGCTCTTTTCCCTGATAGACGATATTGGGGTGGAAATCTCCGGACTCAATCAGACTTTTCAGACGGACCAGCTCTCCGTAGAGGGCAGCCTGGTCATTTTCCGACAGGGAAGCGACGGCGGCTCCGCCATCAATGTCTGCCCGGAAGCAGAGTTCGTTGGCCAGGAGAGGGCTGATGCCGGAGATTGATCCGTAGATTGCCTTCTGGACAGATACAGCTTTCTTCAGCAGCACCTGGTTCATCCATTCCGCTGTCAGATTCAGGATGGAGGTTTTACCCTGACTGGGAGGGGCTATGTAGCTTCTGCCCGGCAGCACCTCCCGGACAGAACTGATCTGGGCGGAAATGTGTTTGATGCTGTCAACGATGGTTCCATCATCATACGTGAAAATGATGTTGCTGTGTTTGCCCATGATCTCTATGATCAGCTTCTTCCTGCAAATGTCGCCAAGTTCGTTAAGGTGTTCGATGGTCATCTCCACGATTCTCTCCATGCCAGGCTGGTCCACTTTAAGGATGCGGCCGTTGCTGATATGCTTTCGCAGGAGCATACAGAAGTTGGGGGCTGTCAGAGGGTTGGCTTTATTGGAGGAAGTGAAATAAATCAGGGGCAGGCTGGCCCCTGCCGAAATCAGAAGCCGGTGATTCTCCCGCTGGTTCTTGATGACCAGCAGCAGCTCATCCGGTTCGGGCTGGTATATTTTATAGATGCGTCCCCCGGTGAGGAGACGGTTCATATCGCGTACTACATTGGCTATTACAACGCCGTCAAAGGCCATGAGGGGTGTCCTCCTGTTCTTGTATTTTTTACTATGATAGCATATGAACGATAAGGATGCAAAAAGAGCGAAAAAGCATTTTCACTTCAGCTTGTGTGTTCTGCAGGATCAATGATATAATCAAGGCAGAAACTGCAGTGAAGATGCAGTGAGAAAGAATGTTCACTGTCTGCTTTTGACAGTATGGCAGGAGAAAGGAGTTAAAGATGTCCAGAATCAATGAAGACGGCCTTAAGGGGGAGGTCCTGCCGGTGCTTTGGAGTGACCGGAAGCATCATCTCTGGTTTCCTCTGAGCTTTACGAAATATAAGGTTGACGCGGAGAGACTCTATATCAACAAGGGTCTCCTTTCCTCCAGGGAGGATGAATGCCTCCTCTACAGGATTCTCGATGTCACCCTGACCAGGTCTCTGGGTCAGAGACTTTGCGGGACCGGGACCATTGAACTGAATACCAAGGACAGGTCCACACCGGTAATTCGGCTGGAAAATGTCTCCCAGAGCAAGAAGGTAAAGCAGCTTCTCAGTGAGACGATTGAGAAGAGCCGTATGCGCCATAATCTTGTGGGGCGTGATATGTATGGATCCTCTGCCCACATTGATCCCGTGGAGATGGATCCGGACCTTGTGGACGAATTTGGGCCGGGCGGACCGCCGCCGCATCATCATTATTAAATCTAAGATAAGCCATCCGGCTGTCAGCGGATTGGAACCTGGGAGTATGCTCCCGGATCCGACTCGCTGGCAGCTTTTTTTTGCCGGAGAGTTCATTGACAGAGATAGTGGGAGACGGTATAATATGCCTTGTTACTGCGGTACAGCAGAGAATTACCGCATTAATGCTATAAAGCGATAGAAATTACCTATGGCTATTTTTGCCCATATAGGCTATAATTAAATATTGTTTCAGCATAAAGAAATATTATTACCGGGAGGTATGATGGATTATGATAGAGAAGTTACTGCATACACCGGAAGGTGTCCGGGATATCTACAGCAAAGAGTGCAAAGAGAAGGCTGCTGTGGAAGAAAGGCTCAGAGGGGTTCTGGACCGTTTTGGCTATCAGCAGATTGAGACGCCCACCTTTGAGTTCTTTGATGTGTTTAACCATGACACCGGAACTGTCAGTTCCAGAGAGATGTTCAAGTTTTTTGACCGCAGCAACAATACTCTCGTGCTTCGTCCGGATATGACGCCTTCTATCGCAAGAAGTGTAGCCAAGTACTACAGCGAGACGGATATGCCTCTCAAACTCTCCTACAAGGGCAATACCTTCCTTAATAATCCGCGCTACCAGGGGAAACTGACTGAAAAGACAGAGATAGGAGCGGAATATATCAACGATGATTCAGCGGCAGCGGATGCCGAGGCCATTGTCATGATGATCGAGTGCTTCCTGGAGGCCGGGCTCAGAGACTTCAGGGTAGATATCGGCCAGGCAGAATTTTATAAAGGGTTGATGGATGCGCTGGAAGTGAGCAGGGAGATCAAAAGCAGGATTAATGAATATATAGAAAATAAAAATTCTCTGGCCATGGAAGGACTTCTTGATCAGGTGGATATTCCGGAATCCTACAGAAGGATTCTGGTGGAGTACGATGAACTCTACGGGGATGTCCACATGCTGGATAAAGCCATGGAACTCACGGGAAACAGACGCTGCAAAAGAGCGGTCAGCAGACTGCAGGAGGTCTATGAGGTTCTTAAACTATATGGTTATGAGAAGTATGTGAGCTTTGACCTTGGTATGGTCAATCATTTCGATTATTATACCGGAATCATTTTCCGGGGCTACACCTTTGGAACCGGCGATGCCATCGGCAAGGGAGGCCGCTATGACAACCTGCTGGTACAGTTCGGCAAAAAGGCTCCGGCCATCGGTTTTACCATTTTGGTGGATGATCTGCTTATGGCTATGTCCCGGCAAAAAATTGAGATTTCCACCCGGGATTATGGTTATATGATCCTGCTCTATGACGACGAGGATCTGGCAGATGCCATTTCTTTGGTGATGGGGCTTCGCAAAGGCGGAAAAAAGATGGAATTGCTGCGAAGAAGTGAGAAAAAGGAAATGACGGAGTATATAAAATTCGCCCTGGATCAGGGAGCGGACGGCCTGCTTCGGCTGGAAGACGGCCAGGTGGTCATCCATGATTTCTCCACCTCAGCGGTGAAGGTGGTATCACTGGCTCAATTAAGAGAGGAGTACTGATATGAGATATCTGACATTTGCCCTGGCCAAGGGCAGGCTGGCCAAAAAGACCATGGCACTCTTCGAGCAGCTGGGAATTACCTGTGAGGAGATGAAGGATAAAGAAACCCGGAAGTTGATCTTTGTCAATGAGGATCTCAAACTGAAGTTTTTCCTTTCCAAGGCATCTGACGTTCCCACTTATGTGGAGTATGGCGCGGCGGATATCGGCGTGGTGGGGGAAGATACCATACTGGAGGAAGGAAGAAATATCTACGAGGTACTGGATCTGGGATTCGGCGCATGCAAAATGTGTGTCTGCGGTCCCGAATCCGCCAGAGAGAAACTGCAGCATGGAGAACTGATCAGGGTGGCTTCCAAGTATCCGGGTATTGCCAAAGATTATTTCTATAATAAAAAATACCAGACTGTGGAGATCATCAAGCTTAACGGATCTGTGGAACTGGCGCCCATCGTCGGCCTCTCCGAAGTGATCGTGGACATCGTGGAGACCGGGTCAACCCTCAAGGCTAACGGCCTGACTGTCTTAGAAGAAGTCTGCGACCTTTCGGCCAGGATGGTTGTCAATCAAGTGAGTCTGAAGATGGAACAGGAGAGGATCCGCAAGCTGATCCATGACCTCAGAAAGATCAGTCAGGCCCACTGATCCTGGATAAATGAAATAGTGACCAAAGCAGCAGATTCGTTGTTTTGTGAGAAAGGACATAGAGATGAAGATTCTGAAAGTCAACAAGGAAAATATCAGGAATATCCAGAGGGACCTTTTAAAAAGAAGTCCGGCCTCCTATGACAGCTATGCCAGTGCGGTCCAGGATATTCTTGATGACATCAAAGAGCGGGGGGACGCTGCAATGTTCTCCTACACAGAAAAGTTTGACCATGCGAAACTGGACGCCGCCAGTCTGCAGGTGACTGAGGAGGAGATCCGGGAGGCCTATGAACAGGTGGATCCCGGTCTGGTGGACGTCATTCGAAAAGCCCTCGTTAATATTCGGTCTTATCATGAGAAACAGAGAAGAAACAGCTGGTTTGATGCTCAGCCGGACGGAACCATTCTGGGACAGAAGATAACCCCTCTGGCCTCTGTGGGCGTTTATGTACCGGGCGGCAAAGCAGCCTATCCCTCATCGGTACTCATGAACATTGTGCCGGCCAAGGTTGCCGGCGTTCAAAGAATCGTCATGACAACTCCGCCGGACAAGGAAGGAAAGGTTACTCCTGCCACCCTGGTGGCAGCCCATGAGGCCGGTGCTACCCATGTCTATAAAGTAGGCGGAGCCCAGGCCATCGCGGCTCTGGCTTATGGGACAGAGTCCATCGATAAGGTGGACAAGATTGTCGGACCTGGAAATATCTATGTGGCCCTGGCCAAGAAGGCCGTTTACGGTCATGTCAGTATCGACTCTATCGCAGGTCCCAGTGAAGTTCTGGTTCTGGCTGATGATTCTGCCAATGCCCACTATGTGGCAGCTGACCTGCTGAGTCAGGCCGAGCATGACGAGATGGCCAGCGCCATACTGGTGACCACAAGTCCCCGGCTGGTCAGGGAGGTGCCCCAGGAGATTGAAGCGTATCTGAAGACCCTGTCCCGGGCAGAGATTATTAAAAAATCCCTGGATCAGTTCGGCTATATCCTGCAGGCAGATTCCCTGGAGGATGCCATCGAGGTCACAAATGAGATCGCTTCCGAGCATCTGGAGATTGTGACAGAGAACCCCTTTGAAGTGATGACCCGGATTCGCAATGCCGGTGCCATATTCATTGGCGAGTACAGTTCTGAGCCTCTGGGAGATTATTTTGCAGGCCCTAACCATGTGCTTCCCACCAATGGAACAGCGAAGTTCTTCTCCCCACTGAATCTGGATGACTTCGTCAAGAAGTCCAGCATCATCTACTATTCCAGGGAGGCCCTAAAAGCCATCCACAAGGATATAGAGACCTTTGCCGAGGCAGAGAGGCTGACTGCCCATGCCAACTCAATCCGGGTCCGTTTTGAGGAAGAAGAATGAGATTTCCGGCAGATAAGCCGGCGGCTGTCCTGAGACTCATCCCAAGCAGATTGAGAGGACACCTGATGGAGTGGAAAGAAGTTTCCTCTGGAAAAGAGAGGATTTCATGGAAATATAATGAATTACGCCAAATCTAAGAGGATGAATAAATGATGGAAGAAAGAAGGGCTCACATTGAGCGCAATACGAAAGAAACAAAGATTGTGATTGACCTGAACCTGGATGGCACAGGAAAATGCAGTGTAGATACGGGAATCGGTTTTTTTGACCACATGCTCAACAGCTTTGCCCGCCATGGTTTTTTTGATCTGAACTGCCAGGTGGATGGAGATCTGGATGTGGACTGCCACCACACTATAGAGGACACGGGCATCGTTCTGGGTCAGGCCATCCGGGAAGCAGCGGGGGATAAAACGGGAATCCGCCGTTACGGAAGCTTCCTCCTTCCCATGGATGAGACATTGGTCCTTGGGGCAGTGGACCTGTCCGGCAGACCCTACTGTGTCTGCGATCTGCCATTTACTGTGGACCGGGTGGGCAGTTTTGATACGGAGATGGTGAGAGAGTTCTTCTATGCAGTTTCTTACAGTGCCATGATGAACCTTCACCTGAAACTGATCCATGGAAAGAATAATCATCATATCATGGAGGCGGCCTTCAAGGCCTTTGCAAAAGCCCTCGATGAGGCGGTGAGTCCGGATCCCAGAGTGACGGGTGTCCTCTCCACCAAAGGTACCCTCTAGGGGCCTTGCGCCGGAACTTTTTTGAGAAAAAAAGCTGAAAGGAAAGACAAGAAAAGATGGATTATATTAAGTTGATTCCCAGGATCTTTGCTGAGGATGCAGAGGAAGCTGCAGTGTACTATGATCATTGCGGCGCTGACGAACTTTTCTACAAAGCCGGCCTGTCGGAGGGCGGGCAGGATGAGGATATCAGGATCATCAAAAGGATCTGCAGAACCTGTGATCTTCCTGTCAATGTACTGGCGCCGGTCAGCCGTTTTGAGGACATTAAAAAGCTGATTTATGCAGGGGCCAGGAGAGTCTTTGTGGAGGTGGATTCCGGGGAAAACCTGGAAGCTGTCAAAGAGGCAGCAGGACGGTTCGGGAATGAAAGAATCTGCCGTTTTATCGATTTTGACAGACTCGAGGACAGAAGCCGTGAGGCATTGCTGACTCTGGCTGAGGAGGCCGCAGACCATCAGAATTTTGGCGGGATCGTCCTGAGCGGAGACCCTGCTGCCCAGGATTATTGTTCGGCTGCAGATTATCTGAAAGTCCAGCTGGAGGCCCCTGTTTTTCTGATTTGTGGTACAGTGGATAAGGATGTGGCAGCAGATCTTTCCAGAAGTACCATGCCCGATGGAATTATCTTCGATACCCCGAGACGATTCGATGCCATGGAGATGAAACTGCATTTCAGAAAACTGTCACTGCCGGTAAACAGTTTTGAAAGCAGTATGGATTTCAAGTCCTTTAAGCTGAACAGTGATGGCATGATTCCCTGCATTACCCAGGATTACCAGACCGGTCAGGTCCTGATGCTGGCCTACATGACCAAAGAATCCTTTGAAAAAACAGTGGAGACCGGCAAAATGACCTATTACAGCAGAAGCCGTCGGGAGCTTTGGACCAAGGGGGATACTTCGGGCCATTATCAGTATGTAAAATCAATGACCATCGATTGTGACAAGGATACCATCCTTGCAAAAGTAGCTCAGGTGGGCGCCGCCTGCCACACCGGCAATCGCAGCTGTTTCTTCACCCCCATCCTGGAAAAAGAGTACAATGCCCACAACCCTCTCGAGGTTTTCGAGCAGGTATTTGCCACCATCCAGGACCGGAAGGATCATCCAAAAGAGGGTTCCTACACCAATTATCTTTTTGAAAAGGGCATCGATAAGATTCTTAAAAAATGCGGTGAGGAGGCCACGGAGATCGTGATTGCCGCCAAGAATCCGGATTCTGATGAGTTGAAATATGAGATTTGTGATTTTCTTTACCATATGATGGTACTCATGGCCGAGCGCGGCCTGACCTGGAAGGAGATTACAGATGAGCTGGCAGAGCGGCATTAATGGCGGTTTGCGATTGCATTTTTTCCCTGCTTTTGTTATACTTAGTTGTATGTTTGGTCTGATCTGTAAGAGAGAGTCTCCTGCAGACTGCAGACAGACATAAGCAAGAGGATAATACTGATTGCAAAGGAGGGATTCCCATGTCAGCGGTCTTTGCTGCATTTGTACAGTATCTGGTTACATTTATCGTGTTTGTCGCAGTAGCTGCGGCAGGGATAATCTGCGGAGGTAAGATCCGCGATCGTAAGTCCCGGGAAGAAGCTTCCGAAGAGACTTCCGAACAATAAAGAAGATCAATGAATCTGACAGGGTGTTCAGGGGATTTCTCCCGGGACACCCTTTCCGTAGTAATGCGGATAGAACATACAGGGAGGATAAGATTTTGAAAAAGTATGGTGTTAACGAACTGAGAAAAATGTTTCTTGATTTCTTTGAGAGCAAGGGACATCTTGTTATGAACAGCTTTTCGCTGGTTCCCCACAATGATAACAGTCTTCTGCTGATCAATGCCGGCATGGCTCCTTTGAAGCCTTATTTCACAGGCCAGGAGATCCCGCCCTGCAAAAGGGTGGCCACCTGCCAGAAGTGTATCCGTACCGGCGATATAGAAAATGTTGGAAAGACGGCCCGTCATGGTACATTCTTTGAGATGCTGGGCAACTTCTCCTTCGGCGACTACTTCAAGCATGAAGCCATTGCCTGGTCCTGGGAGTTCCTGACAGATGTGGTGGGTCTTGACCCTGAAAGACTCTACCCCTCTGTTTACCTGGAGGATGATGAGGCCTTTGACATCTGGAGAGATGAGATTGGTATTCCGCCCGTAAAGATCTTCCGCTTCGGCAAGGAGGATAACTTCTGGGAGCACGGGGCTGGTCCATGCGGTCCCTGTTCCGAGATCTACTATGACCGTGGAGAAAAGTACGGCTGCGGAAAGCCGGACTGTACAGTGGGCTGTGACTGTGACCGCTACATCGAGGTATGGAATAATGTATTTACCCAGTTCGAGAATGACGGTCATAATAACTACACCACACTGAAGCAGAAGAATATCGATACCGGCATGGGCCTGGAGCGTCTCGCCGTTGTCGTTCAGGAAGTGGATTCTATTTTTGACGTTGACACCATCAGGTCCTTAAGAGATAAGATCTGTGAGATGGCCGGCAAGTCCTACCATGAGAAATATGACGACGACGTATCCATCCGTCTGATTACAGATCACATCCGGTCCGCGACATTTATGATCTCCGACGGTATTACTCCCAGCAATGAGGGACGGGGCTATGTTCTCCGAAGAATCATCCGCCGGGCTGCCCGTCACGGCCGCCTGCTGGGCATCGACGGCAAGTTCATGGCTGAGCTTTCCAAGACTGTCATTGCAGGTTCCAGGGATGGGTATCCGGAGCTGGAGGAAAAGAAAGAACTGATCTTCAAGGTGCTGACCCAGGAGGAGAACAGCTTTAACAAGACCATTGACCAGGGCCTGAAGATTCTTGAGGAGCTGGAGGCCAGGATGGCAGCGGAAGGAACCAAAGAGCTTACTGGCGAGGATGCTTTTAAGCTTTATGATACCTATGGCTTCCCTCTGGACCTGACCAAGGAGATTCTGGAAGAGAAGAATATCAGTGTGGATGAGGATGGCTTTAAAATGCTCATGGAAGAGCAGAGAGTCAAGGCCAGAACAGCCAGAAAAGTGACCAATTACATGGGTGCTGATGTGACCGTCTACGAGTCCATCGATCCCTCTGTGACCACAGAGTTCGTGGGATATCAGAATAATGATTATGTGTCCGAGATCACGGTCCTGACCACTAAAGATGAATTGACAGAAGCCCTCTCCGACGGGCAGGAGGGAACCATCTTCGTGAAGGCAACCCCCTTCTATGCCACAGGCGGCGGCCAGCATGCCGACAGCGGTGTGATCCGCTGTGATGGTGGAGAGTTTGTGGTGGAAGATACTGTCAAGCTGCTGGGAGACAAAGTAGGCCACATTGGCCGTGTGACCAGGGGTATGTTCAAGGTTGGCGATCAGGTGACACTTTCCATCAATGAAGCTCAGCGGGCAGCTACCGCCAAGAACCACAGTGCGACCCATCTGCTGCAGAAGGCACTGCGCATTGTGCTGGGAACCCATGTAGAGCAGAAGGGATCCTATGTGGATAAAGACAGACTGCGGTTTGACTTCACCCATTTCCAGGCCATGGATCCTCAGGAGATCCAGGCTGTGGAGAACCTGGTCAATGAAAAGATCAACGAGTGTATTCCGGTGGAGACAGCCGTCATGACCATGGATGAGGCCAAAAAGACCGGTGCCATGGCTCTCTTTGGTGAGAAGTATGGTGAGAAAGTCCGAGTGGTATCCATGGGTGATTTCTCCAAGGAGTTCTGCGGAGGAACCCATGTAGCCAACACCGGCGTCATCAAGAACTTCAAGATTATTTCCGAGGGCGGCGTGGCTGCAGGTGTGAGACGTGTGGAAGCCCTCACTGGAGAAAATGTTCTGAAATATTATGTCGATGAGGAGAATACCCTCTATGCGGCAGCCAAGGCAGCAAAGACTGAACCTCACAAACTGGCAGACCGTATCCAGGGGATGCTGGATGAGATCAAGAGCCTGCATGCAGAGAATGAGAAGCTGAAAGACCAGATTGCCAAGAGTGAGGTTGCTGACGTCATGAAGGACGTGGTGGAAGCAGGCGGTTTTAAAATTCTTCCGGTATCGGTCAAGGATGTGGACATGAATGCTCTCCGTACTCTGGGAGACGACCTGAAGGAAAAAATCGGCAGCGGTATCGTTGTTCTGGCTTCTGAGAAGGGCGGCAAGGTGAACCTGATAGTCACAGCCACTGATGATGCTGTGAAGGCGGGCGCTCATGCCGGCAAGATCATCAAAGAGGCTGCAGCCCTGGTGTGCGGTGGCGGCGGCGGACGTCCCAACATGGCCCAGGCCGGTGGTAAGAAGGCAGCAGGCATTCCTGACGCCCTGGCTAAAGCAGTGGATCTGGCCAAAGGACAGCTGGCTTAAATATGAGGGAATAAAAGTCTTGACGTAATAGCATTTTATGCTATAATAATTATCAGTGCAAAAATACCCAGACAGTTGTATTAGGCACAATCCACAACTGGAGGGAGGTTAGGTGAGTCGATGTCAAGTGTTATCGTTAAAGAAAACGAATCTTTAGACAGCGCTCTTCGTCGTTTTAAGAGAAGCTGTGCTAAGGCTGGTATCCAGCAGGAGATCCGCAAGAGAGAGCATTATGAGAAGCCATCTGTAAAGCGGAAAAAGAAATCCGAGGCTGCCAGAAAGCGTAAATACAAATAATGAATGTGCTAAAAAGAGGCCGTCGCATTAAAATGCGGCGGCCTCGTTACGTAAAGGGGGCTGTCGCATTAAAGCGGCTGCCACGTTTACTTAAAAGGCAAGGATCCCCATGTCCTGTGTTGTGTCAGTTGTTGGCATCTGTTCGTCTGATGACGGACTTAAGATCAGTCCGTCCCAGAACGCACAGACACCA